>JBKQTS010000176.1:0-40088 GCA_052143075.1 Syntrophobacteraceae bacterium | reverse complement strand
AAAGGGATTTCACAGGCCATAACTTTTGGGCCAAAGGTTATTTCGTATCAACAGTTGGCAGAGACGAGAAGGTCATTCGGGAATATATCAAGAAACAAGAGGCCGAAGACAAACGCCTTGACCAACTTCAAATGTTCTAAGGGTTGCCACTTTTTAGGTGGCCATCGGTTTACAACCGCTTTGAGCGGTCCATGGTTTCTCAGGCCTCCGGCTTGGCCGGAGGTATCTGACTTCAAGAGGAGAAAGAGATGAAGATTACAAACTGGACGATCGGAAGGCGCCTGCTTATTGGTTTTGGCGCCATACTAATTCTGTTGGCCGGAGTCGGTGGGGTAGGATACTGGAGTGCCCACAGAATTTCTGAAGGGGCAATAAGTGCGTTTGACTTAATGCTGAAAACCGACGCAGCGCTTGCCGAGCATTCCGCCAGGGCCAGGGCGGATGTATTGGAACTGAGACGGTTTGAAAAGGATAGCTTTCTCAACATAAAATCCAAAGAAGTAATGATGAAGTACGTGGGTGAATGGAAAGGCGCGAAGGAACATCTGCTGGCCAGACTTAACGATTTAGAAACGGCGGCCACCCTGGAAAAAGACAAAGATAACATAAAGTCAATGAGAACCGAGGCGGCGGCCTATGAGACCGGTTTTAACAAAGTGTTAAGCCTGATTCAGGAGGGGAAGATAGAGACCCCGCAGGAGGGCAACGAAGCGATAAATCAGTATAAGGACGCCATCCACGGGCTGGAAAAGGCAGCCCAGGGGTTTTCCTCAGAGGGCGCCAAGCGAATGGTCGAAACGAAAAGCAACATACGGGACATGGCCGGCCATGCGATATTTATAACGATGGTACTGGTGCTTCTATCCATTGCGGCGGGTGCGGCAATCTGTTTTTTTGCAACTCGCAGTATAACCCGTCCACTGAAGGAGGCGATTGCCGGTCTGGGTGAGGGCGCCGACCAGGTAGCTGCAGCTTCTGCCCAGGTTTCATCCGCCGGCCAGGAACTTGCCGAAGGGGCATCCGAGCAGGCGGCGGCCATCGAGGAGACCTCCTCGTCTCTGGAAGAGATGGCCTCCATGACAAAGCAGAATGCCGCAAACGCTCATCAGGCCAATGATCTGATGAACAAGACCAGGCAGGTTGTCGGTCAGGCCAACGGCTCAATGGAGCAGTTGACCGCTTCCATGCAGGAGATTTCAAAAGCCAGCGAAGAGACCTCGAAGATCATCAAGACCATTGACGAAATCGCCTTTCAAACGAACCTGCTGGCGCTGAACGCTGCGGTTGAGGCCGCCAGGGCCGGTGAGGCCGGAGCGGGATTTGCCGTTGTTGCCGATGAGGTGAGAAACCTGGCCATGAGAGCTGCCGAGGCGGCAAAAAATACCGCCAATCTGATTGAAGGGACAGTCAAGAAAATAAAGCAAGGTTCTGAAGTTGTGCAAAAGACCAACGCCGAATTCTCCGAGGTGCAAACCAGCTCCGCCAAAATGGCAGAATTGGTGGGGGAAATCTCAGCGGCATCCGGAGAACAGGCCCAGGGGATTACACAAATCTCCAAAGCAGTTAGTGAAATGGAGAACGTGGTTCAGCGCAATTCCTCGAATGCCGAGGAATCCGCCTCCGCCTCTGAGGAAATGAATGCTCAAGCCGGGCAAATGAAAGAATTTGTGGCCGAACTGGCAATCCTGGTGGGAGGCGCCAACGGCCATTCAACAATCGGAGGCGCCACAGCAATGCGGGAAAAGGTCGCCTTGAAGAAGGCCGCAAAAGAGCCGCAGATGATTGCAGCATACAAAAATAAAGCAAACGGCCAACTCAAGAAGGGCGATGGAAAGGCTTCGGCCCCTGTCTTTAAATCCTATTCGGGTCCGGAGCAGGTTATCCCTTTTGATGAGGAAGTTTCCGATTTCTAATCCACGCACCGGCGCAAGCCAGGTGCACGGATTGAGTGGCGCGGCAATTTTTCCTCATGGCAATAAATAGGGCAATTAACGGTTGAGACCGATTCGGGCAGTGGGAAACTGCATATGGGAGTCCTTATGGATTCAGCTTCGGAGGTCCTGAACATCAAGGGCTCGGACATCGAAGAGACCCCGGAGTTCGGGACCACTCTGAAAACAGACTACATTCTGGGAATGGCCAAAACATCCGGGAGTGTAAAAATCCTGCTCGATATCAACCGGGTACTCAGTAATGACGAATTGCTCAAGCAGAAAGCAGCCTGACCGGAATCAGGCGCGGGGAACCGACAGCCCAGGCGCTGCGAGTGCACTTTCAAGACGTTACGCACATTTAATCACATAATTTCAAAAGGGGAATTCGATGAGAAAATTGCCAAAACCTGTCGGATTCACATTTCATTTGCGTATTTTAATGGGGAAATTGTATGCTGTTGGGGATTCTGGAGTGCACCAGGGGTTTTTCGGACAAAATCCGGTCCTAAATTGGAGTTTCGATGCAAAGCGTAGAAGTTGATGCATTATTCCGGTTTAGAATTCCTTACCTTTCGAACTGGAGGTTAGAGGGAGATGCGAATGAAATCAAGTCGCCTGAAGCGGACAAGTTCATTACCATCACTGAGATAAAGGACGATACCGACGAGAAAGCCATGGCCATTATCCCGTATATCCGATCCGGCCCAGAGAGCGGGAGAAATCAGGAAAATCCGGGATCTTATTTCTCGTTAATGTCCCGTCCCTCCCCTTGCGCAATCTACCTAATCCATGCAGAAAAGGGATAACTCTTGCTGGAGAGGCTAAAAACAAAACTTGCTCCGCCGATCTTTGCCGACGACGAGGAAAGAACCCGGATTGCGCGTCTCCTCAATTCTATGCTTTTTGCTGCGCTGGTCATGGGATTAGTATTTGTACCGATCGGGGCCTTGACGAAAGGCAGTTACTCAGGCGTTCTCATTATCATGGGAATACTGATTGCTCTGACTCCGGTCATGCTGTTGCTGCTGCGCCGTGGGTATGTCAAGTCTATTGGGTTGTTGGTGGTGTCTTTGTTCTTTATCGGTGCCGTTTGCTGCGTCTTTGTTGTCGGCAGTATACGTTCTCCGATTGCGTCACTGTTCATGTTGTGCACTGTTGGGGGCGGTCTGTATTTCGGCAATCGCGGTGCGGTCGCTGTCGCAGCGTTAAGCCTGGTCGCCCTGTCAGGACTTTGGTGGGCTGAGACTAACGGCTTGTTTCCACCTTACAAGGCAACCGGATTCGTACCCCTGGAGACGCATTCAGCGCTACTTATCGGAACTGCCGTGTTTCTTGCAGTGTTCACTCGGAACCTGAACGAAACGCTGGAACGCGCACGGAGCGGCGAGCGGACACTGGCCGAGAGGAATCTCCAACTGGAGGTCGAGATTACAGAACGAATGCGGATGGAAGACGAGCTTCGTAAATCACGCGATGAATTGGAATTGCGTGTACAGGAGCGAACATTGGAGCTGGAGTTAGCCAATGAGAAACTTTGCATGGTGCCTTCCAGACTTATTGAAGCCCAGGAAAATGAGAGGCAACGGATTGCTGGAGATCTGCATGATAGCATTGGCCAGACGCTTGCTGCCCTGAAGTTTCGAATCGAGCACGTTATCACCACCCTGGAAAAGCAAAAATCCAAGGAAGCACTCCGCCTTTTGAATGAATTCGTTCCCATTCTACAGCTCTCTATTGATGAGACCAGAGCAATTTATATGGGCCTTAAGCCCATGATACTCTCAGAACACGGAATTTTGTCTACCCTGGCATGGTATCGCCAGGAGCTTCTAAAACTTCATCCCAACCAGCATATCGAGCTTGAGACCACGATCAAAGAAGAAGATATTCCCGATAATCTTAAGACCACAATATTCAGGATCGCCCAGGAGGCCCTGAACAACACTTTTAAACATGGCAAACCTGAGTGGGTGGACGTTCGTCTTGCCGGAAAAGATGGAGCCATTGAGCTTGAAATAAGCGACGACGGTATCGGGATGGACCTGGACCACATTCTGGAATCGCTTACAGCAAAAAGCCTGGGTATCATAGGAATGAAAGAAAGGACCGAACTTACAGGAGGAGAATTCACGATAAAGTCGGCTCCAAATGAGGGCACTTCGGTCAGGGCGGTTTGGCGCAATCATTGAAAAATATCTCTGCGATAACTGTAATCAGAAGACATACTGCAACATATGTATCCACATGCGGTGTCCCGATTGAGATCGTGGGCAAGGTGAATCTCCGCCATGTCAATCAGGAAAGAGGAGAGCTGTACGTAACAAAGCCTGTTTTTCTGGCTCGGACAGTCTTCCGGTTTCTTTATGGTTTCGATCTCCCGCACGGGCGTATAAGAATCTAAAATCCAAACTCCAGTTTCGCTTTTTGATAGACGGCCAGGAGGGGTGGGATGATCTTGCCCTCCAGGAGGGGCACATCTAAAGCCCCGCCCTTTGGGTGTTGTTTGTTGCTCCCGTCGGGGTATACTATTGTCCCGTTATTGGGACAAAATCCCGAATTTGATATTAATTCCCGGAATTCTTACCCCTTTCTGCCATTCGGTCTTGTTGACTATCCTGCCGTCCCGCCGATAAATGCTAGCAAAGACTCGAAAATAGCCCTCATACCCTCCGTGGCACAAACGTTGCCTTAGCCTCAATGCACTTTGTAAAGCCGCAACATAACAAACAGAGAATGAAGACCAATGAGTGTGCTCTATTTTGCATCAGTAGTGGATGGCATCGGGGGAAGACTTCAGGCTGCAATCGAAGCCTCGGTTCCCGTGCAGGAAAGAATTGAAGTCTACCGAAAGGTCGATGACCTGACTTACAGACTTCGCCAATTCAGAAGCAATCTGACTGTGGCGGTAATCTTAACCGCGAATCAAGACGAACTTACAAATCTTCTTTCCATCAAGGAACTCCTCAGGGACCTTCCAATCATCATGGTTTTGCCCGACAGAGAGCAGGTTACCATCAGGAAAGGCTTTGCGCTTCGGCCGCGGTATTTCACGGTTGTCGACAGTGATTTTAGCGATGTCGCTGCCGTCTTGAACAAGATGCTCGGGGGGCAGCAGAACAACAAATTTAACAAGGGAGAGGGTTGAATCGATGAAGAAACAGCCCTCTGCCCGGCGCAGGTTAGAAGTACTGCGATCCCCTGTACAGGTCGAGCCGGAAAGCATGTGGAAAGTGCTGCATCCCGTTTCATTGGCAACGTTCAATTCGCAAACGCATCAGGAATTTGAGACATTCGGACTTTTATCATGAAATGGAGTTTAAAGCAGAAAATCCTTTTCCCAACCATTGCCCTGATTGTACTGGTAATGGGGAGTTCTACTGGAATCACACACTTCATATCGGCCAAAACCCTAAATGAAAAGGCCCTCGATGAGCTTTCTCTGATCTGCAAGTCGAGAGCGGAGCTTGCTGATGCCTGGATAGATGATCTGAAAGCCTTGCTGGGGAGTTCTGCGGCCAGGTCCGTATATCAAGCGGTTCTGCGGGAAGGCACTGAAGAAGCCGGGAAAAAGGCCAATAACGAACTGGCCGGGCAGGTAAAAATCACGTTCGGGATATCCTACATCCACGTCGTCAACGCCCGGGGAGAGGTCATTGCCTCGTCGTTACCGGAATCAGTGAACAAGGTGAACGTGGAGGATCGGGATTATTTCAAAAAAGCCATGCATGGAGAAGTCAACGTCTCCAGCGTCTATCTCGCCAGAACCACGGGGAAACCGGCTTTTGCCGTGGCGGCGCCGGTTCGGGATGGGGACAAGGTCATCGGAGTCCTGTTTGCTGTGCCTGACCTGGAAAAATTCAGTGAAAAGTTTGTCGATCCCGTGAAGGTATTACGGACGGGATATATAGCCATTGCGGATTCATCCGGTGTCGTCTTTGCCCACAAGGACAAGTCCCTCATCATGAAACTGAATCTGGCCGAACACGATTTCGGCCGCAAGTTGCTCGGTCTCAATAACGGGCATTTGACGTATGAATTTCAGAACCAGAAATGGATGGCATTCGCTGGGAAGTGCAGTAAGGTTGATTGGATGATTCTTACGGTTTGTCCTTATAAAGAGGTGGTAGAAGATGCCGACAGGGTGACCGTCTTGAATTTATCCCTTTTTGCCGGTGGGCTGCTGCTGATCATACTGCTTCTTTATTTCATCAGCAACTCCATCACCCGACCAATCAATCGCGTGGCGAGGGGCCTGAGCGAGGGCGCCGAGCAGGTTGCCACGGCAGCCGACCAGGTCTCCTCCGCTTCCCGGCAGTTGGCTGAGGGAAACAGTGAACAGGCCGCTGCTATTGAAGAGACTTCCTCATCTCTCGAGGAGATGGCTGCGATGACGAGACGGAATGCGGAGAATGCCGCTCAAACCAATCAGCTTATGAGGGAAGTGACGGAGATCGTCAACCAGGCCAATCAATCAATGGAGCGGTTGACCGGCTCTATGACGCAGATTGCCCGAGCCGGCGACGAGACGCGGAAAATCGTTAAGACTATTGAAGAGATAGCCTTTCAGACCAACCTGCTGGCTTTGAACGCTGCAGTCGAAGCGGCCAGGGCCGGTGAGGCTGGAGCTGGATTTGCGGTTGTTGCCGATGAAGTGAGAAACCTGGCCATGCGTGCGGCGGATGCTGCCGGGAACACGGCTGGGCTGATCGAGGCGACGGTCAGCAATGTCAAAGTAGGTTCCGATCTTGTCGAGACGACAGGCAGGGATTTTTCACAGGTGGCAACCCGTGCATCAAAGATGGCCGAGTTAATAGACGAGGTAGCTTCCGCATCTCAGGAACAGGCACAGGGGATTGACCAGTTGGATAAGGCAGTGGCCGAGATGGACAAGGTGGTTCAACAGAATGCGGCCAATGCCGAAGAGTCTGCTTCAGCTTCCATGGAAATGAGATCCCAAGCCGAACATCTGAAGGAGTTTGTGGGAGACTTAGTCAAGCTTGTAGGGGGCGCAAATAGCAACGGAAATGTAGCAGGAGCCTCGCCGGTAAGTGATGAAGGATGCTGAGGAAAATTATCAAGAGTACATCCAGGGGCCTCATGGCCCTGAATAAAAATAGCAACAGGCAGATCCAAAAAGGCAACGGAAAGGCTCTGGTCCACTTTGGCAAATCCGAACCCCTGATCAGGTGATACCTTATATGATGCGGAGATCTGACAATTCAAGGTTTACCCTATGAGCAGGGGTGAGTCCAATTGAGTTTGTCCCTTTCAATTCAAGGTGCGAGGCATCTCTATCAGTCCGAACTGTAGGTTTCTGCTCGAATGGCCGCGCTGGTCCAATAGGTGAAACATGAAAGAGAATTCATATACGCATGGAACCACCCCGACATCTTTCATAGCGATTCTCGGAATTGCAGCCGCGTATTTTGTGTTAGTGAGGCTTAGCCTGATGCTGGCCATCCCACCCGGCTACGCATCAGCCATATGGCCTCCGGCGGGCTTGGCATTAGCAGCCGCCCTCCTGTGGGGTTATCGAGTCTGGTTTGGCGTATGGCTCGGTTCGTTTGCTGCCGGCTTGTGGCCAGTTCTGAATGCCGGCAAGGCGATTCTGCCGGTCTCGACCGTATTGTCAGGGGTAATCGGCGCCGGCGCCGCCCTCCAGGCCGTTTTTGGTGCTTATCTGATCTTCCGCTTTGTGGGCCGTCCGCTTATCCTCTACCGGCTGCGGGATGTGGTTGGATTCTTGCTGTTGGCTGGGCCGTTGAGTTGTTTGGTCAACGCGACCATCAGTGTGACCTGTCTCTGGATGGCGGGAGCCATCTCTGCGCATGACTTTTGGTTCAACTGGTTAACCTGCTGGATCGGTAATGCCATTGGCGCGATGGTGGTAACCCCGGTCTTATTGAGCCTTTCTGTAAAGCACGGAGAGATCTGGAAGCTCAGACGGACCTCCGTCGCCCTGCCGTTATGCCTGCTCCTCTTTGTGATAATCTCCTTTCATATATTCGGGAGTAACAAAGAACAGCAGCGAATCGAGACCGAGTTCAAACTACAGGCTGAACTGATCGCAAGCCAGATAAAAGAGGAGTGGAATGCCCACCTCGACGCTCTTTATTCGGAGGTGCGTTTCTTAGCTGCCTCCGGTGAGATTGACCGTGATAAGTTCAGTGTATTTGCACGATACTGGCTTGCTCGTCACCAGGGCATTCAAGCACTGGAATGGATACCCATGGTGCTAAATGCGGAACGCTCGGGTTACGAAGAATCAGCACGACGAGACGGATACCCGGAATTTAAGATAACGGAAAGAGGGCAACAAGGACAATTTGTCGAGCGCGCACCACAGCCCGAGTACTTCCCGGTCTATTATGTGGAGCCCTACAAGGGAAATGAGAAGGCACTCGGTTTTGATCTCTCGTCGGACAAGAACCGTCTGAGCGCTTTGAACCAGGCATCCATGACCGGAAAACCGGTTGGAACCAGCCGCATCACTTTGGTGCAGGAAAAGTCGGGCCAATATGGCTTTTTAGTCTTTATGCCGATCTATGACAGTAAAACTTCTAATCCCGGTGAGCAAGAGCTTGGTGAAGCCCTCAGGGGCTTTGCTCTCGGTGTTTTCCGTATCGGGGATGCCATGCGTGTCGTGGTTGGTCAGGCAGAGACGCAGGGTATCCGGATTCAGCTTACCGACTTGACGGCTGACCGGGGAGAACAACTTCTTTATGACTCCATGCCGGCCACGCTGGCCGTGGATGATTCCAAGACCGCAAGCCGAAACGTAACCTCTGTTGCACCCTGGCTGGCATCCACCCTGGAGATCGCCGAGCGGCGCTGGCAGGTGTCCTTTTCTCCCACAGCGGATTACCTGGCTGAGCACCGCTCTCTTCAAGCATGGAGTGTGCTCGCAGGCGGACTCATTTTTGCCGCTTGTGCCTGCGCCTTTCTCCTTGTTGCGACCGGCCGCACTGCGCGGATCGAAGTTTTGGTTCGTGAGAGGACCGATGCACTCGATATGGAGATTACCGAACGCAAGCGGGCGGAAGAGGCTCTGCGTGAGAGCGAGGCGCGGCTCAAGGTAGCTATGGACCTCGCCAAGCTGGTGCAGTGGGAATACGATGTTGAAACCGGCATGTTTAGTTTCGATGACCAGTTCTATGCGCTCTACGGCACCACCTCCCAGCTTGAAGGGGGGCCGCTTATGACCGCCGAGGCCTATGCCCTCAAGTTCTTTCCGCTGGAGGAATCTCATCTGGTCGCCGACGAAATCGCAAAAACGTTGGCAACCACCGATCCCAATTTCACCCGTCAATTGGAGCACCGAATCATCCGCGCTGATGGGGAGGAGCGCCACATCATCGTCCGTTACGTGGTTGTTTGCGACCAGACGGGTAGGGTCGTCAAGACTCGAGGAGCAAATCAGGATATCACCGAGCGCAAGTGGGCGGAAGCGGCTCTGCGGGAGAGCGAGGAGATGTATCGCACGCTTGTCGGCTTATCCCCCGACCCAATCGTGGTGGCGGACCTGAATGGCTCGATCGTCTTCACTTCACCTAAGGCCATGGAAATGTATGGAGATTCGCCTGCTGACGAGGTCCTTGGACGCAGTATATTAAGTTGGATTGCCCCGGAAGAGCACGAAAAGGCATCTGCGAATATACGGCGTCTGCTGAAGGAAGGAACGCTCACAGGCGTTGAATACACACTGATCAAGAATGATGGGACCCGCTTTATCGGAGAGGTCAACGCATCTGTCATTTATTCTCCTAACGGCAGTCCAATGAGAATAATCGCCATTATCCGTGACGTCACCGAGCGCAAGCGGGCGGAGGAGGCGGTCCTGCGAGCGAAGGAGGACTGGGAAAGGACATTTGATGCAGTGCCCGACCTGATTGCCATACTTGACAAGGATTACCGGATTGTCCGCGTGAACAAGGCCATGGCAGCCAGGTTAGGCGTAACCCCGGCAGAGTGCATCGGGCTGAGGTGTCATCACGCTGTCCATGGGACGAATGAGCCTCCGCCGTTTTGTCCCCACAGGCTGTTGATCGGAGATGGAATCGGACACAGCGCGGATATGCACGAAGAACGCCTATGCGGCGATTTCCTCGTAAGCGTATCGCCGCTTTTTGGCTCAGGTGGTGAACTTTTAGGGAGCGTCCACATTTGTCGTGACATCACCGAGCAGAAGCGGGCCGAAAACACGTTGCGCGAGAGTGAGGAACGCTTCTCCAGATTCTTTCGCGCCAGTCCCATCGGCACCAGTATTACCAGCTTGAGCGGTCAAATTGTCGACATAAATGATGCGTTCCTGGACTTATCGGGCCACACACGCGAGGAGGTTATCGGCCAAAACCCGCTGGATCTAGGAATATGGGCTGATCCTGAAGACCGGCCTAAGTGGCAAAAGACACTGAAAAAGCAAGGCAGGGTAAAGGACTTTGAAACCCGGTTCCGCTGGAAATCCGGTGAGATCGGGGATGTGCTTTTTTCGGCGGAAGTGATCGAGGTAGCCGGGCAGCAGTTTATCTTGAGCCTTGTATATGACATTACCGATCGCAAGCGAGCAGAGGAGGAAAGAAAAAGACTTGAGGAACAACTGTTTCAGGCCCAAAGGATGGAATCGGTAGGACGGTTGGCCGGTGGCGTGGCGCACGATTTCAACAACATGCTGGGTGTGATCATTGGCCGAGCGGAAATGGCCCTGGAACTGAACCTTTCCACTGACAAACTCCGAAACAACCTCAAAGAAATCCTCGAAACAGGCCTTCGTTCAGCGGACCTTACCCGACAACTGCTGGCCTTTGCACGCAAGCAGACCGCCGCACCCAAAATACTCGATTTGAACAACACGATCTCAGGCATGCTCAAGATGTTGAAGCGGCTAATAAGCGAGGATATCGATCTGTCCTGGCATCCGGGCCTCGATCTCGGGAAAGTCAAAATTGATCCATCTCAAGTAGATCAGATTCTGGCCAATCTTGTGGTCAATGCACGAGATGCCATTCCCGGAGTAGGCGCTATAACTATGAAGACCGAGAACGTTGTGATCGATGACTCCGATAGGGCAGAAACCCCGGAATTCATTCCTGGAGAATACGTTCTGCTGACCGTCAGCGATACCGGAACGGGTATGAGCAAGGAGATCCGCGAGAATATCTTCGAGCCTTTTTTTACAACTAAGGAAGTAGGCAAGGGGACCGGGCTGGGATTGTCCACAGTCTACGGCGTCGTTAAACAAAACGACGGTTTTATTTATGTTTCCAGCGAATTGAGGAAGGGAACCACGTTTAAAATCTACCTGCCCCGGTGTGAGGCTGAAACCGCACAGGTTCCCTCTCAGGAGGCGGCCGGCAATCTCGCGACAGGTACGGAAACCATCCTGCTGGTCGAGGACGATAAACCGATCCTGGATCTCAGCAAGATGATTCTCGAACACCTGGGCTACACGGTGATTGCGTCGCCGGCGCCGGTTCAAGCCTTACGTATTGCCGAGGAGCATAAGGAAGATCTCCACCTGCTTATAACCGACGTGGTGATGCCGGGGATGAACGGCCGGGAACTGGCAGAACAGCTCAGAGTCATCCGTCCTAACCTCAAGTGCCTTTATGTGTCAGGCTATACAGCCGACGTGATAGCACATCGCGGCATTTTAGACGAAGGAGTGAATTTCATTCACAAACCATTCGGAATCGATGAGTTTTCGGCAAAAGTCAGACAGGTGTTGGACCTCTTGGAATAGAAGGCCAAAAGATGGTGTCAGTATTGCTCTCCGGCCTTTTGAGCAATGGAGCGCCAAAATCTTTGCAGTTTTCGAATATTAAGAATTGGGATTGGACAGCGATGAAGGACCTTGATGCAAAAATTGCCGAACTTCGTAGATGGGCCGGTGAGACTCCGGAATCCAGACGCTCATCGATGGAGAAGGTACCGATAGAGGATGTGGGCAAGCTTGTCGAGGAGTTACTGGCTCACCATGTTGAACTTGAAAAACGGAACGAAGAACTTCGCTCCGTGCAGTGGGAACTGGAGCAGTCCGGAAAGAAGTACTCCGACCTGTATGATTTCGCCCCTGTAAGCTACCTGACCATAAGTGAAGCAGGCAGTATAGTTGAAGCTAACCTGACTGCCGCGGGGCAACTGGGAATGGAAAAAAGCATCCTGATCGGGAAGCCGTTTGATCTTTACGTGGAGCAGGATTGCAGAGAGGAACTACACCTTCATTTGAGGAAGGTCCTTAAAACAAAACAGCCCCGCAACTGCGAGATGAAGCTTAACGGAAGAAGCCGGATCGACTGTTACGTTCAACTTGATAGTACATACCTGCAGGATTCAGATGGTCAAAATCTTTCCCTGACGACAATGACCGATATCACGGATCGGAAAAAAGCGCGGGAAAAACTTAAGGCCCTTGTGGGAAGACTTGAGAGTAGTAACCGGGAACTTGAGGAATTTGCCTGCATTGCGTCTCATGACCTCCGTGAACCTCTTAGAAAAATCCAGTCCTTCGGGAATATGCTTGAGACCAAATATAGCGACAGGCTGGACGCGGAAGGAAAAGATTATCTCATCAGGATGCAGAATGCGGTAACGCGGATGCAGCAGTTAATCCGCGATCTTCTTGAATATGCCGGTGTGGCTGGCCGCCCCGAGCCTTTGGACACTGTCGATTTGCGACAGACTGTGATGGAAGTGATTTCGGACCTGGAGCTAAACATTGAAACACTGGGAGCCAGAGTGGAAGTATTTGAGTTACCTGCCGTCAAATCTGTAAAAAGCCGGATTTATCAACTTTTCCAAAACCTCATTGCAAACGCACTGAAATTCCGTGGCGAAAAACAGCCCCACATAAAGATATATTCCCTGCGAACAGATCATGAGTACAGGATATTCGTGGGAGATAACGGTATCGGCTTCGATGAGAAATACCTGGACCGCATATTTGTGCCTTTTGGGCGACTCCACGGCAGGAGCGCCTACGGAGGAACCGGGATGGGACTGGCTATCTGCCGGAAAATCGTGGAGCGGCACGGGTGGAGTATGACCGCGAAAAGCAAGCCGGGGGAAGGATCGACATTTATAATAACCTTGCCGGTGGAGAAAAATACCTGATAGCCTCAACTTACGCATTCCAAAATTTTAGCCACCCTGAATCATTCATGTTCTGGCCTAGTCTGTAATTTTGGCGAAGTTGTTCCCAGTAACATGTTGATTCGAGCAGACGGGCACAGGAACGCATTTAACTCTCCTGGACATTGAAATTTCGACGTCCTGAAAATTTGCTACGTCCAGATCATACATTCACGAAATCGAGGCAGACTGCAGGTTCTACCTTTGGCAAGATATCCTTTCATTATCAGCAAATAAAAAACCGGTATTTGCTTTTTCAGGCCTCTTTTGAACATTGCTTCGCACTTGTCGGCGGCTGCCTCAGCCCTGCGTGCAGCGTTCTCAGCTATCATTACGGCAGCTACGGCTTCACACGATTGCTCGACTGACTGAGCCTTATCCATAGTCGACTGATATCACAGTTCCGCGATTACTCGAGTGGGACCGATCTGTTCTTCCCGCTCGCTTGGATTGATGTAAACGAAGGGTAGCCCAACAAGCAACACTCCTCCAACGACGTTGCCCAAGGTGCTGTAGAGCAGGTTGTGCGACGCATCGCCTAACGTTAGGGCGCTTCCGCCTAGCATTGCCATAGAGAAAGTTCCCATGTTGGCGATCGAATGTTCGAAGCCTAGGTATACGAAGATGAACACAACGAGAACTAAAATCATGATCTTGGCAACGTCTTCCTTGCTTCGCAGCGCAAGGCGCACGGCCAGACACACAATCCAGTTGGCCAGAATACCTTTCATAAAGATTACATGCCCTGCCAGGTGAGCTTTATGCAAAGCGCCGGTGAACAGCGCATGATTGGCGGGTAATTCACTAAGGGAGCCCGCACCGAAGAGCAGCAACGCAATGAAAACCGTGCCGGCAAGATTGCCGAAATAGCAGGCAATCCAGAGCATCACGGCTTGTCTCCAACTCGTCCGACCTTCGGCGGAGGACACGGTGAGGTACATGTTGTTGCTAGTAAATAACTCGGCATTTGCAAACACAATGCCCATGAGCCCAACCCCAAAAAAAGCCGACGCGATCACCTTGCCGAAAGGCATGTCTTGGAGGTTGTGCATCAACGTCCAGAACACGAACACGACAATTGACAGGAACATGCCTGCGCCGAGTGAGCGCAGCATGTAGCGTGAAGGGTCATTTACCAGCAGATTGATCTTATTGACGCCTGTATCTGCGGCCTTTTCCACATAAATACGATCGCTCATCGTTCCTTCTCCAATTTGAATCGCCAACCGGATGGCCATGTTTGGCAAAATCTTCCCGATTGCGCAACTACGGTTGTCAGACACGTTTATGGCAGTCGGGCTGGTGTTCTCCTGAGCAAACAGCCCTCCTGCCAGGGGTCTTGAAGTAAACACTCGCATCAATAAATTCGTTGCTGGGCGCTCATTCCCTCCGATATCGAAGCTGACTGCTCTACATTATTTAGTACAAGGAGGAAAGTAAAAGTAACATGTCAGGATGTTACGGTAACTCTCCTCGTTGTTGAGAAAAGAAGCGCCGAAATCCTCGCCGTTTTCGAATCATTTGTTTCCCAATTCGCTGCAAACTGGATTCTTTCCACGTTGGCAAGGAGGGTTGAGGCAACTGCGATCCTCTTCCACCTTATCTTCCTATTCTGGCAAATATTGCCGGAACCTATACTGCCGCCAGACAAGGCTGTATCGAATCAGGTATTCCTTGATTGACTCTGCTACGATCCAGTCGTATCCTACCACTAGTCCATGTTTTCGCATCAAGATTAGAATCTTTCGTTGCACTACGGACGATTCGTGCCCCGTCGTGCCTGCGTTGACCGACTGAAAGCGAAAGCCTCAGATGCTTTAGACTGGTTTTTACTGCCTTACTTTTTGGCCAAGATAATGTAAAGACACAAAGGAGGTGGACTATGGATAGTGGAGTGAGCCGTAGGGAATTTCTGAAGTATTCCTTAGCAACTGGTGCACTCATCGCTGCAGGAGATGGAATAATGGAAAGCGTGATGGCACAGGCTACCACTGGTATTAGCGAGGTCGATAAACTGACCATTTGGGTGTTGACAGACAACTATTACGACACTACTCGAGCCGACGGCAAAAACACGAAAAGGTATCACTTAGTGCCGCCGAGGTCGATTCACGCGGAACACGGCATTTCTTTTTACATAGAGACTGTTGTCAATGGAAAAACAAGCGTCTGTATGTTCGATTACGGACTTGATCCGGTGGGAGTCATGAACAATATCGCACTACTAGGGCTGGATATTGGTAAGACAAATGCATTCAGTTTGAGCCACGGCCATTATGATCACTACATGAGTGCGGTTAGTATCCTCGAACGGAATCAGTCGCGGATTGCTGGAGGGACACCGTTCTATGTGGGCGAGGAGGCGTTTGCCAAGAGGTACCTCCTCCGTCCAGGAGCAACTGAACCTATAGACTTTGGACAGCTGAGGAAAGAAGATATCGAAACCCTTGGCCTGAAGGTTGTGGAGGTGAAAACTTCGATAGAGATCGTACCAGGTGCATACTTTTCCGGGAACATCGAGCGAGTTACAGCCTATGAGAAAGTGTCGACGACTTTTCAAGTAAAGCGTGGCGAAAAGATTGAACACGATACTTTTCCTGGTGAGCAGGCACTCTTCTTTAATCTAAAAGGGAAAGGCTTGGTCGTTCTGTCCGGCTGTGCACATGCCGGAATCGTCAACACGGTTAAACAGGCACAGAAAAGTGCGGGCACAGACAAGATCCACGCGATCTTGGGAGGTTTCCATCTGACTAATGCGAAGCCCGAGATCATTCAGAGTACGGTTGCCGATATCAAGGCCATGGAGCCGGACTATGTCGTACCGGCCCATTGTACTGGATTCGAGGCGACTGTGGCTTTCAGCAGGGAGATGCCCAACGAATTCATCATAAATACGGCTGGAACCCAGTATACTTTTGCCGCTTAAATTTGCAGAGATAGGGACAATTGCTGCTTCTCTAAGGATTGTCGTGCTACCCTTAAGTCCCGAAACGGAACTTCTTATCACTTTACCACCTCTGCTTTTTGGCAAGGTAGCAGAGTCGGACAGCTCGCCCCTGCCTATAAGGAGCTCCGGCCGCGATTCAACGCCGCCACTTCGTGCTGTCAGGGCCGCGTCTGAGCTTGGACGTTGTCAATCCTACTGCATTTTGTTGTAAACGAGCGGCTCAACCAAGGTTAAGACAGCTCTCCTATATCTTAAGTCGTTGGTACCCTCGCACTTATTTAGAGATGCACATCATATCTGACTTCCTGCCAGAACCCCGTTTCCCGCAGAAAGAATAAAAATTATCCTTCCTCTGAGCAAGTTCAGGTATGGCGATGACAACGTCAATGCCAACGTCAGCGCCGCGAAACTCTGCCGACCCTGATTTGGTGTAAGGAGTTAGGACGGAAGCGCCGCGTAAAACAGCCCGCGTGGGTTTGTGGGAGCGAATAAAGGCTCGGGAGAAAAGTCCCCCGGCCGGGAAGTCCGGACGCAGGGGCGTTTCATAACGCGAGGATAAGCGATGGGAAGAGGGTACGGCTCTGATGACCGTACCCCTTGAATCTCATGCGCCCGGGTGACTGCGCAGAAATTCAATCACAGGCGCCGGTGAAGTCAAAGAAATGCCAAACCGCTTGACATGCCCCGGTTCGTTTGATTATGGGGAATCGATCCAGATGTTCTGCAAACCCAAGGATTGTGTGCGCAATATTCTGCAAATTGCGAAAGCTCAAAAGAGCGGGGGGAAGTTTTTTCACTTTTAAAGATCCCCCGCGCAGTTCGTGGGATTTCTGCCGTGCGCAGCCGCGCACGTCCGAGCGCTAGGCGCTTTCGGCGTCGGCCGGAGGCCGCCACCGCAGCGCCACAATATCTCGACGCTATCCCTGATCTGTCCATGACCAGAGGCGGAAGGGGGTGTGGGGGGCCAAGCTCCCCGCGCTTTTCCGGGTTATTTATCTGCAGAACTTTCGGTAAACGCTCAGCACAAGCCCTGCGGCAGCCGGTCTATTGTGTATAATCAAAGAATCCTTTGCCTGTTTTGCGCCCGAAATAGCCTGCACGCACCATCTTGCGAAGCAGAGGGGCGGGCCGGTACTTGTCTTCACCCAGTTCCTTATGGAGACCTTCCAGGACGTACAGAAGCGTGTCGAGACCGACCATGTCCGCCAGGGCCAGAGGTCCGATGGGATGGTTCGCGCCCAGGACCATTCCACGGTCGATGTCTTCGGCTGTCGCGATTCCTTCCGAGAGCGCGAAAATCGCCTCGTTTAGCATGGGGCAGAGGATCCGGTTGACGGCGAAGCCGGGAGCTTCCTTTACTTCGATAGGGGTCTTCCCCACTTTTTCGACAAAGCTTTTTGCGATGGCAAAGGTAGCATCGGAGGTTAGATACCCGCGTGTCAGCTCCACCAGCCTCATCACCGGGACAGGGTTGAAGAAGTGCATGCCTATGACGCTGTCGGGCCGCTTTGTCATGGATGCCATTTCGGTGATGGAAAGGCCCGAGGTATTCGAGCATAGCAACGTTTCGGGTCGGCAAATGGAATCAAGTTCCTTGAAGACTTCGCGCTTGACGCTCATCACTTCGACTATCGCTTCTATGACGATCTGAGCGTCGGACGTCGCTTCTTTGAGATTAATCGTTCCTTTGATGCGTCCCATAACTGCCTCGGCGTCCGAGGCCTGCATCTTTCCCTTTGAAACGGCGCGCTCGAGGATTTTTCTGATCTCAGCCAGGCCTTTTTGAACGAAACGGTCTTCAATGTCGCACAGGTTTATGCTGAACCCCGCCTGGGCAGCCACCTGGGCTATGCCCGAACCCATTATCCCAGCGCCTAATACAGTTACATTTCTGATTTCCATAGTTTCCCCCTTCAGAAGCAAAGTGGAACGAGAAGTAGTCCGGTGATGCCAGCACGAGATCCGGTGGACATGGAGAGCTGGCCGCTTCCCGGCGAATCGGTGCGACTGGGTACTCCGCAGAATTATTGCCGGCCCTGCATCCTCGACCTCGATCTATTGGATCGTGTGAGCAATATACTGCAAATTGCGAAAGCTCAAAAGAGCGGGGGAAAGATTTTTCACTTTAAAGATATTTTCACTATAAAGATTTTTCACTATAAAGATTCGCCGCAGCCCCCGGGATTTCTGCCGTGCGCTAGGCGCGCACGGCAGAGCGCCACAGTGAGCAGCGAAGCTGCGAAGGGGGTGTGGGGGCCTGGCTCCCCACGCCTTTCTGGGTTATTTATTTGCAGAACTTTCGGTACACAGTCACCTATTGCCCTTCCATCGCGGGTTTGGCGGCCGTAACCTGGCCGGTTTCGAGAATGGACTTCTCCTTCAAAAACGAGATGCCAATTGCTCCGACCGCTGCCAGTAACGACCAGAACAGGAAAACATTGTGGAAGTCAAATGATTTGTCGGGGAGTGTTATGACCAGATAACCCGCAATCATCGGCGATAGAAAAGCCCCGAACTGTCCGATGCCGTTTGAGACTCCGACGGCGCGGCCGACCAGTTCCTTGGGATAGCGCCATGAGGGGAAGGCATACATCATGCCCCACGCCAGGTTGACGAAAAAACCGCCGATCGCCAGGCAGAGCAGCAGCATCGAAGTATTGCCCTTGGAGACATGCCCGATCATGTTGAGGGCCGGAATGCATCCCAGGAAGCAAATAATCGTTACCACCTTGGGTTTTCCCCCGAACCACTTGTCGGCCATCGTTCCGCCAAGATACATCGAGAAGAAGGCCACGACGTAGGGGAGCGATGCATAAAAACCCATGGTCTTAAGATCCAATCCATGCTGCTTGACCAGAAATGTGCTGATCCAGGTGGTCATTCCCCAGTAAATCATCAGCATGATAAAAAGTCCAAGGACATAGAGCCAGAACTGGACGTCGGTCAAAAAGATTTTCGCGCTGTAAGTCTTTCCGTGCTCGCTGGCCTCGACGTCTACGGAGGCCGTGATCATGTCGTACTCTTCTTTTTTCACTTTTCCTTTTTCGTACATAGCTTTGGGGGAGTCATTGGTGAATTTCCACAAAAGAAAGACGCCGATAAAACCCGGAACGGCCAGTACGAAGAACACCGGGCGCCATGCTCCGCCAAAGAAAGCGGCGGCAAGCTGAGTGACCAGAATAGGTACGATCGCGGGAGCCACCGCCCACGTCGTGGAAAAGAAGCCGCTCGCCCGGCCCTTTTCCTCTCTCGGGAACCAGTTCGCAATCATTCTCAAAGCAGGCGCAAAGTGCTGTCCTTCGCCCACCGCCAGGCTCAGGCGAAGAATAATGAACTGCGTGTAGTTTCGAACGAAGCCGGTGATAAAGGTTATCAGGGTGAAGATCCAGATTGCGATGTTCATCGTTTTCTTCGGCCCCATTCTGTCGGCAAGGTACCCGGCCAGAAACTGGGCAAGCGAGTAGCCGAAAAAGAATATCGACCCCAGCCACCCGATTTGAACAGCGGTTAATTGGAGGTCTTTTTGAATGTAGGGAAGGAATGTAAGGACGCTAATCCGGTCAAAATAGTTAATCAGGTAAAGCAGCCATATAATGCCGAGTATTAAGTGACGGTATCCCCATACTGTTTTAATGCGCTCAGCCATCTTCGTGCTCCCTTATGAATCTTATGATTTATGGCAACACTCCCTTAAGATGATCATCCCGTGAACCGGCTATCCTGCCTTTGACTTTTCGCCTCCTTTGAATGGATGCTGTAAAAAGTTACTCTTTTATTTTGGCGATCTTTTTCGCAAGCTTCATCTTTTCGCCCAGCTTCCCAAGCCTTTGATACATGATCCTCTGGCTTTGAGGCGAGCCTGCGCCATGCATGCTTTCGACGAGCGCCGTCCCACCGGTCATGTTTTCCAGCAGGCGAAGGATTTTCATTCTGGTTTCCGTGGAGACGCCCTCGACGCCTTTCATGTATTTCTCCACGTACTTCCCGATCTCCGGGCTCCGCAGATCGCTATCGAACGGTAGCGTCGCGACGATGCCTCCGCCGATGTCATGCGCAAGCCTCGATATTTCGTAGATGACCCGTGTGATGTTATGCTTCGTACAGTTGGCGAGGAGCGGGTCGGGGTAGTAGGCCCCACTCCTGGTTTTGGACCCCAGGGCCGAACAGGCCACCGAACCCGCATAGACGGTTTCCGCAAGGTGCATCATCTCGACGAGCTTGTCTTTAACGTGGGATGCGCCCAAAGTACCCTGATATTGTGCTGCGAGCGCGCTTGCGCCGATGATGACATCGGAAACGCCGCCCTTGCAGCCGCCGTAGTTCTGCCGGTGAAGCGTCGCGAACCTTTCGACCAAAAGGCCGCTGAAATCCACCTCGCCGCACATGAAGACCCTCTCCCACGGGACGAAAACGTCTTCGAGGACGACGAGGGCCTCCCCTCCGACCATGCCGAACTCACAGTTGCCCGCATCGATTCCGCACTCGAACTTCCTCTCCTCGTTGGTCTGCCGTCCGAAAATCATCGTGACGCCGGCGGCATCGAGAGGTATAGCTGCCACGACTGTGTAGTCTTCATCGCCTTCGGCCATCGACTGCGTAGGCATGATCATGATTTCATGGCTGTTCACAGCGCCCGTCTGATGCGCTTTGGCCCCCCGGATGACAACGCCGTCCTCCCTTTTCTCGACGATCCTTGTATAAAGATCCGGGTCCTCCTGCTGGCTCGGCCTCTTGGAACGGTCCCCTTTGGGGTCGGTCATCCCGCCGACGAGCATGAAATTCTCGTCCTGGAGTCTTTCGAGGTATTTGAGAAATCTCTTGAAGTATTGAGTGCCGAGCTTCTCGTCCATTTCATAGGTAGTCATGTAGAGGGCGTTGATGGCGTCGAACCCCACGCATCGCTGGAAACAGCTCGCTGTTTCATGGGCGATGAGGCGCAGCATCTGAACCTTCTTTATGAGATCGTCCACCGAGGAATGAATGTGCGTGAAGCGGTTGATCTTCTTGGCGTTGATGCTGCTGACCGCGGTCAGAAGGTCCTCGTGTTCGGGCATGAGGGCGAGTTCGTACGTCTTGGCCGCTGAATTTATGTGCGGGATAAAAGCAGTATGCGTGGAGCGGTCTTCGACTTTTTTCCCGTTGTAGTAGATCAGCGGTTTCTGTTCTTTTAGACTCTTGATGTAATCTTCTTTTGTCCTGATTTTCATGATTTTCCCTCACTCAAAAGACTTTGGACAATTTCTGCAGGATCGCGTTTATTGTCGCGGATCGATACGATTGTTCGACAGGCCGTTAGAACCATGTTTTCCACGGGACACGAGGTGTCGCAGCCACATATGACTAGAACGGATTCGAAGTCCCGGTCATCGAGGCTGACCCACTCGATCAGGTCACCGGCGGCATTTTGAATTTCCCGGAAATACTCCGCCCGGTCAAACCCTGGATCGCAGCCGCCGCAGTATTTCAAAGCTATTCTTTTCCGCATCTGCGCCGGGTTTTCGTAGCCAAACCGGAAAAACCCTCCTCACACAATCGTGTGCCCGCCATCGATATAAATCTCCGAACCGGTCATATAAGGGGGAGAGGTCGCCAGATAGAGCGCCAGGGACTTCAGTTCGTCGAGCTGCCCAACCCTGTTCATGGGGATCATTTTTTTGACCAAACCCTTGCCCGTTTCGGACTCAAAGAAATTCCTGTTGAAATCGGTGAGGATGTAGCCGGGACACAACGCGTTAACCTGTATGTTGTCCCGCATCAGTTCGAGCGCCATTACGCGGGTCAATTGAAGCACGGCGGCCTTGCTTGCGCAGTAACCGGTCATGTTGCGGGCCGAAATCTTTCCGAGAATCGAGGAGACATTGATGATTTTCCCGCTTTTCTGCCTTACCATGATCTGGGCTACCGCCCTGCAGACCAGAAAAGTGCCTCGGAAATCGACGCTCATGACCTCGTCGAGGTCTTCGTCGGTCATCCGGATGACGGGCTTCTCACTGCCGGGGATTCCCGCACTGTTAACGAGAACATCTATCTTTCCGAATTCGTCGGCAATTTCCTGAACGACGCGGTCTACGTGTTTGGAATCCCGCACGTCCATCGACTTTGCAACGGCCTTTATTCCGTACGTGTTTTGAAGCCTTTCCGCCTCCGCCTCGCACCGCAGAAGGTTCCTCGCAACGATTGCCAGATTGGCCCCTGCTTCAGCGTAGGTCTCAGCAACGGTCAGCCCTATTCCACTGTATCCACCGGTAACGAGGGCAACTTTGCCCTCCATGGAAAACAACTTTTCAAAACAATCCCTGGCCATCCTCCGATCTCCTCAAATCTGATTCATAGTGAGTCGAGCAGGACGCTATCAGCCAAATACGGCGCTTAGTCTTTCGCAAGAGGACTCCAGCATGTTGATGTAGTTTTCGAACGTAAGAGATCGCAGTCCACCTCCGGTGTAAATTTTCTGGGAGTCAACTATCCTTATTATTTCAGCCTCCTTCCTGGTCGGCGGAGGCGTCGTCTTGAGGTTGGGGGAGACCTTCAGGTCCCATGAGACTTGTTTGCGAACGTCATCGGCGGTGATTCCCGGATGGACGGAATCGAGATAGGCCTCTTTGGTCTGTTCATCGAACCGGAATATGGCCATGTCGGAAATAATGACGGCGGGGCCGTTGCCCGGGTATCCGTTGCGTTCTCTGGCCCCGGGCCCGTCAAGGTAGCCCGGCGATGTGATGAAGTCGACATTTTCCAGAAAACGGCGCTTCTGCTGGTTCATCATAATCAGGGTCCGCTTTGCTGAAATGGCTATGTCGTTGGCCCCCCCGCTGCCGGGCAGCCTTGTTTTGGGGTTGAAATAGTCACCGTCTCCGAATATGGTCGTGCTGTTCAGGTTCCCGTACTTGTCCACCTGCGCTCCGCCAAGCATTCCCAGGTCGAAGTACCCCCGTTGTTGATCGGAGAAAGCCCTCCACAGGGAGGTCACACATATGGCGTTTTCCCCGCATGCGTTATCGCCGATTCCGAGCATCAACCGGTAAGGCGTGGGCCCGATGCATCCCGATTCGACTGCGAGGATTACGTTCGGAGCATGAGTCAGTTTGGCGACAAGTGCGCCCATGCACGGTATGCCCACGCCTATGAATGCGACTTCCCCGTCTTTTACTTCTCTGGCGGCAGCGACCACCAGGAGTTCCTGGAGCGTATAATCCTGTGCGTATTCTTCCGTATGGTTGCTCACATGCGACTCCTTCCGCAGATCATGTTGTCGGCACATATATGAGGCCGTCACCCCGGCGTAGCCTGTCCGGAAGTGTGTGGTCCGGGAGCGGCGTCCGGTAAGGCCGTCACCCCGGCGAAGGCCGGGGTCCAGCGGTTTTTGCTTTACAATGTCGAAATCACTAGCATTTTCTCGCGTTCCTCCTATCAGAGAACCCTTTTTCATCACCCTGCCAGGGGCGTGGAATTCTCATAAGGTGCCAGCCGATGAACGCTCAACTGTTGCACTTGCAGAACTTTCGCTCGATTTGGGCGAGCTTTCTCAGCCGGCCCCATCCTACTTTTTCGCAATATTCTTCATGGTCCTTACAGCCGAAGGCCCAATTATCGATCCACCTTTTGAAACCATCCTCGGTATCTATCTCCGCCATCATCTCCATATGGAATGGAAGGTCATAGGCATAGGCATAGCACATGTTCCAGGGATGGCTGCAGTAGGGGACTTCCACGACTGCATCGACGGCATACTGCGGTACGGTCGTGAAGTTCGGGGCCTTTTTTATCTCGTCGGTCGAAATGATCTCTTCGCAGGTGACGATCGTCCTTTTCGCCGCCCGTGCGATGTTTTCGGCATTTGAGGAGAAACCCAGGTACTGAGCGTTTCCGAGCATGTCCGCCCTGTTTACGTGCACGATTGCAACGTCCGGGGTGGCCGCAGGCACCAGCGCTACCTTTTTGCCCCCGTACGGATCGTCAATCACCTTGATCATGTCGTTGTACTTCTCTATGGATGACCCGATAAGCGATCTTGTAGTCATAAAGGGAAGGCCCATGGCTCCTGCCAGGAATCGAAGTCCCATGGTGTAGTTGGAAAATTCGCGGACTTCTATCTTACGGGGGATTCCATTCTCCACGGCACGTCTGTAGTTTGGACTGATTCCCGCCACTGCAAAGGCCAGCCAGGCCACCTCCACCCTCTTCAACTGCCCGGTCCCGACCAGGTAATCCGCGCACTCGCAGGGGCTGTCCCCCATGAGTGTCATATCCTTTTGTCCCTGTCTTATGATCTCGTAAGTAGGGGCTACAACCTGCTGGCCTCCCATGCCGCTGAATGCGATGGAGCATCCGTCGAAAACATACCTTGAAACGGCCTCCTTTAAGCTCATCCTTTTGTCTAAAGATCTTTTTGTATCCTCGGCGCTCATGGTTCAGACTCTCCCTTCCCGATTTGCCCGGCACGCTGTTGGATTGCCGGGAAAGCAACACGCCGTGTTGATTAATGATTGATGTCCGATGTCGGATCTGTCTATCCGGCTTGAAGCATTCGTGCGATATCCCGGGCGAAGTAGGTAATGACGATATCCGCGCCGGCACGTTTGATAGCAGTGACGGATTCCAGCATCGCACGATTGCCGTCTATCCAGCCAAGCCTGTCGGCTGCCTTGATCATCGAGAACTCGCCGCTGACGTTATAGGCAGCCAACGGCAGATCGAATTGCTCTTTTGCCCTTCGGATAATGTCGAGATAGGGCAGGGCTGGTTTCACCATGATGATGTCAGCCCCTTCCTCTATATCCGTGGCGATCTCCCTCATGGCTTCATTGCTGTTGGGCGGGTCCATCTGATATGATCTTCTGTCGCCGAACTGCGGAGTGCTTTCGGCGGCTTCCCTGAACGGTCCGTAAAAGCAGGATGCGTATTTGGCTGAATAAGCCATGACAGGGGTGTTCTTGTAGCCGTTTGCGTCAAGAGCTGTTCTTATTGCAGCGACCTGGCCGTCCATCATGGCCGAAGGGGCGACGATGTCGGCCCCCGCTACGGCCTGTGACAGTGCGGTCCGTGCGAGAAGGTCGAGGGTCGAATCGTTATCGACTTCCTCGCCCCTGAGCATTCCGCAGTGGCCGTGGCTCGTGTATTCGCAGAGGCACACGTCAGTTATGACGATTATATTCGGGACCGCGTTCTTGATCTCAGCGACCGCCCTTTGAATTATTCCGTCTTTGGCGAAAGCCCCGGAGGCGAATTCATCCTTTTCGTCCGGAATTCCGAAGAGAAGGACCGCCGGTATACCCAGATCTTTCGTGGTTCGCACTTCCCTGATTATATGATCGATGGACATCTGGAAATTACCCGGCATCGACTCGATCGGTTTCTTTATATCTTTGCCGGGCACCACGAAGAGAGGGTAAACGAAGCTGTCGGCGCACAGGCTGGTCTCACGGACCATCCTTCTCATTTCGTCGTTTCTTCTGAGCCTTCTCGGTCTGTAGATGGGATAGCGCATTCTCACCCCCGTGTTTGTGTGATCTGTTTTCGAGTCAAATAAATAAGGAAATCGAAAAGGGCTTTCTTGCCGTCAAACTCTGTTCTGTGCCGTACTGCCGGTTTTGTATGTGAATCAGCATTTAGTATGCCACTCCGGTACTTTTTGGAAATCAAGCTGTTATAACAGTCCCTTATACAATTACCTTGCCTTTGCTCGGGAAGTGTGGTCAATTCGTTATGTCCCATAATCGGACATATGTGTCCCGGGCCGGGACACTAGTGGGACATCTGTTCAATCCCGGACAATGCCGATCTTTTGTTTTTCCGAAGATGCAATCCTGCGGGAGCCAACTCGAACCACAGGGAACACGTTATGTCAGATCTTGAGAAACGGTTTGATGTGATTTACACGGAGTGGCGGAAATTTGTGAGAGGAATGGAGGTTGACTCGGGCGGGGTCCGTCCCGTTATTGTCGATTCCTGGGAGAGGTGCAGGTCGAAGGGCGTAGACCCTTATCTGACGCGGGTGCCGCTGGTTCTGGACGGAGAGCGCCTACAGGCCCTGCTCGAAAGGAACGAAGAACTCATCGATATCAGCCGCCCGTTCATGGAACATCTCTTCGGCTTCGTTAAGGGTTCAACCTTTATCGTAGCTTTGTCGGATGCGAACGGGTTTCTCATCGAACTGGTTGGGGATGACGAAATCCTGGAAAGTGTGAAGCAGGGCAATTTCGTTCGGGGCGCATGCTGGAGCGAAGAGGTTGCCGGGTCAAACGGCGTAGGAACCGTCCTGGAATTGGGGAAGCCGCTTCAGATTTGCGGGTGTGAACATTTCTGCATCAATTCGCGCAGATGGACTTGCTCGGGGGCGCCAATTCATAATGCGGAGGGCGAAATGGTTGGCGCAATCGATATGACCGGCCCTTATGAAAACGCAAATCCTCATACACTTGGGATGGTCGTGGCGTCGGCACATGCGATAGAGAACGAATTCCGCTACAGAAAAGCCCTGCGGGAAATCCATGTGGCGCACAGCTTTCAAAAGACGGTCATTTCCTCCATCCCGGAAATCATCATTGCCATCGACAACGATGAAAATATTTCTCTTATTAACAACAATGCCATGAAAGTTTTCGGCGCGGGTGGAGACAAGTTTCTCGGCAGGAGCCTGAGTGAGCTTTGGAGCCGCAATCCCAATATCATCCAACTCATCGCCAACAATGAATCCCTGACCGACGTAGAGGTGAGGATATCTTTCAAGAACTCCCATGCGGACTATACCCTGACCTGCAATCCGATCCTTTCCATGAACAGTGTAACCGGAAAGATCATCATACTTAACGAGATCAAACGGGCCAGAACTCTTGCCGCCAGAATGATGGGGGCCAAGGCGAAGTTCCGCTTCGACGACATCATCGGGCGCGACGGCGAGTTTCTCGAAACAGTAAGACACGCCCAGATAGCTTCCCGGATAAAGTCTAACGTCCTTCTGTTGGGCGAGAGCGGCACGGGCAAGGATCTTTTTGCGCAGGCCATTCACAACAGCAGCAGCCGAAGGGATGGACCCTACGTGGCCATTAACTGCGCGACCATTCCGAGGGACCTGATTACAAGCGAACTTTTCGGCTATGTCGAGGGCGCGTTCACCGGTTCCAGGAAAGGGGGGAATCAGGGCAAGTTCGAACTGGCCGACGGCGGCACGATCTTCCTCGATGAAATAGGGGAAACGCCCCTGGAAGTGCAGGCTGCTCTTCTGCGGGTCATAGAGGATAAATCCATAATCAAGATCGGCGGTACGAAGGTTACTACGGTAAACGTGAGGATTATTGCCGCAACCAACAAGAATTTGAAAGAAGAGGTCAGGAAGGGCAAATTCAGAGAAGACCTCTATTACCGTTCCAACGTTTTCACGATCCGCATGGTCCCGCTCAGAAAAAGAGCAGATGACATACCGCTGCTGGTGGACTCTTTCTTAAGGAACATCAGCAGGTCGATGGGCAAAGAGATCGTCTGCATTGACTCCGGGGTGCTGGAATGCTTCATGCTCTACCAGTGGCCTGGAAACGTAAGAGAGCTTCAAAATGTACTGGAAAGGATGATCAATATCGCCCACACCTCGAAGCTGACGGTAGATCTTCTGCCGAGTGAGATTGTCGGTTCACGGTCGCCGGAGAGTGCGGAAGAAGATATCGAACCGGTCGACAGGATGGAGCACGGACTGATCTTGAAGCTGCTCAGGTCGCGTTTCACCAAGAAGGACATTGCCAAAAAACTGGGCATTTCGAGAAGCACTCTATACCGCAAGCTGGAAAAATATGAATTCGGCGAGTAACGTAACGGGGTTTTTGACTCGAGGCGCTAGTACATTATCCCGACTTAGAAATTCCCATATGTGCGAAATTTAGAATTCCTGCAAATCTTCCCCGCCAAAGGGAATTACCTGGTGGGGAGGGAGTTCCTTTGTGTTCAGGGCAAGCCCTTTCCCGCCGGTTTTCGCCTCGGTCCGGGGCGGAAGCACGGGAGCTTCACTTTCCACCACCGCTTTGGCCCCTATGAATTTTGAGGTGCGTTGGCGCTTGTTCATGTCTCGCTTCCCTGAGCCCTCGATAACCGTCACCAAATCTCCCACGTAACTCTTCATCAGTTCGGCTTGAACATTCAGTTCTACGGCTGCGCCGGCCGATTGCTCGGCATTGGCTGCATTGCGCTGGGTCAAGTCGTCCATTTCACCCACTGCATTGTTTACCTGCTCAATACCCAGGGCCTGTTCGTTAGAGGCGACGGCAATCTCGTCAACAAGCTCACCGGCTTTGCCCACGGAGGTGAAGGCGATGGCGGTAGGCGACTTGGAGACAGTGTCTATTCCTACCTTGTCATGTTTTATCGGCAGGCTTGGATCGAATTCGCTGCCTTTGCCCAGGACCTTCTCTTCAAAGACTTCACGAGTGCCTGAAGTCGTCGGACGAATCAGCGCGAGGATTGGCTTGCCATCGCTCCATTGCTTCATGTTTCCCGTGAAAATGGCTTTTAGTTGCTCCAGCGTGATATCGTCTATGGGGTTAGCCTTGTTGACAATGACAGCAACGCCGTCGAGGGCGTAAGGGATCGCGGTCAGACCTGCCTTGGTCTCATCGTCCGTTGGTTTCCGAGACATGAAGGCGAGATCCACCTCTCCAGCAAGACAATCCTTGGCCCCTTTTGAAGATCCTCCCCCTTCGACTTTGATGTCAGTGCCGGTCTTCGCTTTGTAGGCTTCGGCAAGGGCTTTGACGACCACACTGGTTGAATCGGAGCCCCGTGCGACAATGTCCCCGGCCATCGCATTAGCTCCAATAAGGGCGATCAGCAGCAGAGATCCCAAAAACTGACAGAGCCGGCATCCTGCTTTCGGTAAAAGATTCATTTTTCTTATCTCCTTCATCTTCGACTTATGATTACTCCCGTTAGATCCGCAGTATCGTTTGGTTAAACTCCGTTCAAATCTTTATCGGTTCAAAGGGGCTTTTCATGAGCAACATTTCGGCTTCTTTCTAAAACCGTCGCGCGATTCATGGCAGTTCGTCATGTCCCCGCTGATACATCGAAAGACTCAGGAGACGTCCGGCCGATTTCGATTCGTCAGCTTTGCGTTAAAGTTTATCGTCGATTGTCCGACTCTTACATAACAACCATCAACAAACATCGTAGGAGGCTTCAATGAATTGTTGGGAATTTAAGAAGTGCGGAAGAGAGAAGGGCGGCGCCAAAGCAAAAGAGCTGGGAGTTTGCCCGGCTTATCCGAATCACGGAACGCATTGCGCCCAAGTTGCGGGCACGCTTTGCGGTGGTCAAGTGCAGGGGACCTTTGCGATGAAGCTGGTTAACTGCATGCAGTGCGGATTCTATCAAACCCCCAATTATGACAAGAAGTACAGGCCCGGAAAATAGGGGACCTGGAAAATATCGTCCTGATATGTCGCACTCGAATCGGCACGGATCGGACCGCATCAAAAAAACTTTGCGTCAAAATCAGGCCCCGGGGGAGAGTTGGCGGGGACAATCAAAGAGCACAAAACTCCCCCCGGTTTCCCGTTGTCTAAATCCGGCTGTTCATTGCAACCGGTTTCCGTTTACGGATAACTTTCCCTGTAGTCCTCAACCATGTGCTTCATATATGTGCGGTCAAAGTCACCGCCTTTCATTGCTGAAAGACCCCGGAGGGGCCTCGGCTTTGCCTGCCGAATCCCTGTCGCATATTGGCTGGGGATTGGTGACAAATCCGAATGCAGTCATATCAGGTTGTTCAATACACGGACATTCTGCTGGTCCCATGGCGCCCGCAGCGCCCAATCCGAACGCGATCACGGAGACCGTTATGACAAAACACAAAACGATTCGTAAAATCGGCGTGGTCATTTCTTTTCTCCATCTAAATGTTTAAAAATAATCTAAGTATTGAAGCCCGCAAACGCCAAGAGGTATCCGTGTCTCATGGCAGGCCACACCCTGATCCGGATTGCCAAATACGACAGGCCAGGCTGATCTGTCTGACTGCAGGGGCTGCCAAACGCAGGGAGTTGGCCGGCCGAGAGGAACTGGACCTTCAGGCGAAAAGCCGGGGAAAATAGCCGGTCTGCTTAAGGGGATATTTTGCCCAGGCTATCGGGTTCGGACCACTCATTTGCGAATCCAAAAGGACCCGCCATGAAAACTGGTACGGGGTAGGTTTTTGACGATAGGATCAAGTATATTCATCAACTCCGGATCACTCTGAACAAAGAAGCTTGGAAACACTATATCCGGTTTAGGCGTTGATAAAAGTAGAACCGCAAGCAAATACTGTTCAGAGTAAAACAAGTCGGCGAGTTTGGGTGCATAATCCAATGGCAGAAATATGTCATGAAAATGAATCAAAACGCCTTTTTTAAGTTCTGGAAGTATATCCAAAAATACTGTTGTTACATCTGAATTCATGAAGCAACGATGTGATCCATCAATAAATAAAATATCATTTGAATTCAGTTCTTGAAAGATAGAGAGATCAACACTTTCTAAAGTGCTGTGAATTATTCGATCTGCAATAGTTTCGATATTAGCTCTCGGTTTTGGATCTATACAAATAATATCAGTACTTAAATGATGATCGTTAATAGCTTTCCTTGCGAACTTTGTAGAATTGCCAGACCCGACTTCAAAATAATGAGTCGGTTTCATTGAGGAAATTATGCAGTATAGTGTTAAAGCATCAAGCCCGGGGAAAAATCCATTATTCCAAAAAGGATTGGTTTCGTCTACTGCCTCCGGTGGAATGTCTTCCAGATCCTGTTGAAAGTTCAACATTTCTTGCAAAAGGCTACGGTATTGGTGTTTGTTTTCGGATAATATATTCGCGATACGCTTGTGTGGTTCGTGTCCGTATCCGTATTTTGGAACGGGATTTATTGGGTAATCCAGCAATAGTACCTTGTACACATTATTATCTTGTCTAAATAGAAACTTGATGGCTTCTTTTAGCAGCCGCCTTTTATACGTGAAATTCGTAAACATGAAAGTATCCTCGATCTTTAGCAACATTTATTCATGTGGTATGTGAATGCTGCGCCGGCTTTTCCCTGCAGCCCATAGGACCTTCCCATATCCGAATCAAAAACGCAAGAGAAAGGACAATGGGACCGGTTTTGGCAGTTTCAGGAGACATTTGTTTCTTCCCCGTAGTTGATGATTTCGTTGCGATGCCCCGCCGTATTGGATGGTCTGTCGGGAGCTTTGTGTGCACTCATTTTGTACGGATTCATTTTCCACTGCATCCCTGGCGCATCTGCCCTTGCGTCCAGTGATACAGTGCGGTATATCTTGCCTCAGCCTGTGAACTCCGATACGACCAAAGGCTGCGGCATGGGGAAGGATGTGGGCAACTTACTACCAGAAGGAGAAAAGATGAAGAGACTGTTTGTATTGGCATGTGCTGTTGTTTTTGCGTTCGTTTTTATCGGGGCGGCCGCTGCCGACACGAAGATTACCTTTAAGAAAGGTGATGAAGTGTATGTCTGCGGATGCGAAGGTTGTCCATGTCTGACCATGTCGAAAAAACCGGGCAAATGCGGATGTGGAAAAGACCTGGTCAAAACAACAATCGACAAAGTAAAAAGGGGTAAAGCGTACGTGATGGTAGACGGCAAGACGAAGGTTTTTAAAACGAAGGGCAAGTATGCCTGCGCCTGCGGAGCCGACTGCAATTGCAGCACGATCAGCCAGAAACCCGGGGACTGCTCTTGCGGCAAACCGATGAAAGCAGTCAAAAGCGGCAAATAACCTATTCATATCCGGATTATCGACCAGGGAGGTCCCTCACGGTTCCTCCCTCTCACACCGCTGACGCGCCGGCGGCGGTAATAATTTGATCTTTAGATGAAAGGGATTGGCTGTTGTTACTATGGTGAGTTTTACTTTGGAACGAGCCTGCGGGCCTCGTTAGCCACCAAAGCCGGAACGGACTTGCTTCGAGAAATGTTTTTCAGGTCTTGGTTGTTGAGGGTTGGGACCAGTTTTCTGGAAATGGCGACCGGGGTTTTGGGATTTGTCGCAAGAGCCAGACGAACGGGATAGAGTCTCATCCATTCCTTATCGGCGGCAATCTTGCGCAGGACCTCGTCATCAACCTGCCTGGAGCATGCTATGGCCGCCACTTCATTATCGGTTATCTTGGGATTGGAAATTACAGCGACTTGAATCACGCGATTACTGTCCCGGATCAAGATGCCCCGGGTTTCCTTATCCGCAGTCATTGCAAGCCGGATTTTTTCTGACGTTTTCTTTTTCAACACCTTTTGAAGCAGAGTTTCGGCTCTATGTTCGGTTTGTTCTTCGTCAATTGCCCCTGCTGCTTCATCGAGAAAGCGCATGGCTTCGATGAGCAGGTGCTGCCAGGGCACGTTGATAGTAACATCGCCTTCCATAGAGCAGGGAAGTGTCACGAAGCTTCCGCTGTGGACCGTCAGCATCTTGAAGAAAGCTTCCCGGCCCACAAAATCCCCGGTTTGTGCATGGCCAACCTGTCCGCCTCGGATGTGAATTGTTCCCGTAAGTGTCTCGGAGCGGACCTCAACAATGCGGTCGACGCTGTCCAGGCAGATCAACTGAACGAGGTCGGTCAAACTGATGTCATTTATGGTGCCCCAAAATCCACGCGAGATATTTGGAGCAGCGTGGGCCCCCTTTTCTCCGCTCGCTTTTTCCCCGGGAAGGTGAATCGCCTGTATGAGCAGATATTCCCATGGTCTGTTTATTGAAACGATCACATCCTCAGGAAGAGGTAGTGTTTCAAAATGCCCCCTCTCCCACTGGAGCAGTTCAAAAAAACCTTTCTCCCCAATTTCATTGCCCGATTCAACGTGAACAACATTTCCGGAGTCTAAATAGGCTCTGCCGGTTGCGCTGGGGGAGTCCACCCTGATCATATGGCTCATTTTGGCAAGGCAGGAAACCTGAATCAGATCGATCAACCGGATGTATTCTATCGTTCCACTGAACCGACGGCTGACTACTTGACCATGGTCCATATCATGTCCGTTTTGATCTGATCCCCGGTTGACGAAATGAGCACAGCTTGTGGTAGAAAACGACACTGATGCAGTCGGGATCAGAAAAAGAGATTCTTTGCAGTCGCATACGTGTTTGGGAAGGTGCCACACAACGAACCCGAACTCGTTCAGACATCGCTCAGATCGCCTGGTAAGAGACGTGGCGAGCCCCTGCCGGAGTAACCTCCCGAATTTTATTATAACTTCATGCGCGTTTTCTGTATACCTTTACCTGAAAGAGCCCCAAGCGATTCGAATGTGATCGGTGAGGATAAGGCTAATCCATACAACCCCTTTATTCTGCAAAAAAAAGACCGTCCCAAAATCGAGTCCTCAGGTTGGCGACCACGGGCGAAAAAAGGTCGGGCTTCCCGCCTGCCCGAGTGGCCGAATTGATGGCGTTTTCGCATTCTCAGACATATCGCACACGCTATTGAGCCGTTAACAACCACATGCGAATGAAAATCTGGAACCTTGGCTTCAGATTTGCACTTGATCCTTCGGTGAGAATGAACTCTACCGGAAACTCGAGTTTTACAGTTGCACTCCTGAATAGTGCGGGAGCCGTTTGGACAGGCTATACAACTTTGATCTGTCTATGTTTGCCGGTCTGCAAATGCAGGGTTTTGTATATATCGGCGAAGTGAAACGCCTGCAGTCGGACAGCCCTGAAACGATGTCGCAGACGGAAATCGCAGATATTTTGTATTCCCAAATTCATTTTTGTAATCCATGACGTTACCTTTTTGGAGGAGTTGTCAGTGCGGAAGGCTGTTTAATCAAACGTTGCTTTCGTTACCTTTAAAGGAGGAGAGAAAGATGAGTAAGAAGAAGCCGGTTTGTTTATCTCGTTTGATCGTCGGATTTTCGCTGCTGATTATGGTCCCGGCGCTGTTTTGCCTTGTGGCGCTGCCGGCACAGAATGCAAGAGCGTGCGATGGGGGGGAGCAGCAGGTCGGGTTCATGCTGCAGGCTCCCATCACGTCAACCAGTTGTCCGACCATCACCATGCTCGGGCTTTCAATCAATACCACCGATGCGGTATTCGGCTATGAGGGTTACGGTAACTATCTCCATTGCGACACTCTGACCGCCGGTCAAACAGTTAATATAACATTTTCCAGTGATACCCTGACTTCAGGGCAGTTAACGGCAACCTCGGTGACGGAGCCGGAATACGGGGATCAAAATCAGGGGGCTGTGATTCTCAGCGGCCCAATCCAGGCATCCCCTGCCCCCACAACCACCTCCGTCTCTATTCTGGGGCTCCCCATCACCATAACTTCTACTACGATATTGCAGGCCAGTGACGATGAGCCTCTTACTCCGGCATCGCTGGCAGCGTTAACTCCAGTTCAGTTAGCTGAAGGTCAGTTTGCCAACGTGGTCTCATCTTCGACCTCCCCTCCACTGACCGCGACCTCACTCTACTTACACCTGCTCGAAACCAAAGTGGTGGCCCCGCTGGATTCAACCTTTACTTGTCCGAACATCTCCGTGCTCGGGCAGACCATCAGTACTTCGTCGGCCGTTTTTGAGGGCAGCACCCTAACCTGTGCCGATCTGCAACCCGGCCAACTGGTGAAAGTTACGTTGCAGGATCAAACCGGCCCCCCTCTAGTGGCTACCGAGGTGGAACGCGCATATTCCTGTGGAGATGAGTCTGCGGTAAGAATCACCGCTCCTCTGAATGCAATCAGCATATCAGCTCTCCCCTATACAGTCTCGGTTCTTGGAAGTGCAGGGGCGATCACCGTGGATATTTCCAACGCGACGCTGATGGGTGAGGATGGGCAGCCAATCTCTTTGGGCCAGTTGATGGTGGGGCAGTTCGTTCAAATGATGCTCACTTCGAATGTGCCGGCGACTTCGGGGGTTCCGTTTACCGCCTATGTCGTGACGTCCATGGCTCCCGGCACTGTGGTTGATTTCGATGTCTTTGACAGGCACGGGCAGCAAGTAAACGATGAAACCAACGATGTCTCCTCCGTCGTGACCTTTACCCGTCCTGGGAAGGGGGCTGCCAAGACCGTTACGCTGCACACCACGAGCAGCGGCAAATTCAGCGTGGCCAACATACCCCAGGGCCAGGCGAAGGTCGTTGTGACGCGGGTCGTCAAAGGCCAGAAGAGCAATGCGGCCAGTACGGTAAAAGTAGCGCCTAAGACCACCCACAATGTCCGCATAATTCTGAATCATTAGCATCCTGTTTCGTGTGCAACCATTTCATGACCCGGGGCGCCTTAAGGCGCGCCCGGGCTTTTTGCATCTCCGGTATTCAGACGGAACCTCCGGGTTTTCCCGCATCAGGAATTATGTGGTTTGAAAATCGTGCGGCCTTCTTCTTTCTCCAGTGGCCCTGCAGGCCATGAGAGGGATAATACTGACGATAATAATACGGGTACCCCCGTAATACGGGTAGTCCCGAGCGCCCCACCACCGGTAGGGGTACCAGCCACGACCGCCATAATACCCGTAGCCACCATAATGCCCTTCGATTTTGAGACTTAAGTTGATGCATTTATTCACGGTGATTATTCTTAAACTGCATGGAAAGATACCGAACAGAAAGTAATGCGATGACCGGTATTGGAACAATAACCGCTATTTTCGCTCTGCTGCTTACGGCAACGGCTTCCTGGGCTTTTGTCGGCGCCACTATGAACCAACTCATGCCGGGCCCGCCTACTAACGTAATCGCAACCGCAGGCAACGGCGAGGCGACCGTGAGCTTCAATCCCCCGAAATCGGACGGCGGGAGCCCCATAATCCGGTATACTGTTACATCCCACCCCGGCAACATTGCAGCCTGGGGCATACAAAGCCCGATAACCATAAAAGGGCTGACCAACGGAGTAGCCTATACATTTACGGTAACGGCCAGCAATTCCGTTGGGACCAGGGTCGGCTCGGAATCATGCAGCAGCGTGACCCCAAAGGCTGAATGAGAACTGGAGGCTCGTCTGTTTAGCTCGGTTGAGCCATTGCGGACTTTAGGGAAAAATCGGTTCCAGAGTGACACTCCAAATCTTTCCGGTTTTTCCCGGACGCGTTGACGGATTTCGAATACATTCAGACATTGCCGTCAGTAGGCAAGACTCTCGCAGCGCTTTGAAACTGCATCATCGATTGATTTCGCTCACTGGTTAAAGACTGCAATATTGCTCCGAGAATGCTGGAAGCGATGCGGTCCTCAAATAGGCGGGAAGGGAACAGGCAAACTGGAAGCACCGAATTTTGGAAAGAATAGTCCAGGGCGCAGGAGAGGCTGGAAAGTACCAGTGCTATTTTCCGGCGCTCATTAGGACCGGGGAGGTTAAACAATGCCATTTATGACAATTCAGAACGAGCGGATCTATTATCATCAAACCGGGGAGAACGGTGGGGCGGGCAGGACCGTTGTCCTTCTGCACGGATCGGGCGGAACGGGACAGAAATGGGGTGCTCAGATGGCGGGGATTGGCGGGCACAGGATCATCGCGCCGGATTTGCCGGGTCATGGGCAATCGGAAGGGCAGGCCCGAGGTTCCGTAGCTGAGTACCGCGAATTCGTTTCCGACTTTATAAGGACCTTAGATCTTAAGAGGCTGGTAATCGGTGGGCACTCGCTGGGAGGGGCCATTGCCCTGGATTTTGCGCTGACCCGCCCCGATCTTTTGGACGGCATGATCCTGGTAGGCAGCGGCGGGAGGTTGAGGGTCAGACCGGAGATCCTGGAAATACTGGCAAGTGGAGAACGTCCGGTCGGAAATCTTGAGTACAGCTACGCTCTAAATACCCCCAAGGATGTCCTGGACAAGGCCGCAATGGAAATGATGGATGTTCCCGCCCGTGTATACCTGGCGGATTTCATGGCATGCGACAGGTTCGATGTTATGGATAGGCTTGGAGGCATCAGGGTCCCGACTCTGGTTATTTGCGGAAAAGACGACCGGATGACTCCGGTTAAGTATTCCGAGTACCTGAGCGGACATATTCCGAACGCGAAGCTTGTCCTGGTCCCGGATGCGGGGCACATGGCAATGATCGAACAGCCCCGGGTGGTCAACGAGCATATTGCGGCATTCATTGATGCTTTGCACGGTTGAAGAGAGAACTCGAAACGCCCGGATGCAAAACGATCAGGCAACAACTCAAGCGCTGCAGCAGGAAAAGGTTTGAGCATGGGAGGAAGCCCTTGCCCGTCCCGAACAGGTCCGGGAAAGTAAGTGGACTGAGAGCATAGCCGTCGGGAGCAGGGACTTTGTTCACGTTATAAAGCGCGGACTCGGCGTGCAGACAAAGAGTCGCCGGATTTACGGAATGGACGGCGAATCCGCGCTACGCGAGCCCCGGGTCCGGCTTAGAGCCGTCATTTTGAGGCTGAAAACGTGCTTTTATGCAGTAATAAGGCATGATTTTTTAACATTTACACTTAGAAACAGAGTTATTAGCTCAGGCCCGACCACAAATCCACAAAGCCAGCGAACTCGCTTGTCAGGTATGTCGAATACCTATTTGATCCCCTGTAAAATACCCCTTGATAGCTGAAACACATCATCGTAGCATAAGTAATCGTAAACACTGCAGACCACAACAATAGCGGTCATAGAAACAAAGAGCAAAAGGAGTTTTGCATGAAGCGGAAATCTTTGCTGCTGTTCCCGGTTTGGCTTTTGCTGACCTGCATGGGGACCGGCTCTCCCGCCTGGGCGCTGGCGCCTTACTTCGGCTTCTGCAACGTGGAGTCGATAAATTCTCCCCAAGGTGTATGGACCCAGATGGCCGCGGAAATTTATCATGCGGACCCGAAGTTCAATGTGCCTGGCAATATCAAATGGGTTATCGTGGAAGGACCGGCGGGCTTTACCACCAGGAAAATGACCAAGAGCAACTTCTCTTCGCCGTATTATTACATGAGCGTTCGCGGCCGCCCGCCCGCAGGGCCGTATACATTCACCGTGGTCGATACCGCGGGCGAATCCGCAATCAGTTATTATTATCTGTCCGATGCCAACATTCTGCCAAACAAGTCGAGCCTCAAAGCATACGGCCACATGACAGCTCCAACATTGAGCTGGTCGGATTTTCCCGGATACAATGGAAACCTCCTTTTCCAGGCTGTTGTCTACGAGAAAAATAATCGCGTTTGGGCTTCCGATCTGCTAGCGGGAACAAGTGTTACCGTGCCTTCCAATACACTCACTTCGGGGATAAGCTACACGTGGGGAGTCATTGCGTACGACAATAGCTGGGGGGTGCTCACAGATAATGTGTCCATCACCGCTACGGTCCCGCTGAAAGCCGCTGTCGGCCCCGGATTTCTTTATGCCCGAGTCTATAGTCTCACTACGCAGGCTGGGACCTCTACGGTCCTCGACACCCAGGTGACCACCCCCGACGGGAATCTGCCTGCCGATGTCAGTTCGCTTGTAGTGACCGGGCCGGACGGCAAAACCGTTTATTCCTTTCAAGCGGGAGATTATAACCAGTCGGGCGGTAATTATTATCACACGGTTTCCGTAGTCCCTTCGGACGGAGTGTACACCTTCACCGCAACGGATACGGCAGGCCATCAGGCGGTAAGCTATCATTATTACAAGAGTTTAACCCTTCCAGAGGTCGATGAGACGAGTTTTCAGGCTTCCGGAGACCCTACAAGTCCGTTGCTCACCTGGGCCGCCCCGGACCCCGGGGCCATCGGCGCCCCGATCTTTTACTCGGTTACCGTGTGGGACGCCAATGGGGTTTATGTGTGGGGATCTCAAGGGTTGGGAAGCACCGGCTGCTCGGTTCCTTCAAACACGCTCACGAGCGGCAGTACCTATCAGTGGGGGATCGACGTCCAGGATACCCGTTTGCCTTACAACCCCAACAACATATCCAGGACGAACAGGGTCGATCTTGTGATAGACAACTCCAGGCCCAATTTCTTGTGGGGTGCGGCCGTTTACCTGCAGAACGGTCCCGGCGGAATATATACCGGTTTCGATTCGTATGTCTATAATCCGGCCGGGGCAGGATTGTCCTCGTCGATGTTTCTTGTCGCTACGGGGCCGAGCGGGTTCAGCTACACGTTTGAGCCTGGAGATCTCCTTTCAGGGTATGAGTACGTTACTATGTATCCCGGCTCGCTTCCGGGCGGGACTTACGACTTCACACTTACAAACCAACCTGCGGGCCAATCGCAGCAATCGCTCGTTACTCATTGTGCGATTCCCGACGGCATCGTCCCAATACCATTGCCCGATGAAACCACTTTTCAGGTCTCGGGCAATTCGTCTGCTCCCACAGTCAGTTGGAGCGCTATCCAGGGCTACCCCGGCCCCCTCTACTACATGCTAAGAGTCCGGGACTCAAATGATGCTGAAGTCTACAGCTCTAATATGATCGCCGCCACCATGCAGAGCGTGCCGGCTTCGTCCGTTGGATCGGGCTATACGTACCGGATTGAAGCCTACGACGACCCGGACTGGATCGTCTACAACAATAGATCGAATTCCGATTGGTATCAGCTCGTAATGACCCAGGACAAGCCACCGGGGGCGCCTACAGGGGTGACGGCAACTGCGGGCAATGGACAGGCATCGGTCAGCTTCGAAGCCCCGCCAGACGGCGGCTGCCCCATTACAGGCTACACCGTGGCGGCGAATCACTCCGTCAAGACAGTAGGCTCCGGGAAAACCAGCCCGATTACGGTGAAAGGGCTGACTAACGGTACTGCATATACATTCACCGTCACTGCGGCCAATTCGCAGGGGACCGGCCCGCCGTCGCAGCCTTCAGCGCCTGTAACCGTCGGCAAACGTAAAAGCAACAGCAGTTTTGAAAACTGATGGCGAGGTCAGCGTAGACAAATCCACAGCTATCTCCTTCTGGCTCAGTTATGTGGACTATGTCGCTCCGGTCAAGAGGATAGCTCAACGGAGCGATATTAAAAGCCCTTGTAATTAACAGGGTAAACCTCCGGCTCTGCCGGGGGACTCGCAGAGTTTGACATTTCCGGGAATATACGAAAGCCTCCCACCTGTGAACCGCTCAAAGTTTACAGGGAGGAAAGCTTTCGTATGGATG
>JBKQTS010000175.1:0-32211 GCA_052143075.1 Syntrophobacteraceae bacterium | reverse complement strand
ATCACCGCATGGGAAAACGACAGGAACAATCGGCGATCCAAGATCCAATGGCGATTTTCTACTACCGATGCACGCATAAAGCTGAAGCATCTTTATCCGAAATTGTAAATGTTACATGGTACTAGTTAGTTTCCGTCCGGAAAGGGTCCTTTTCCGCCTTGGCGGCGTCAATCTTTGGGGTTTCTTGTGCGGCGTACCCATGTACGCCTCCGCGCAACCCCTCGATTTCCCAGCACCTTTCGGTGCGGCGCTGGGCAATCCTGAAATGGCGGGGCACCAAACTGTACGCGCCAGGACGAAAAATGCCTCCTTTCCAAATCGGAAACTGCCTGTTTCCCATCCGGGGTTTTCGGATGGACACTAGTTAGAAGCGCCTGGTGTGGTTTTTTTTGGTTTCCGGACATGCCAAGTTCTAAGAGCTCTATGGGATGAACTACTTGGATCGATTCGTCTCCAAGGTTGCCTTGGATCTGCAGGCGGCATCCGGGACACCCTGTTGCAACCATATTGGCAGACGTTTCATTGATGGCCTGAATCTTGTTTTTCGCTATCCCCTCCGCCAGATCAGGATGCTCGAACTGAAAAGCACCTGCTCCTCCGCAACAGACGTCAGCCCCCGACATTTCGATGAATTCCATGTTCGGGATGAGCTTTAGCAAGCGATTCCAGCGCATTTTGCCAGGGCTTCGGCACCCAGACCAGATCCAGCCCCTCTCGGCGCTATGGAAATGTTACCGGCCGAAGCCACCTTCTTAATGCCTGCGGGTTCCCGGGACGATTTAGGGGAGACTACCGCATCAGGGATGTATTCGTATATGAAGGCATCGCAGCCGTACGTCAACAAATCCTCCCTGGCAGTCTTACAGCGCTCCCGGCCGACAATCGAGATAAGCTCGTGCAGAACTTCCTGTTTCAACATGACGCGAAACATTCCTTCCTTTGACCAAATTGAGCTTCTCTTCGTATTGGCTCAGCATCCGTTCCAAGCCCTGAATCTCCCGGCAGTCCCTGCGGCAGTTCGAAAAATCAGCATTTGTCTCGACAAGCCGCCCCCGATGCAAAGCCTTGCAGAAAACTTCCGTTTGGATGCCACATATTGCCGCTCTTTCTGGTAAATCGCGATTGAGCCCTCTGATGAGCCTTCGGCACAGGCTGATCTCCATGCCGATGGAAATTTCGAATTCATCCGTATGCATGAAGAATCCTCGTCAGAGAGGATTAAGGCGTAGGTGGAAAAAAATACTCAATAGCGTTAACAAACATCAATTCAGTGAGATGACTCGCTTCTTGTTTTATAGCTCCATTCCTAATAAAATTAAAACCTCGATTCAGCAAAAAGCAAGGATGCCACTTGGAACCACAAGCAAGAGCCAGAAAAAAAACCTGCTACTATAAAGTCCTGGGTATATCGGTTCGGGCTTCCCAGGATGAGATACGTAGCGCATTTCGTTATCTGGCGATGAAGCTGCATCCGGATCGAAATCCAGGCAATTCGATGGCGGCCGAACGCTTTCGGGAAGTCCGCAAAGCTTATGAAACACTGAAAGATCCTGCCGCTCGCAGGAAATACGATAGGGTTCGCGGCTACCGGAAGGCAAGGAGGAACTACTCCGACTCATCTTGGACAGACATTCACAACGAAGGCGGCGAGGCTTCTTCATTCGATGAGATATTTCAGGACTTGTTCGGGATAGGAAAGCGGCAGGTCCGAACGAGCCATGGCTGCGACCTAAGGTTCGACTTGCAGATTTCAAGAAGCGCTCTTCAAAACGGGGGCTTTCACGAAGAAATCAGTTATGTGAGGATGGTCTATTGCCGAAATTGTAGTAATGGGTCCAGGAGGTCCGGATGCCAGTTGTGCGGTGGGGTCGGGGAGTGTGAAGAGGCCTGCTCGCTGCAAGTCTGGATTCCGGCGGGAATCGTGGACGGAACAAGGATTCGAGTGGCAGGCGCAGGTGATGCCGTCTTGCCTGCGGCGCCTCCCGGGGATTTGATTCTGCTCTTGCAGATCATAGAGGGAAACTGAGGCAAAGAAATGTCAACCGGCGAACTGACTCATCTCGACTCGCAGGGCCGCCTGAGGATGGTGGACGTAAGCGAGAAGGAGACATCCCCACGGGAAGCCCGGGCAGAGGCTTTTGTCAGCCTCACAGGTGAGACCCTGCGGCGCATCTGTTCAGGGGATATCTATAAAGGAAATGTCTTTGAGGCCGCGAGGCTTGCCGGGATTATGGCTGCCAAAAAGACTTGGGAGCTTATTCCGCTTTGCCATCAGCTTCAGTTGACCGGGATCGAGGTGGATTTCTTCCCCGATGAATCGAAAAGCGAAATCAGGATCAGTTCGCGTGTCAAAACCAACGACAGGACCGGCGTCGAGATGGAAGCACTCGTTGCGGTCACAAATGCAGCTTTGACCATTTACGATATGTGTAAATCTATAGATCGTGGAATGACCATCCGCAATACTCGCCTGACTTTCAAAACGGGTGGCAAGAGCGGTCTGTTTGAGCGCGGTTAATGATTCTCAATAAATACGATTCGCCTTTACTCTTGATGGCGATTATGTTAGTCAGTAACGTTCAAATTAGCGAGCGGAGTTGGAAGATGGATAAGGAAACCCAAGCATATTTCAAGGAAGTCCTTCTTAAGAGGCTGGATGAGCTCTATTCGGAAGCCGAGAAAACAGTCGCCGGGATGACCGATAACGAGGAGAATTTCCCTGATCCTACCGACCGCGCTACCCTTGAATCGGACAGAAACTTCATCCTCCGTATCCGCGACCGTGAACGAAAGCTGATCATGAAGATTCGCGAGGCTCTGCAAAGGATAGAGGAAGGTCATTTCGGGCAATGCGACGAATGTGGCGACGATATCGGCATAGAACGACTAAACGCCAGGCCGGTGACGACTTTGTGCATAGAGTGCAAGCGAAAGCAGGAAGCCATGGAGCGCGTCAGAGGCGCATAGTTCTAAAGTAGATAACAATATCAGACCGCGCCTTCAACGCGCGAGACATCGCCCGCCCATACGGTTTCCTGTGATCCATCTTCTCTGAGCAGCAGCAGTGCTCCCTCGGGAGTGAATCCCTGTGCTTTCCCTATAATTTCACGGTCTCCGCATACCACCGTTATTGTCTTGCCCAGGACCTCCGAGTGTGCCTCAAACTCGGGAATCAGGACCGAGAGCCCCTTTTGGAGGAAATGGTCGTAGTTGCTCTCGAATTGGCTGAGAAATTGTAGTAGCACTCTCTGCCTTTTGACGGCAAACCCCACTTCTATGGCTATCGAGGTCGCAGGGTATCGAAAAGGTCCCCTCATTTCCTCCCTGCTGTGATTTACATTAATTCCTATGCCCATAACGCAGAACCGTGAGAAGTCCAAGTCTGACTGTGTCTCGGTCAGAATTCCCGCGACTTTGCGGCCATTTATCAATACGTCGTTTGGCCACTTGATCGAGGCAGTGATCCCGAATTCTTCGCGCAGCATCTTCACAAGGGCAAGCGATCCGATATATGCTGACTGGGGCGCAACCCGGACCGGCAGAGGGTTTCTAAGCAGGATCGAGAGATAAACGCCACGGTTGGGATAGGATATCCATTCTCGTCTAAGTCGGCCACGCCCTTTGGTTTGCTCCTCTGCTACGACCAGGGTCCCGTGAGGGGCGCCCTCGACTGCCAGCAGTAAAGCATAATCGTTTGTGGAGCCAATGGTCTTGAGGTAATGATACGAATGCGCGAGCCATTTAGTTTTTAGATTTGGGACGATTTCCTCATGGGAAACTGAGTCCGGCACAGCCACAAGTCTGTAGCCCAGCCTGGGTTGGCTCTGGATCTCGTAGCCCGTACGCTTAAGCCGGTTAATATGCTTCCAGACCCCCGGCCGGCTGATTCGGAGCCTTTCGGCAAGACCAGCGCCGGATACAAAGCTTCCCTCATTCTCTTTGAGGATTTTCAAAATTTCCAACTGCGTTGGCTTTCTAGACCCCATCGGTCTCACGTCCTCGTCATAATCACTTCAGGCGCAAAGGCAGACCCGCCGTAACCAGGAAAACCGAAGCGCAGATTCGAGCGAGCCTCTGGTTAGTGAATCCTGAAAGGTCCCGGAACTTTCGTGCGAGCGAGTTATCGGGCACTATTCCACCGCCTACCTCATTGGAAACTATCACGAGTGGATAGTCCACAGCCTCTATCGCCTTGCATACTCCATCAACGGCCAATTCGGCCTCCGTCGATGCTGAACAGAGCAAGTTGCTGAGCCAAAGCGTTATGCAATCCACCAGAACAGGTTTCTTGAGGCCCTTGAGGCTTTTCAGCACGTTCGAAAGATCGTGCGGGGATTCGATGGTCTGCCAAAGGTCTTTGCGGCGCTCCCTGTGAAGCCGTATTCTCAGTTTCATCTCGTCGTCCAGAGCCTGGGCGGTTGCAACATAGACGTAAGGCGGAGGGAATCGGTTCACAACCGATTCGGCCCAGGTGCTTTTGCCGCTTCCGGCGCCACCCAGTACCAGCAAAGGTGTTCTGAAATCCTGGTCGGTAGGAACCATTAAAATTCACCTGGAGAGGCCACATATTGCGACAGGTGTTCGGATATTAGCCGGTCGACCATGTGGGGCAGGGGTTCTCTGATAGTTCCAACAACCGTGATGGGTTCCTGGGTAAGAGGCAGGAGCAGCTTTGCTGCTTTCGATTCGCCTATCGCCCTTACCATCAGGGGCGTCATTTCGCCCATCATCGCATTTGCAAGCAATATGGCAATGGGTCCGATTATTACATCCGCCTGCGCCGCGCTGTGGCAAATAGCGTTTTCACCCGTCGCGCCCCGGTTCGCTCCGGCTTTCATCATTTGCGCTGTGGCAATAGCGTTTGTTCCCAGCGCCCATAGTTCTGTGCGCTCGCCAAAAACTTCTCTTATCCTCTTTATTATGGCGGTCCCGATACCGCCACCCTGTCCGTCTATGACAGCAATTCGGATCAAGGAACTTCCCTCCATGAATGGTAGGCGTTTTCTCCCAGGCTCACAGTCGAATGCTCCATGCCTGGAAAAATTCATGATACCTGATCAAAAAAATCTCACCTGAGCGGGTTTTCACCCGGAAATAGAGCATGGGCATTCGGGTGGAATCCATTCGCCCTTCATACCACCTGTCGACCACTTGCTCGATGTGGCGCTCTTCGCCGCGCCATACAAAAGATACAGGCTCCTGGGCTCCCTTGTATTGATCGCGGGTCGAAACCTCAATGTCTTCGAATTGCATTTTCCACCCTGTTTACGCTTTCACGATACTACTTCTTTGGCTTCTTTTTTTCAATGAAACTGGCCAATCTGTGAAATCATAAGAAAATGAGCTGCATAATACTACCTCTGACTTGCGTCGTGTTGGATAACTTTCCTCAGAGCTCCCTTGCGACTACAGGCATAACCATTTGCACTTCGGCATGGCGCAAACGCCCGACATGGACTCCGCGCCCCCCGAGGCTTGAGATTAGGATTTTTTGACTTTTGGGAAAAAGGGATTTTTCGTCCCCGGATCGGCTCAGGGAAAGGCTCTGGAAAGGAAAGAGCTTGCCCTTAGCCTGCCGAGGGCGACGGCGAATGGCTGGCGGCCCCACAGCCCAGGATAGAAATCAACCTGACTGGGGCTTTGATCTTAAAGTGCTGGCAAAGCGGTCATCAGTGGAAAATGTTAGCTTGAGCCGGACATCAAATTTTCATTTTTCTCTGCACGGCGTTCAAAAAACACTGGACGCAGTCCGGGCAGAGTTGGGTTCCTTTGACGTCTTCGATGATTGTGAGCGCATCTTCATTGGAAAAACCCTTGCGATATGGGCGGTCGCTCGTCAGCGCGTCATATGTATCAGCCACGGCAACCATTCGAGGCAAAAGTGGGATTCGACCGCCCTTCAGTCCGTGAGGGTAGCCTTTCCCATCAATTCTCTCGTGATGGCTTGAGAGCGCCGGTATTATATCCGCCAGGCTCTGAATTGGGGCCAGGATTTCTGCCCCTATGAGCGGGTGCAGCTTCAGGATTTTCCATTCCTCATCGTTTAGCGGGCCTGCTTTGAGCAGAATCTCGTCACGAATGCCTATCTTGCCCAGGTCGTGCAATTTCCCGGCGATTCTCGCCCTTTCGATTCGGTCCTCGTCCAGGGACATCTCCCTGGCGATATCCACCAGGAATGTAGACACTGATTCGGAATGGCCGCGAGTGTACTGATCGCGAGCTTCCAAAGCCAGGATCAGACTTGTGATGCTTCCGATCAAGAATTGCCGTTCGGATTCGAGGCGTTCCCTCTCCTTTACAATCCGGCTGAAATGCTCCGAGAGAAACCTCTCGGCGGTGACAACCAACTGGTCGATATTAAAGGGTTTAACAAGGTAAGCCGAGGCCCCGCACTGTAGCAGCCGCAGCATGGTGGCTCGATCACCGTCCGAGCTCATGATAATGAAAGGGATCTTAGACAAATCCTTGCTTGCATGCACATTTTTGCATAGACCCAAGCCATCGAGTTCCGGCATGTGCAAGTCACTCAAGATCATATCCGGAGTGCATCGGCTAAGCACTTCGAGAGCTTTTCGGCCATTCTCTGCAGACACTACATGAAATCCGGCTTTTGTAAGCGCTTTATCGATCAGGTTGCGCACAGCCGGTGAATCGTCTACGACAAGGATCGTTCTTCCCCTCAATAGTGAATTTTTATCCAATATCTCCTTGACACGCTCAAGCAACTGGCTTTTCGTATTCGATTTAATCATATAACTGGCGGCGCCTACCTTGAAACCGAGTTCAATGTCTTCTTCCTTTTCCTTGGAACTCAAGATGACAACAGGAATTGAATTTTTGGTGGGATGACTTTTTAGTTTGCTGCAGAAGGTAAATCCGTCCATCCGCGGCATTTCGATATCTGTTATAATCAAGTCAAAATCTTGCGAGTCGACAATATTAAGGCCCTCGGTGCCGTCCGAGGCTTCGGTTACGATCGCGCCCATTTGCCCCAGATCCCTCTTCAAACCGAATCGGATCGTCGGGCTGTCATCGACGATCAAAATCCGGGGAGAAGGCGACTTCAAAGGATCTGACGGATTTGTCTGCCCGATCTTGCCTACTCGTTGCAAATAGTCGGATTCGCCGCTCAATTTGTAGCTCTCCAATAAGCTGGCGTTTTGAAATTCAATCGCTTAGTTGTTCTGGCAAAAATAGATCGGAAATACTCGAACTTAGCTTTAATTTTTTTGACTTGATCCTTAAATTCCTGCCTAAAAGGAAAAGAGGATATAATTAAAGCCTCGCCAAATCCTATGTTTCGGCTTGCAGTTTTGCCGGGAAAGTTTCCCGCTGCCACTGCTTGGAAAGGAGGAATGAAAATGACAAGAAGAGTTCTGTTGGTCATTGATTTGCTGAATGATTTCCTCGATCCGGCGGGCGCCCTCTATTGCGGTGAAGAGGCCAGGAAGATAATTCCCGTAATCAGGTCGCTAATTGACCAATTTACCGGTGAGGGAGAGCCGGTCATTTTTTTGAGGGATGCTCACGCTCAGAATGATAAGGAATTCGAACTCTTTCTCCCTCACGCGATAAAGGGGAGCTGGGGGTCTGAGGTAATTCGCGAGCTTGCGCCGGGTGAGAATAGCTCTATAGTGGACAAGACTCGTTTTTCAGGGCTATTTGGAAACAGGCTTGCCGATCTGCTCTCAGAGATCAAGCCGGATGAAGTGTGGGTTACCGGAGTTCTGACATCTATTTGCGTCATGGATACCACCGGCGGTCTGCGGGACCGCGACTATTCGACGGTGATCCCCGTAGACGCTGTTGCCGATATTGACCCGGTCTGGCATGAGTTCGCCCTGGAGCGTATGAAAAAAATCTACGGCGCCAGGCTGACAAAAGCCGGTGCAGGAGGACACGAAATTGCTGCGGCTGCGTAGTGTAAAGGATGAAATATGAAGCCATGGGAGCAGTACGCGCCGGAACTGATCGCTGATCTCTATGAACTTACAATGGCTGAGAGTTATCTTCAGGAAGGGATGACCGGCGAGGCAACCTTCAGCCTTTTCATCAGGGATTATCCGGCGGATCGCTCCTGCTTCGTCTCAGCCGGACTCGAAAGCCTGCTCCAGATTCTACCCGATTTCCGCTTCAGTGATGAATCGCTCAGATACCTTGTTTCCCTCGGGAAGTTTTCCAGCAGGTTCATAGACTACCTGCGCGGTTTTCGTTTTTCCGGAAGTATACGGGCTATTCAGGAAGGACGCATCTTTTTCGCTCAGGAGCCTATCCTTGAGGTAACGGGTCCGATTATAGAAGCTCAGGTAATCGAGACTCTGGTTCTGAACGTAATTCAGCTTGAGACTATGCTTGCGAGTAAAGCTGCGAGGGTTTCAGAGGCTGCTTCAGGCAAAGGACTCATAGACTTCGGGATGCGGCGCACCCACGGTGTGGATGCGTCGGTAAAAGCCGCTCGATCAAGCTATCTGGCTGGTTTTCTGGGTACGAGCAATCTCCTCGCCGGCAAAATATATGGCATTCCCGTATTCGGCACCATGGCTCATTCCTATATTACCAGTTTCCCCAGCGAACTTGACGCCTTCCACGCCTTTGCGCGCGCGTTTCCGGACAATACAGTCCTTTTGATTGATACCTATGATTGTATCGCAGGCGCACTCAAGGCGGTCGAAGTGGCGATAGCCTTGCGGGAAAAGGGAAAGAAACTGTTAGGGGTCCGACTGGACAGCGGCGACCTGGCCGACCTGAGCAGGAAAGTGCGGCTCATCCTGGATGAAGCCGGCCTCCCTGATGTAAAAATAATGGCTAGCGGAAATTTGGATGAATATAAGATTGAAACCCTCCTGAACCTTGAGGCTCAAATCGATTTCTACGCTGTGGGCACCCGGATGGGCGTGTCCGCTGACGCTCCCTACCTCGATATCGCCTATAAGCTGGTGGAATATGAAGGCAGACCCGTACTCAAGCTCTCGACCGGGAAAAAAACCTGGATTGGCAAAAAACAGGTCTATCGCTTCTACGGCGCCGACGGGAAGATGGATTTTGACCGTGTGTGCCTTCTAGACTCCGGAAGGCAGGAAGGGGAGCCGATGATGGAGTTGGTCATGGAGAGTGGGCAAAGGGTTCGGGCGCCTGAGTCTCTGCTGGAAATCCGGGCGCGTTTCTTGCGAGAGTGGCAAAAGCTTCAGGAAATATCCAAGGCGGTTCACCCGGAACAGGTTTATCCCGTTGAAGTTTGCGAGTCGCTTAAGGAGTTGGACGGTAAAGCTGCTCGACGCAAATGGCGCGAAGAGGTCGAGGGCAGGCGTGCAAATCTTATGGTTGCGAAGAAATAAGGCTCGCCTGCGAGTTATGATTACGTGACGCTGTCCCCCCGCCTGCCAATACCGGTTTTCCTCCATAACCAAACGGCTCTCTGCTGTTTTATGCCGGGGAGCAAATACTTGAGATCGTCCTGAAATTCCATATCGAAATAGTTCCTCTTAACAGTCTCAGAACCTCCACAGCCCGCCCGCTGGCCCGCGAGGCGCTCCTGGTCTCCCGCTCCCCACCACGCCAAAACCCCGCCGGGGCACAGAACCATGGAGGCAAGACATCTGATGTGTTCCGGCTCCAGCCTTAATGCGCGCATGGTGATCAGTTCGAATTTATTGGCATGCTCCTCAACATTCGAAAGGTCCTGCCACCTCCCGTGTAAAACCCGGATTCCTTTCAAACCAAGCGCGGCGGCCACAGCACTCAGAAAACTGACCTTTTTCCTGCTGGAGTCCAGTAGAACCATTTGGAGATCGGGATAAACAATCTTCAAGGGAATTCCAGGAAATCCAGCCCCTGTGCCAACGTCCAGCGCATATCCGGATGAGGGAAGAAATTTTGCGGGCAGAATGCAATCAAGCAGATGTTTAACTATTATTTCTTCCCTGCCCGTTATCCGGGTCAGATTGAGGCGCAAGTTCCACTCGAGCATGAGTTGGATATGCCCGCTCAAGAGTCGGGCCTGTCTTTCGGTGAGTGCAAGCCCTGCTTTGCAGGTGAATTTCAGGATGAGATCGGTGAATTCATTATCCAAGGTGGTTCCCGTAAGCGTGGGAGGGCTATTTCCCGACGCAAAACTCAAGGAATATTCTGTCGAGCAATTCGCCGTCATTTTCCCAGCCGATAACGGCTTCAAGCTGCCTTCGGGCTCCTTCGAGCTCAAGGCTGACCAGTTCACCATAGGCGTTGGAACGCAGGAGTTCTTCAGCTCTTAGGAGGGGGATCATTGCCTTTTCGAGGCATTCTTTCTGCCTCATGTTTGGCACGATCTCCGACCTGCAACTCTCCAGAGGCCGCATGATGAACGCCTCGGCCAGGCAGGTCTTGAGGCGCTCGATGTCTGAGGTATTCTTTACGGATAGTCTGAAGACCGGACCCGGGCCGGGAAAGCTTTGTTGGACTCTTTCCACGGGGAAGGCTGGAGGAAGATCGCTCTTATTAAGCAGCACGATGCAGCGGGCCCCGCCTACGGCCTCATATACCTTCTGGTCCTCACTCGTAAGAGGTCTGCTGTTGTCAATGAGCCAGAGCACCACGTCGGCCTCGGATACGGAGCGAATCGTCATTTCGATCCCGAACGATTCGATTTCATCCGGTTGATTGCGAATTCCGGCCGTATCCAGGATCCGAACCTGTACCCCTTTGAGCAGAAATGTGTCTTCGATAACGTCTCTGGTCGTACCGGGGGCCGCTGTGACGATGGCCCGGTCCTTGCCCAGAAGTGCGTTGAGCATCGAGGATTTGCCCACGTTTGGTTTTCCCACCAGCACTAGTGTGAGTCCATCGCGCAGCACGCGTCCTTCTTCGTACTTGTTCAAGGTGGCTCTGAGAGGTTTTGTGACCCCCTCGATCACCTGCTCCAGAAGCAATTCATACTCGGGTGTCTCTTGCTCCGTTTCTTCCGCAAGGTCTTCGGAAAAGTCTATAAAAGCTTCCAGACGTGTTTGCGCCTGGATCAGCGTTTCGCGCCATTTTTTAATGAGTTCCTTGAAATCCCCCCGAAGATGGCGGTTTGCCAGAAGTATTCCCTGTTCAGAGCGGGAACGAATTATATCTATAACAGCTTCAGCCTGTGACAGGTCGATTCGTCCGTTCAAGAAGGCGCGGCGCGTAAACTCTCCCGGTTGGGCGAGCCTGGCGCCCGTTGCCAGAACTAGCTCGAGAATGCGGTTGAGCACTGCGTACCCGCTGTGGCAGTTGATTTCGATGACGTTTTCGCGGGTATAAGTCCTGGGCGCGGCCATGAAGCTGAGCAGCACCTCGTCCACCAGTTCGCCCGAAACTGGATCTTTGATCCATCCGTAATGGAGAGTATGGGACCTTAAGCTGCGAGTGAGACCTTTAGGCGTGAAAATCTTTCGGGCCATATTGAGCGCTTCCGGCCCGCTTAATCTGACCAAGCCGATGCCTGCCTCGCCAATGGGGGTGGCTATTGCGCAAATGGTATCCTGGAGCAGTCTGAAGTCCATTTTGAGGCGTCTCGCCTATAGGCCCGCCGCGAGCGGGATAGACGTAACTACGGTCGGGCATTGGAAGTGAAGGGCGTTTGCGAGCGCCGGATGCTTTGAAGGTCCGGCCTCACTGAACGCACCCTCCATCGCATTTTCGCCTCTGCGTGACATACGTTCTTTTATTTACTGCCTTTACTATAAGTCTATCTTATTAGGCCGGGCGGTTGCTAATCTGTCTTTTCCTCGGCTTTCGGCGATGTTTTCGTCTTCTTTACCGGGTAAATTACAACACGTCGGAGGTTCCCCTCGCCTTTACTCTTGGTCCTGACTTCGTGGTCTTCCTTTAGGGCCAGGTGAATCACCCGGCGGTCCTGAGCGCTCATCGGGCCGGTTGTAAGGGAGCGGTGAGACTTCTTGACCTTGTCGCTCAGTTGGCGTGCCAGTTCATTCAGGCTTAACTCCCGCTTGGAACGGTAATTTTCGGTGTCTACTATGACCGAAACATTTTCTCCGGCCTGCCTGCTCATTATCTTGGACACCAGGAACTGGAGCGCACTAAGCGTCTTGCCACGTTTGCCGATGAGCAGCCCCGAACCGTTGCTGATTATGTTCAGGTAGTAGTACCCTTCTCTCGGTTCGCATTCGACGACCATCGGCAAATCAATATGCTTGAGTATCTCGTCCAGAACTTCCTTCGCCCTGGCAGCAGCGGGGCCGGCGGCAGTAACTTTAGCGGTTACGCGGATTTTAGCCCTCCTAGCTCCGACAATCCCGAAAATCCCTGAAGATCCCTTCGAAATGATCTCGATCTGGAGCTTCTCGCGAGGAAGCTTCAATTGCCTGCAGGCTAGCTCTATTGCATCTTCGACTGATTTTTCTTCGAATTCAAAAGTGGACATGCTCTCCTCCGTAATTCACGGAAAAAGGATAAGATAGTTTGGGAGAGACAACGGCTAAGCGCCGGCACGACGATTGATCAAATATTGCTGAGCAATAGAGAGAAGATTGTTTACAAACCAATATAGCACAAGACCTGCCGGGAAGTTGATAAAGAAAAAGGTAAACATGACCGGCATTATGAGCATTATCTTTTCCTGGCGAGGATCTCCCTGGGACGGCGTCATTTTTTGCTGGAGAAACATTGTTACGCCCATGAGGATTGTCAAAACCGGCACCCCGTCTAAATGGCCAATCATCGGAAGATCAATCGAAAACCCCAGCTTCAGGCGGTCAGGAGCTGTGAGATCGTGTATCCAGAGTGCGAACGGCTGGTGCCGGAGCTCGACTGCTGAGTTCAACATGCGATAGAGGGCGAAAAAAACCGGTATTTGAAGCGCCATCGGCAGGCATCCGCCCATCGGATTCACTTTATAGGTCTTGTAAACCTGCATCAGTTCCTGGTTCAGCTTCTCCTTGTCATCCTTGTATTTTTCCCGAATCTGCTGAATCTTGGGCTGAACCTTTTTCATTTTCTGCATCGAAGTATAGCTTTTCTGGGTAAGAGGCCAGAAAATAATCTTGATGATGACTGTCAACAAAATAATGGCGACCCCGTAGTTACCGGTGAAGGAATGGAACCACCGGAGCACCACCAGGAGCGGTTTTGCCAGGAAAGTAAACCAGCCGTAGTCAACTGCGGCAGAGAGGTCATGGCCGGCCTCTTTCAGAGTGGAAATTTCCTTGGGCCCGCTGTAGAGCCTGAGCTTGAACGAGGTAGACTCGTTCGGCTCGAGATCGAACTTATCGGACAGGAAAACCAGCCTGATGATTTGAGCCTGTTGAGTCTCATCGTTCACTATGCTGGGGATTATCTGATAACCGGCCTCTGTCAGTGGAATGATTGCCTGGATGAAAAAGTTATTCTGATATCCCACCCAGTTGTAAGGAGGTTTTGGGATTGTGTCCGGCTTCGCAATATCCTTGGACCCGACATCATGATTAGATCCGTTCGTTGAAAATGTCAGCCTCGATGGGTTATAGGACGCATGCGCAGATTCCGAATATGGCTTGAAATAAAAGCTGACTCCCATCTGGTCAGAAAATTTTTCTGCCGAGAGGTTCTGAAGCTGAATATCCAGATCCATAGCGTAGGAATCGGCCTGTACCGTGAAAATCTTTGTCAGGCGGACTTTACCGGGGATTTGGGTTTCGAAGGGAATGCTTCTGGCAGGCTCTCCATGAGCAATCTTGAGATCGGTGGGCGCATCGCTCGTAAAATGCTGCCTGTAGAGTTCCAAATCCTTATGAGAAATGAGTTCGACGTCCAGTGGAAGATATGCGGAGTCACGAATCATTTGCATCGGTGGGGAATCGGGTTTGAGCTCTTCTTTGAACTTGAGGAGTTCGAAAGAACTCTCTCTCGCTCCCTGGGCAATGATCTTCATCGTATAGAGTGAATCCCCGATCGTCCAGGTCTTTTGGGCTGAAAGATCCACCTTCAGCGGGGGCGCCGGCGGAACTGAGGCCAGGGACGGTAGCGTTTGGGGCTGAGTCGTAGAGGGGGTGGCCTGTCTTTGCTGTGGCGGTGGAGTCTGCGTAGGACCGAAATAAAAATGCCAAGCCAGAAAAAGCAGAAATGATAATACTATTGCCAAAAGGGCCTTTGAATCCATTCAGAAAGTCTCCATTAATCTTTGTCACTGCAGGGCGAGGGTCGTGGCACCGGGTCATAGCCGCCTGGGTTGAAGGGGTGACATCGCAGAATTCGTCTCAACCCCAGGTAAATACCCTTGGAAATGCCATGCGTCCTGATTGCATCGTGGGTATAATGCGAACAGCTTGGCGAAAAGCGGCAGGCCCGGGGAAACAGCGGCGAAATGATATATTGATATAGTCGAATCAGACCCAGAAATATCGACCGGATCATCAGTTATTTTTCCTGTTTATCGAAAACCGCTGAGAACTCCCTAAAGAGGTCTCCGGGTGAGAGTTTTTCAGCTCCAGGGCGGGCAATTAGGACGATGTCTTTCCCCGGCTGTGGAATTTGCACCTTGTTCAGCCTGAACCATTCTCGAATGACCCTCTTGATGCGGTTACGCCTTACAGCAGGCCAGAACCGCTTTTGCACAATAAGGCCCAATCGATGATATGCAAGATCGTTTGGAATGAAATTCAGACCGAAATGGGGGGTTTTCGCTCGTTTTCCCGCTTTTTTGACGCGCTGGAAATCGGCGGAGCAACGAATTCTTTCATGAGGCCGGAAACTGAACTTGCGCCTCAAAGATTCCTCATCCGAAGATTCGAGGAGCCCCATCTCGTCTCAAACCGACAGCCGTTTTCTGCCCTTTGCGCGCCGCCGCTTCAGTACGCTGCGGCCAGCCTTGGTCGACATTCGCTCAAGGAAGCCGTGAGTGCGTTTTCTTTTCAGATTGCTTGGTTGAAATGTTTGCTTAGACATTAAACTTCCTCTATAAGATATATATTATATTTGCGCCCTGGATCAGGCACCGGGAAGCGCCCCCAAAGCCTTCCGAAACGACCCGGCATGCACGAAACCTTATTTTTAATCCAAATCTTGATCGTTTGTCAAGTACGCAAAAACCGGTCAAAAAACCATCTCGCCGAGATCGCCCCGATTTTATGACTCCCAAAAAGGCATAAGAAGTGAGATTTGAAGATTTTGAGCCTTTCCCTTCCAGTTTGGGCAAATTATCCCAGTGCTGCGTATTCCTTTCTCTTTGGCATTGATCATAGGCAATTCGCATGCTATGTAAGGACACTTTAATTTTCGATTCGAAAGGAGAAATCTATCGGATGTTTCTCAACAGGATACTCGGGCTTTTCTCAAATGATCTTGCGATAGACCTTGGGACTGCCAATACGCTTGTTTACGTGAGGGGCAAGGGCATTGTGCTGACCGAGCCCTCCGTTGTCGCGGTTCGCAAGGATGAGCGCGGCGCCAACAGGGTCGTGGCTGTGGGCAAAGACGCAAAGATGATGCTGGGGAAGACTCCCGGCAATATCACTGCGATCAGGCCTATGAAAGATGGCGTGATTGCGGATTTTGAAGTAGCAGAGGCAATGCTCAGATACTTCATACGCAAAGTGCACAACAGGCGCGCCCTCATCAGGCCAAGAGTAATAATCTGCATTCCCTCCGGAGTTACGCAGGTCGAAAAAAGGGCCGTCAGGGAGTCCGCTGAATCTGCCGGGGCCCATGAAGTGTACCTGATAGAAGAGCCTATGGCGGCCGCGATCGGTGCTGGGCTCCCCATAACCGAGCCGGTTTGCAACATGGTTGTGGACATTGGCGGAGGAACAACCGAAGTCGCTATCATCTCGCTTGCAGGAATCGTATACAGCCGGTCTGTGCGCGTCGGCGGTGACAAAATGGACCAGGACATTCTCCAGCATATTAAACGCAAATACAATTTACTGATTGGTGAAAGAACGGCCGAACTTATAAAGACCACCGTCGGAAATGCTTTTCCTCTTGGTGAAACTGAAACCATGATGATAAAGGGCCGCGATCTCGTAACGGGGATTCCCAAAACCCTTGAGGTCAATTCGGATGAGATCCGCGAGTCGATCCAGGAACAAATCGATTCCATCCTGGAAACCATAAAAGTTGCCCTGGAGCAGACGCCTCCCGAATTGGCCGGTGACATCGTTGACCGAGGGATAGTTCTGACCGGAGGAGGAGCGCTTCTCAAAAATCTCGATCACTTCCTGAGACTTAAGACGGGATTGCCGATAATGCTCACTGAGGACCCCCTCTCTACTGTCGTGCTCGGTTCTGGTAAGGCTTTGGACGAACTTGCAGTCTTAAAGGACGTACTATCCTGAGAGGCGGAGCCCAGGCTGGCGCGCTGCGAGCTTTTTCCGCCTCGAACTAGGCAGCAGGCCAACACCGGTGCTCGATCTGTGCCCTACAGCCTGTGGCCGCAACTGGATTCTTTGCATCTATCATTATGTCCATAGTCGAAGCCTGTGCGGGCAGGTTAGCCTGCTTGGCAGGCTAACAGTTTTCTAAATCGAAGTGCCGGATATGAGATTTTTCAATACGGGCGTTTGGCTTCGCCGGATGCGTGGTGCGCTCCTGATCCTCGTGTTTATCAGTGCCTTTTTGTATATTTTTTCCCTCAATTTCCGAACTCCCAACAAAATGGATGTCTTGCAGCGCTCCGTGACCGAAACGGTGAGCCCTCCGATCCAGTTGTTCGGCAGGCTGTTTTCCTCCCTAGAACAGTTCTTTAAGGAATATATATGGCTCAAAAATCTGCGCGGTGAGAATGAATCGCTCAAAAGAGAAATTGCCGAACTGCAAGGCAGGGTAACGTCTTACCAGGAAGCTTATGTTGAAAACCAGCGGCTTAGACGGCTGCTCGATTTCAAGACCACGACCATGGCTGAAACGATTCCTGCTCAGGTCATAGTTCACGATCTGACTGGCTGGTTTCAGACGCTGATGGTAGATAAAGGGTTTCGAGATGGAGTAGCCCCTGATATGCCAGTCGTCAATGATGAAGGGCTGATTGGCCGTGTTCTGGACGTTTCGAACCGATATAGCCGGGTTTTGCTTATAACCGATCAGGGCAGCGCTGTAGACGCCGTTGACCAGCGCAATCGCGTACGGGGTATTCTCTGTGGCAAAGACGCAAACGGATGCCTTTTGAAATACATTCGTGGGAACCTCGACATAAAAGAAGGTGACTTGGTGATCTCTTCGGGCAAAGACGGTATTTATCCCAAGGGGTTGCGGTTGGGTGTCGTACGTGCTGTCTATAAGGACCCAGTCGATCTTTTTCAGAAAATAGATGTCAAACCGCTGGTTCGGTTGAGCGCACTTGAGGAGGTGCTCATAATAAAACGCGTTGGGGCTGGGCTTGGAGTTGAAGAGGAGGACCAGCCGGCTGCCGGGAAACCTGAGGTACAAGTGCAGACTCAGACAAATACTTCGGCACAGCCTAATGCAGGTCCGGCAACCAAGCCTGTGGCCAAAGCTTTGTTGAAGCCGCCGGCAAAGCCTCCAGCAAAGCCTCCAGTTCAGACAACTTCCAAGGCGAAGCCTCCGACTCAGACAACTTCCAAGGCGAAGCCTCAGCTCAAGCCTCCGACTCAGACGAACCCCAAATCCAGGCCTCAAGGGCAGACTAAGCAACAGAACAGGCTGCCAGAGAAATCTCAGACCACGCCTCAGGGCCAGGCGAAACCCAAGGCGAAAGTGGATTGAAGATGATTGCTTCCGGCTCTGTTACTCCCGGTATTACTGCGGGACGGATGATCAAAACAACGCTTTACAGCTTGTTTTTACTGGCGCTCCAGGCTCATCTGATCCAGCGGCTTCCTTACCCGGCTCTGCGGGTTGACCTGCTCATTCCGCTCATGTTTGCTATCGCAGTTGAATGGCCCCCGCTGGCGGGAGTGCTCTGGGCTGGCTTTTGGGGATTCGTTGTGGATAATTTTTCAGGGGAGTTCTGGGGTCTGCATGTCGGCTCCTATGTGGTGACCGTTTGCTTGGTGAACATGGCTTCGGAGAGGTTCGACTGGCGCAACCCGGCCTATCAGATGGGTTTGGTCGGGCTCTGCGCTCTATGCCAGTCCATTGCGATTGGGTTGTTTTTATCCTTTGTCCCTATGGATGTTCCTGAACTCACTTCAATATGGCTCAGCCTTGGCATTCGAACACTTCTTTCAGTTACAATCGCCCCCTTTTTGATCTATCCGATGTTGAACCCGCGAAATACGATTTAGCGGCTGAGCAGATCGGATTTGAACAGAGATGAAAACAAAAGGCAAAAAGCTTGACGGAATCAAGCTCATAAATTGGGATAACAGCGAGTCGGTTTCTTTCCAGAAGCAATACATCCTGATCTGCGCCATTATGCTGCTGCTGATGATGATCTATATGGTGCGGCTTTGGCATCTTCAGGTGCTCCAGGGTGAATCCTACCGCTTCCAATCCGAAAATAACCGGATCAGGATGGAGGAGATCGCCGCACCGCGCGGAATAATATTCGACAGGAATGGAGTGCCCATTGTCGAGAACCGTCCAGCTTACAACCTTGTGATCATCCGGGAGGACGTCACTGACCTGGATGAGACGATAAAAGAACTTGCCGGCCTGTGCGAACGCGATCCGAATGAGTTTTTCTCAATTATCGAAGCCAACAAAGCGACCCCTAAGTTCGTTCCCCTACGTCTGGCTTCTGACCTGGACAGGGATTGCCTTGCCAGGATTGAGGCTTGGCGCATAAGGCTCCCGGGCGTGGTGATTCAACTCGAGCCGAAGCGCGAGTACAAATGGAATGCAACGGCTGCGCACCTCATCGGGTATTTGAGCGAGATTACCGAAGCAGAGCTCAAGAGCGAAAAATACCGGGGGTATTATTCCGGCGAGGACATTGGCAAAGTCGGAATCGAAAGCGCCTTCGAAAAGTACCTTCACGGGAGTAGGGGAGGGCGGCAGCTCGAGGTTGACGCCGCCGGCAGAAGGGTCCGCCTGCTCGAAGAACATCTGCCCATTGCGGGCCGCAACCTGTGGCTCACTCTCGATATGGACCTTCAGAAAACCGCCGAGGCCCTGCTCGAGGACAAAACCGGCGCAATCGTGGCTGTAGATCCTACTGACGGAGCGGTCCTGGCTTTCGCCTGCAGTCCTTCTTTCGATCAGGAAAAGTTCATCCGTGGACTGAGCAAGGATGAATGGCTTGCCCTGAGCAAGGATCCGCGTCATCCTCTGCTCAACCGCGGCAGCGGGGCTGCTTATCCCCCCGGGTCCACCTATAAGCCTTTCGTTGCTCTCGCGGCGCTCAAGGAAGGTGTGATTAACCCTACCTCCGCATTCACCTGTCCCGGTTACCTTCAGTTCGCTGATCGCCAGTATCGTTGCTGGAAAGACCATGGTCACGGCTCCATAACAGTTGAAAGGGCGCTAATAGAGAGCTGCGACGTTTTCTTTTACCAAACGGGCCTCAAACTGGGCGTTGATAGATTGGCTCAGGACGTGGGAATGTTCGGGCTTGGGGAAAGAACGGGCATAGGCCTCCAGGGCGAGCACCCGGGGCTCATCCCCACCTCGTGGTGGAAAAAACAGGCCACCGGCATTCCTTGGCAGAAGGGTGAAACTATCTCCATATCCATAGGGCAGGGATTTGACCTGGTCACACCACTCCAGATGGCTTTGGGCTACTCTGCAATCGCCAACAACGGGAAACTCTGGCAGCCCTACGTTGTGAAGAGAATCGAGGGGGGCTCCGAAAATGAAATAGATGAGATCAAACCCAGGTTGAAGCGCAAGATCCCAATCGAACAACGCTGGTTCGATCTTGTGAAAAAGGCTCTGGCGGGTGTTGTTGAAGACCCGAGGGGAACGGGGCATCTGATACGGGACCCCGTTGTTCATATTGCAGGCAAGACCGGTACCGCGCAGGTCGTGCATGTGGCCCAGGGGGCGAATAGAAAACTGCTCGAAAAACTGACAAAGTCCAAAGACAGGGACCACGCATGGTTCGTGGGCTACGCGCCCGCTTCGGACGCCAGCATATGCGTCGCCGCCTTCATCGAACATGGCGGCCATGGGGCATCGGCTGCGGCCCCGCTGGTCCAGAAGGTCATCATGGCCTATTTGAAAAACACGGAGAAACCGGCCCGGCAGTAAAAATTGGCCTTTCGGCTTACCGGGTTGGTTTCCATCCGGAAACACCCGATGAAACACCAGATGTAATAGTCCTGTGAGGGGAGAAGTTGGAAGGGCGAAATTTTTCACCCTTTACGCTTCACTCTTCACTCTCACACATTTAAAGGTCGTTATTCTTTATGATGGACAGGCGCTTAATCGAAAATTTTGATTGGCCCATAATCTGGACTTTGCTGGCGATTATCTGCATCGGTCTGCTCAGTATCTACAGCGCCCTCTATCCCCAGATTCAAGCGCGGCCGACCAGCAATTTGTTTATAAAGCAGATTATCTGGCTCGCCATTGGTTTTGCTGTCCTGGGCGGTTCGCTTTTTATCAATTATCAGCGCCTCAGGAACCTCAGCCCTTGGCTCTATGGTTTGGTTCTTCTTCTTCTTGTAGTGGTCCTCGCGGTCGGAAAAGAGGTACACGGTTCGAAACGGTGGCTGGAAATGGGCGGCTTTCAGTTCCAGCCCTCTGAATTCATGAAGGTAATTATAGTGATCCAGTTGGCCGGATACTTTTCATCGCAGGATATAGCCAACTTTCCTGCAATAAAGAAACTGATCCTTCCCGTGAGCTTTGTCGTTTTCCCGGTGTTGCTGGTTCTTGCCGAACCCGATCTTGGCACGGCAATCTCCCTGATGGCCATTGCAGTCACGATGATCCTTTTTGTGGGCGTCCGCTGGAAATACCTCGCAGTTTTGATTTTGACCGTCATTCCCCTTACCGTGCCCGTGTGGGAACACGTCCTTAAACCTTATCAGAAACGGCGTATACTTATACTTCTTAGCCCCGATCTAGACCCCCTTGGCGCCGGATATCATATCAGGCAATCAAAGATTGCTATTGGCTCAGGTATGCTCTGGGGGAAAGGTTTCCTCAACGGGACCCAAAATAAGCTTCATTTTTTGCCGGAAAAACATACGGATTTCATTTTTTCAGTTTGGGCCGAGGAATGGGGTTTTGTCGGATGCGCCCTTCTCATTCTTTTGTTCTGCCTGCTTATTTTTCTTACACTGCGCGTTGCCGCAAGATCGCGGGACAGGTTTGGTTCACTGGTTGTGGTCGGTATGAGCGCCCTCATCCTTTGGCAGGCGTTCATCAATATTGGAATGGTGATCGGAGTGCTGCCGGTAGTGGGAATTACACTTCCTTTCGTGAGTTACGGTGGCTCCTCGCTCATTACCCTTTGTCTGGCAATCGGGTTGATAGAGAATGTAAGCATGCGACGCTACGTGTTCCAAACGCACTAAAAGCTCCAAATAATGTGCGAAAGAGCACAATCTCTTCTTCTTAATTAGGTGATTCTTCTCGCTTTTCTTCTCGCTTTTAGCTTGCCAATGCTCTTGACCTGTGCTAGTAACCTCGCCCATACCAAAGGTCTGGTGTTGGTTTTAATTGTCAGTTTTGACCGTTTGAGCTATTTGGGTAACCTGGCAGGTGTACCCGAATGTGCTTCTAATTTTTTGTATTTGTCGGCACCCAACATGGAGGATGGGGTAAGATGATCGATATTAATGTGTCGCTTTTTATCCAGATGGCGAATTTCCTGGTTTTTCTCTTCCTGATGAACCTTGTTTTGTACCGTCCGATCCGGCGGATAGTGGCCCAGAGAAAGAAACTGATTTCAGAAAGACAGGAAGGGATCGAAAGCCTGGAAGCACAGGCTCAAGCCTCGCTCCTGGAATACGACCGGAGGCTTCAGGATGCCAGGAGGACGGGGGTTCAGAGAATTCAGGAGCTCAAGGCCGCGGGCTATGAGCAAGAGAAGGAACTGCTGCGCCAGTCGTCGGAGCAGACGGCGGCAATGGTTCAGCAACTGCGCGAAAAGATTCAGAAGGATATCGCAGTCGCTCGAAAGGATCTCAAGCAGCAGGTGAAGTCCTTTTCCGCTGACCTGGCGCAGAAGATTCTGGGGAGGAAGATTTAAATGCATGCGAGTCTAAAGGGAAAAATGATGAGATCCAGGCACTTTGCGCTCTTGCTGGGGATGGTGCTCTATTTCACCTGGCTGAGCAATGCTTTTGCCTCGGAGGCCGAAGGCGGTCACCACCTGAATTGGATCGACTTTGCATATCGTACGGTCGCCCTTGTTATTGTGGTTGGTATCCTGGTAAAACTTCTCAGAAAGCCTGTTGCCAACTTCCTCAGCTCGCGCAGGGAAGAGATTCAACGTTTGCTTTCCGAACTGGAGGCCAAGACCTCTGAAGCCAGGGCCGAATATTCACGGGCGCAGGCCAGGCTAGGCTCTCTGGAAGAGGATACGAGAAAAATTGTTGATGAACTGATTGCTGAAGGCGAAGCGGAAAGTAAAAAAATCATTGAGGCTGCCCACCGGGAGGCGGAGTACATAAAGCAGCAGGCTCAGATCGCTATTGAGCAAGAGATTCAGGCTGCTCGCAACAGTCTCAAGGACGAAGTGGCCGACCTGTCCGTAGCCGCCGCCCATGATATTATTAAAAAGAAAATAAAGGCTGAGGATCAGCAACGTCTGGTCCGTGAATTTATGACGAAGGTGGTGGAGGCGAAGTGAAAAATCAAGTCATTGCGAAACGATATGCGAAGGCCCTGTTCACTCTCGCCCGGGAGCAAAAGGCGATCGAACAGTATGCAACGGAGCTGGACGCCTTCAATGGGGTCCTCAAAGATCTCCCTGATCTCGGAAACGCTCTGCGCAATCCTCTTTACCCGGAAGCCGTAAAAAAGAGTCTTTTCCGGAAAGTGGGCGCCCAGTTGGAACTCTCACCGATCGTCAACAGTTTTCTGAGTCTTCTGGTCGAGAAAAAGCGTATACAGCACCTGCCTGAAATTGCTGACTACTACCACAGGTTAATAGATGAATATTCCAATATCTCGAGGGCAAAGGTCAAAGCGGCCTTTGAGTTAGGCGCCGCCGAGATCGCGGAGATTGCTGAGGCTTTGGAGAAGAAAATTGGAAAGAGGATTGTCGTCGAATTTGAGCAGGATACTTCTCTGCTTGGGGGAGTTTTTGCCCAGATCGGCGATTTTGTCTTAGATGGCAGCGTAAAGCGTCAGTTGCTCAATTTTAAAGAATCTTTAAAGAGGGGTGCAGTAGGATAAATGGAAATCAGAGCAGAAGAAATCAGCCAGATCATCAGAGAGCAGATCAAGGATTACGAGAAAAAGGTTGATCTCAGCGAGACCGGACGGGTGCTCTCCGTAGGCGACGGTATTGCCCGCGTTTACGGAGTCGAAAAGTGCATGTCCATGGAATTGCTCGAGTTCCCTACGGCTCATGGAAACATCTACGGACTGGCCCTCAACCTCGAAGAGGACAATGTGGGTGTCGCCATCATGGGCGAAGACATTCACATCAAAGAGGGCGACGAGGTGAGGCGTACCGGTCGTATCGCGGAAGTTCCGGTTGGTGATGCGGTTCTCGGCCGGATTATCGACTCGGTTGGAAACCCGATCGATGGAAAAGGCCCCATCAATGCAACCGAATTCCGCAGAATCGAAGTTATCGCTCCTGGGGTTATCGCCAGGCAGTCGGTCAACGAGCCGATGTACACAGGGCTCAAGGCTATCGACACGATGACTCCGGTTGGGCGCGGCCAGCGCGAACTCATCATCGGTGACCGCCAGATCGGCAAGACAGCCATCGCGGTGGATACGATAATCAATCAGAAAGACAGCGGCATAATCTGTATTTACGTTGCGGTGGGCCAGAAAAGGTCCACCGTTGCGCAGGTTGTGGAAACGCTTCGCAAGCACGGCGCGATGGATTACACGATCGTTGTCGCCGCCACTGCCAGCGACCCTGCCGCGCTCCAGTTCGTAGCTCCCTATGCCGGAACGTCTATGGGCGAGTACTATCGCGACAAAGGCGAACATGCCCTCATCATTTACGACGACCTCTCAAAGCAGGCTACCGCTTACCGGCAGGTTTCGCTGCTTTTGCGCCGTCCGCCAGCGCGCGAAGCTTATCCCGGCGATATTTTCTACAACCATTCGAGACTTCTGGAGCGATCCTCCAAACTCAATAAGGAGCTTGGAGGCGGCTCGCTCACGGCCTTGCCTATCATCGAGACTCAGGCCGGTGACGTTTCAGCCTACATCCCCACAAACGTTATTTCGATTACCGATGGCCAGATTTATCTCGAACCCGCACTTTTCTTCGCCGGTGTGCGTCCGGCCATTAACGTCGGCCTCTCGGTTTCACGCGTCGGCGGCGCCGCTCAGACAAAAGCTATGAAGCAGGTAGCCGGAAAGCTGCGTCTCGAACTGGCCCAGTACCGCGAACTCGAAGCGTTCGCCTAGTTCGGAAGCGACCTTGACAAATCGACTCAAGCCCAGTTGAACCGGGGCATACGCCTGGTCGAACTGCTCAAGCAGCCCCAGTATCAGCCCATGCCTGCGGAAAAAGAGGTCATGTCGCTCTATTCGGGTACCAGGGGTTTCCTTGATTCGATTCCCATTGACAAAGTAAGCCAGTATGAGCAGCAGATGTTGGCTTTCGTCGAGCGCAAATATCCGGATATTTTGGCCGAAATAAAAGAGAAGAAGATTATCAGCGATTCCCTTGATGAGAAAATGGGTGCAGCCCTGACGGAATTTGCGGGAGTTTTTCAGGCTTAATGGCGTCGCAATAAACCAGAGGACAGATGAACCATGGCAACTCTAAGAGACATAAAGAGGAAGATAGACGCCGTCAGAAAGACCTCGCAGATTACCAAGGCTATGAATATGGTAGCCGCGGCCAAGCTCCGCGGCGCCCAGCAGAACATGGAAAAATTCCATCCCTACGCACTCAAGTTCCGTGAATTCATCGGACGGCTTGCGGCGGGCGTGGAGGATGCCAGTCAATACTCGCTGCTCACGCCCAAAGAGGAAGTGAAAACGGTTGAGCTTCTGCTGGTTACCGCAGACCGGGGTCTTTGCGGCAGTTTTAACACGAACCTGATAGTCGCAGCCGAAAAGTTCATCAGGGCCAGGAATGCCGAAGGCATTAAGGTAAGTCTGATCAATGCGGGCAGAAAGGCCAGTGATTACTTCAGGCGGCGGCCTGTTGAGGTGCGAAAAAACTATACCGGATTGCTCAACAAGGTCGTCTACGAGGACGCCCGGCGGCTGGGGAGCGAGCTGATCGAGTTGTTTGAGACGGGAGGGGCTGACGAGGTTTACCTACTCTACAGTCATTTCATCAACATAGCTAAGCAGCAGCCTTCGATTGTCAGGCTTCTTCCCATCTCTCCGGCCGGGCAGAAAGAGGGGGAAAAGGCATTCGAATACCTGTTCGAGCCTTCCCACGAGGCACTGTTGACCGATCTGCTGCCAAATTATATTTATGTCCAGGTTCTGGAGAGTTTGTACCAGACATCCGTGGGCGAACACGCCGCGCGAATGGCTGCCATGGAGAATGCGACCAGCAACTGTAAGGAACTGGTGAGAACTCTCACTCTTACCTACAACAAGGCGAGGCAGGCGGGCATTACCAAGGAATTGATGGATATAGTCGGCGGCGCCGAGGCCCTCAAGTAATAGATCAAGGAGGATACAGGCCCATGAACATGGGGAAAATAGTACAGGTTATTGGAAACGTTGTGGACGTCGAATTTGAAGAGGGAAAGCTCCCTCCACTCTTGACGGCCCTGTTTGTAAGCAATCCCGGAATAAGTTCCGTGGAAGACAATCTCGTTCTCGAAGTGGCGCAGCACCTGGGTGACAATATTGTGCGCTCCATCGGGATGGACTTGACGGACGGCCTCGTGCGGGGCATGGCGGTGAGAGATTCAGGAAAGCCGATCATGATGCCTGTCGGGAAAGCGGTCCTCGGCCGCGTTATCAATGTCGTGGGCAGGACCGTGGATGGGCTCGGCCCGATCCAGAGCGACACATACATGCCAATTCACCGTTCTGCGCCCAGTTTTACCGAGCAGGATACCTCGGTCAAAGTCCTCGAGACCGGCGTAAAGGTTATCGACCTGCTCGTTCCGTTTCCTCGCGGCGGCAAGATGGGCATGTTCGGCGGCGCAGGCGTCGGTAAGACCGTCGTTATGATGGAGATGATCCACAACATCGCCATGCAGCACGGCGGTATCTCGGTTTTTGCGGGTGTTGGCGAGCGGACCCGTGAAGGAAACGACCTCTATCACGAAATGAAGGATTCCGGGGTTCTTCCTCGTGCCGGGCTGGTTTACGGCCAGATGACCGAGCCTCCCGGGGCCCGCGCCCGTGTTGCGCTTTCCGCGCTTACGGTCGCCGAATACTTCCGCGACATCGAGGGCCAGGACGTTCTTCTCTTCGTTGATAACATCTTCCGGTTCACCCAGGCAGGCGCTGAAGTTTCGGCTCTGCTCGGCCGCATGCCCTCAGCGGTCGGTTATCAGCCGACCCTGGGTACCGACCTCGGTGAATTGCAGGAACGGATCACATCGACCAACAAGGGATCGATCACATCGGTACAGTGCGTTTACGTACCGGCTGACGACCTCACTGACCCGGCGCCCGCTACGACCTTCGCCCACCTCGACGGGACCGTCGTACTTTCTCGACAGATCGCAGAGCTTGGGATTTACCCTGCGGTGGACCCCCTTGACTCCACCTCGCGTATTCTGGATCCAAACGTTCTTGGCACCGATCACTACTTCGCGGCGCGCGAAGTACAGCAGATACTCCAGAAGTACAAAGACCTGCAGGATATCATCGCCATTCTTGGCATGGACGAGCTTTCGGATGAAGACAAACTGACCGTCTCCAGGGCTAGAAAGATGCAGCGTTTCCTTTCGCAGCCCTTCCACGTCGCGGAGACTTTCACCGGCGTAGCAGGTAAGTACGTGAAGATGGAAGACACCATCAGGGGGTTCAAAGAAATCTGCGAAGGTAAACATGACGATATACCCGAGCAGGCCTTCTATATGGTCGGGTCCATTGAGGAAGCGGTTGAAAAGGCCAAGCAGATGGCCGCAGCAGCCTAGCGTCATCCGGAATCGCCGGATGAGTCCCGCCAGATCTGTGTGAGGTAGTGTAAAGGGTGAAGTTGGCAGGGTGAAATTTTCACTCTTCACTCTTCTTTTGAGGGCGGAGACTAACTTAGTATAAGAAGATGGTGAGAGCATATGGCCGATAAAATTTTGCTGGAAATCGTTACGCCTGAAAGAAAAGTTCTCAGCGAAACGGTAGACATTGTTGTGGCGCCTGGAGAATTGGGCGAATTTGGCGTCCTCCCCGGTCACATCCCCTTCCTTTGCAAGCTCAAGGTCGGAGAGCTTAGGTACCGGATCGGCGCCACTTCCGTGCACGTCGCAATAATGGGAGGCTTCGCCGAGGTTCTGAACAATCAGGTTACCATTCTGGCTACCGCAGCCGAGGCGGCGACAGAAATCGATGTTATCCGCGCGAGGGCTGCCAGGGAAAGAGCTGAAAGGCGGATCGCCGAAACTAAAGATAAACTTGAGTTTACCCGCGCCCAGGCTGCTCTGCAGAGAGCAATGGCGCGCCTTAGGGTCGCTGAGAGACAGTAGCGTACTCTCAAAGCTCAACAAAAAAGCCCCCTCGTCCCGGGGGCTTTTTTGTTGTGTGTGCCTCTCGAAATGCTCCCCGCCAGCCTTGCCTGCGCCTCAAACCATAATCAAACTTGACTATCCCTGCACTTTTTGACTAATATAATGCTGAGTGCAGATATTGATGCTTTGCCGGCCTTAGCCGGAAGAGCGATGTAGAGCCGCAGGAAGAAGACGAATGCATGCGGCTGTTAAGGTGTTTAGCCATATAAATGGCGAGCGTGGAGGAAAACGCTTCGGACCGTCTGAGACTGGAAGAGGTGAGATTGGCTTAACCGGTCAATTCATTACCGAATTATTCAGCAGAAATACCAAATTTTTGACTCCGGCTCGTCTGCCGCGCTATAATTAGGATGTGCGGCATGGAAGGGCCGAAAGAATAAATCGGGCTGATGGAATTTTTGCGGTTTGCCCCTGCTGTGCGCGTGATTGGCAGAATGTTTCTGAGCCAACATACGATGAACGGGAGCCCTGCCTGGCTCTGGTGTGCATGTCAGCTTTGGCTGAAAGCCTGAAGGAGTTATAGGGCGCCCACCTGAACTTTCAGGTTCTAGACCACCTGCCAACACGGTACAAAGCGGGGGCATTGCCTTTCTTGTCTTCTCTCCTGTCTTTGGGTTTCAAGACGTCTTCCGGCGGTTTGGAATCCTCCTGCATTCTTCCCTGTTTATTCTCTGATACTGGTCTAGTTGATGTACATTCGGAATGGAGGTCCCGCCATACTTGTGGTGAGGTGTCGAACCGGGTGGCGTTCCAATTCGGAAAGATGGGATTTTTAGTTCTGCAAAGAGAATCTCCACGCTCCGCGAGGCGTGCGGCGCAGCCGCCCCGAAAGGAAACTTAAATAATGGATTATATCTATTTGACGCTGTTATGCATTGTTGTACTGCTTGCAGGCGGAGCCTCAGGGTACCTTGTCAGGTACTTCTGGTTGGAAAAAAGGCACCGCAAATTCGAAAGCGATGCTCGAAATTCGCTCGCCGAGGCTAAAAAAGAGGCTGAAACAATCAAAAAAGAGGCTATCCTTCAGGCCAAGGACAGCCTCTTCCAGATGAAACTGGAGTTCGAGAAAGAATCTAAAGAAGGCAGGAAAGAATTCCAGAATCTCGAGAAGCGAATCCTGCAAAAAGAAGAAAACCTCGATCGTAAAGCCGAAGCGGTCGACAAAAAGGAATCTGCCCTGAGTAAGCGTGAAAAGCAGCTAGCGCAGCAGGAAAAGGATTTAATCGACCGGGAAAAGGAATTGGAGGTTGTACTGAAGGAGGAAAGAACAAAGCTCGAAAACATCTCTGGAATGTCTGCGCAGGAAGCTAAGGAGATGCTGCTGCGTTCCGTTGAGAACGAAGCCCGTCACGATGCCGCTCTGCTTGTAAAAAAGATTGAGACCGAAGCGCGTGAAACTGGTGACAGAAAGGCCAAAGACATTATTTCGCTTGCGCTGCAAAGATACTCCGGCGACTACGTGGCGGAAAAGACGGTCTCTGTTGTAAACCTTCCCAACGAAGAAATGAAGGGACGCATTATAGGAAGGGAGGGCCGAAACATCCGTGCCATCGAGGCCTCAACCGGTGTAGATCTGATCATCGACGATACTCCCGAAGCGGTGATACTGTCGGGCTTTAACCCCATAAGGCGCGAGGTGGCAAGGATTTCACTTGAGAGACTAATATCCGATGGCAGAATTCATCCCGCGCGAATCGAAGAGATCGTAGAAAAGGTTAATGCCGAAATAGAGACCTCAATCCGCGAGGCAGGCGAGCAGGCTGCATTCGATGTAGGTGTTCATGGCATTCATCCTGAGCTGATAAAATTGGTCGGCAAGCTGAAATTCCGCACCAGCTACGCACAGAACGTGCTCCAACATGCCAGAGAGGTCTCTTTTCTATGTGGAATAATGGCTGCCGAGCTTGGCCTCAACGAAAAACACGCCAGGCGGGCGGGCCTTTTACACGATATCGGAAAGGCCGTCGACCATGAAATGGAAGGCCCTCACGCTGCAATCGGGGCCGACCTTGCCAGAAAATGCGGCGAGAGCCCGGCAATCGTACACGCGATAGCGGCCCACCATGAAGATATTCCGGCCGAGGACATCCTCGCCATCCTCGTCCAGGCCTCTGACGCCCTGTCAGGCGCCCGGCCGGGGGCTCGAAAAGAACTCCTCGAAACGTATGTGAGGCGTCTTGAAGATCTCGAGCGGATTGCGGGTTCTTTCAACGGCATCAGCAAGGCTTATGCGATCCAGGCCGGCAGGGAGCTGCGAATTATCGTCGAAAGCAATACTGTTGCCGACGCCGATGTCGTCCTGCTGAGCCGCGACATTGCCAAGAAAATAGAGAGCGAACTTACCTACCCCGGCCAGATCAAGGTTACAGTCATTCGGGAAACCAGGGCTGTGGAATACGCGAAATAGTACCCGTTCTCCACGTAGCTAATATGGAGTCTCCTTAAGTTTTGTAAAGATTTTTGTCTAAGTTCTTGTTTTCTCTGCGGTCTCTGCGTCTCTGTGGTGGAATTCATCTCTCTATGGTCAACGATTCTTATTGGACTATCTCTAACCCGAGTGCGGGATTCTCAAAGTGGCCAACGTCTTCGATATTCTGAACGAACGTGGGTTTGTGGCCCAGGCTACAAACGTTGACGAACTAAGGCTGTATCTGTCCGAACCGTCTTCCTGCTATATCGGGTTCGATCCGAGCGCAGACAGCCTGCACGTCGGAAGCCTGGTTCCCATTATGGCTCTTGCGCACATGCAGCGCCAGGGTCATCGCCCGATAGTTCTTGTCGGAGGCGGCACCGGTCTTGTGGGAGACCCCAGCGGCAAGACCGAAATGCGTCAACTCCTGACGCTGGAACAGATCGAGTTCAATGTCGCCGCCCTCAGGAAGCAACTCTCACGTTTTCTGGATTTCGGTGATCATAAAGCGCTTCTGCTCAACAATGCCGACTGGCTTGTCGATCTTCACTACATTGAATTCCTGCGTGATATCGGAAGGCACTTCAGCGTAAACCGGATGCTCGCTGCCGAGAGCTACAAGATCCGCCTGGAAACCGGTCTCAATTTCATAGAATTTAATTATATGCTGCTCCAGGCATATGATTTCTATTATCTGGCGCAAAAATACGACTGCTGCCTCCAGATGGGCGGCGACGACCAGTGGGGAAATATCGTCGCCGGAATAGAACTTATACGCCGAATGCTACGAAAGAGCTCCCATGCTCTAACTTTTCCGCTCCTTACCACCTCATCGGGCGCCAAGATGGGGAAAACCGCTGCCGGAGCCGTCTGGCTCAGCGCCGAGAAAACCCGTCCTTTCGATTTTTACCAGTACTGGATAAATACGGACGACCGTGATGTGGCGCGTTTCTTGAGACTCTATACGTTTATTCCAGTAAATGAAATAGAGGCCGTGAGCGTCCTGGAGGGACAGGACCTCAATGTTTGCAAATCCATCCTGGCTTTTGAGGTGACCAGGCTTGTCCACGGCAGAGAAACTGCGCTCTCGGCACTCGAGGCCTCAGTCTCTGTTTTTGGACAAAGACGGCTGCCGCCCGATCTGCTTCCTTCAAGCGACATACCGAGAGTCTGGGGGGAAAAGGCCGATGCCGTCCCTACCTCCATTCTCCCAATGAAACGCCTCGAAGACGGAATCCCGGCCTTTGAAATTTTTGCCGAAATCGATCTTTGTGAGTCGAAAAGCTCCGCCCGGCGCCTGATCCGGCAGGGCGGCGCTTATGTCAATGAAGACCGCATAAACGACGTAGGCTTCCGCATTGGAACCGTGCACCTTAAGGATAGTTGCATTCTGCTGAAAGCCGGCAAGAAAAAAGTCCATCGAATAAAGGTTGATTGAACGCTTTCAATCTTTTTTCCCGAACGACCTGACAAGTAGAAAGAAAAACGCGGGGAAATGATTTTGAGTTTAAAGATATCCGGACCCCGCAGATTTTGCCCGCGTGCGCAGAGGCGAGGCCAAGCGCATGTTCGGATGGACTCTTAAGCCATTTCTGTTAATCCTGTCTAACAAAGCTTTTCTCCGCATCTCAACTCTTTTTCTGGTGACAATGCGCGATTACGTGACTATACTAATGCCGCAGTCTTCGATCTTCTCACAGATTTCCCTTAATCTTTTAGAATCCTTTGAAGATTTAGAGGCGGTATCGCGGGGTTGGAGTATTTTGTTGCGTCCTGCGGCCTCCGATTTAAGGGTTGATTTGTGGATGGGTATTCGGTAGACTTAAAAGGTTGTGCCGAGACCGGGCGCCAAAAATAGCAATTGACACAAGCCCCGGCCTCGTGTATGTTAGAAAGTCCCTGCGAAGATCGGGGGCGTGCTCTTTGGAAACTAAATAGCGGACAAAATAAGTGTGCTGGGCCTAAAGTAAAAGGTTTTCGGGATTTAACTGGAGAGTTTGATCCTGGCTCAGAATAAACGCTGGCGGCGTGCCTAACACATGCAAGTCGAACGAGAAAGCCAAACTTCGGTTAGGCGAGTAAAGTGGCGCACGGGTGAGTAACGCGTAGGTAACCTGCCCCTGTGTTCGGGATAACAGTGCGAAAGCGCTGCTAATACCGGATGTGGCC
>JBKQTS010000174.1:0-3489 GCA_052143075.1 Syntrophobacteraceae bacterium | reverse complement strand
AGGAGAGATGTTTGAAAAGATGCTATCTACATCGAAAAAGTGACTGGCCGTCCCCAAAGAAATCCGAAGAGCTGATCCTCCCCTCTCCTGCCCAGTCTCCGTAACGCCCCATGTAAGTGTAGAAGTCCGGCAATCTGTGCACCTCCAGAAATGGAATCAAAGCGCTTCCGGCTCCTTTAAAAAAAAGCTTTTTCTTCCCACCATGCATGATATTGAACTCGTTGGATATTGCCGAGAAAGACCTTGTGGAGAAATTGCCGTGATAATGCGGCCAACACATCGGTGATTCTAAATTAATCAAAGGGGAAATGGCGAAAAGAGGCGGCCTGGACAAAAAGTAAGAGCCGGGTGGGATCGAGTTCCCGGCCCTCTGCAACAGTGGTGAAAACAGGAGTTGGAATTACGATTAGTAGAAAATCTTTACCTGATATGTCCCTGCCGGGGCCGTCGAGAGTGTCGAAATGGCAAATGTCGTTTCTGTTTCAGCGACAAGGCTGGCGAAATTGGTTATTGCCGCAATAGCGGTGGTGGAGGGGAACGATGTAAGGTTGCCGGCGCTTTGCGTTCCGCTGCTGTTGGTGCCGATGAAGTTAGTGCTGGTGGTTCCAGGGCTGATCAAGGCTGCCATGATATAGCTGTCGATAGGTGGTACAAAAGGAGAGGGAACGAAGCTCACCTCGAACCGCACATTTTTTCCACCTGCCGCAAATGTTGGAGCATTACCTTTTGTATCGGTAATGGGAATGTTCTCGCCACCACCGCTGGCGGTAAACGAAAAAGACAGGTACTCGAAGTTGCCGATATTAGCAGTCTGAGCTTGCAGAGCGGCAACTGCGGTCTGCAAAGCAGTGACGTCCGCCTCCAATAACTCGATCGCTTTCTTGATATTTTGGAAAGGCACACCGTTAGGCAAAGCTGCCAAATATGAATCTATGGTAGACGTGGGGGGAGTGGGGGGAGACGGTTTTTTTGCCGCTGCCATCGATACCAGGCAAAGCGCAAGCAGCAATACGGAAAGTACAAGCAAGCCGGCTTTCATTCCCGAGAAAATCTTTTTTTGCATCTTTTCGTCCTCTTTTTGATACTCGGTTTGAGTCAAGCGATCCTCGAGCCTTGGCAATGACCTGCCACGGCGTAAATTTCTCCATCTCCTTTAAGGAGAGCAATAGATGTGCCTGAACGTCGATTGTCGGGTCACTTAGGTTTTTTGTTCAAAATGACCTGCCGAGAACAGCCACTCCCGGAAGGCCGGAATGACTGACTGACAACAGACTCGATAAGCTCGAAATCTTAAGAAGACCCTCTATTAGAAATCCGCAACCATAAAAATCAGAACCAGTGCATCGTGCCGTCCTACACTTAAACTGTAGTTAAGAACCTGCATTATTGTATGAATCTGCCTTCAACAGGACTTTTCATATCTCCGGGATGGAAATCCCCAATTTCAAAATTGTAACCATAATCTCATGCAGTCCCTCCCAAAGACAACTGGACAAAAACTGAGCGGAGCTTACCGGCGCCAAGTCTCGCCCAGTTTGTAATTGTTCTTCTCCTTTGAAATTCGGGTTGGAGCGGTTTAACCTTTTGAAAACGCTCATAGCCTTCACTTAACAGGCATTTTAGTCACCATTTAGAAGGGGGCCCAAGGGGATTTAGCAGGGGAGCAAACGGGTAGCAATATTACACTGCTTCAACTGTCATAAGCCGCTTTAGCCTCATCAAAACCAGCATAAGCAATGGCAGCGAATCGGACCATTACGGCGATCACGAGTAGCAATCTGGGGGTTTTCATTTCTGTCTCCTCAAGTGGGAGTAACCAAACAGGGGGGAAAGCTAAAGAATGTGAAACTCAGGATAATACAGGCAAAAGGCACCTGTGCAAGGATTTTTAGAGTGGCCGTGTGTAAATGAGGGTATATTCGGGTATGGATTGTGCCGACATCGTGGATCGTGGGGCATCTTCAAAGGGTAACCAGCGAGGAAGTGAGGAGGGATAGCCACTGTGGCTGTTCAATGGACGCCCACCTGTCTCCATGCAATCCACTCGCGTTCTACAAGATGCTCTGAGGAGACTGGAAATCCTGCGATTTATCTGTTCCCCCGTTCTACCCACAATTGGCTGAAAACTTTTCACCTTGCCCCTTCAGTAAGCTTATGAGATTATCTCCTTCCAAATCACCTCCACCTGATTTAGATCAAGAAAGCGCCGCTTTATGAGGTCTTGATTTGCCAGTGAGGATCGTTTCATTGCGTACCCCCGTGCCGGCTCAGCAGCCGCCTCTTCAAAATGAGAAACCGGAACTGCAGGAATGCTTTTCATCGTCGACCGAGAAATGCCTCGAGCGTCAGCACAAATCAACTTCCGATTCCAGGTCCATTGCCCCCGAGGGACGCTTGGCCTCGCTGGACGCCTTTCGCGGTTTTGCAATCGCCTTGATGATACTCGTAAACAGCCCGGGGGATACCGGAGCCGTTTATTCACCTTTGAGACATGCGCACTGGAACGGATGGGCTTTTGCTGACACTGTCTTTCCAGCCTTTCTTTTCATAGTTGGGGTTTCGCTCGTCTTTTCATTTGCAAAGAAAGAAGAAAAAGGCATATCAAATTCGGCGTTTATGGTCCGAATCCTGAGGCGAACTATTGTTCTGTTTGCGCTTGGGCTTTTTCTCAATATTTTTGCAGCATTCGACCTGTCATTGTCAGATGTCCGTATACCGGGAGTTCTGCAAAGAATCGCCGTTTGCTACTTTTTTGCATCCCTGATTGTGCTCAAAGCGGCTTTGAGAGGCCGCATCTTATGGATTATCGGCCTTCTTGCCTCCTACTGGCTGATGATGCGGTTCATACCCGTGCCCGGGGTCGGCGCCGGCGTGCTCGAACCTGGACAAAATTTTGCCGCCTGGGTCGATTCGCATCTTCTAAGCGGGCACATGTGGTCATATTATTATGGGAAATGGGACCCGGAAGGGATTGTGAGCACAATTCCCGCAATCGCTACCACTCTTTTCGGAGTGCTGACGGGACAATGGCTCAGGTCTTCTTTGCCCGAGCGCAGGAAAGTTGTCGGAATGGTATTCGCCGGCTTGGCTCTAATCATCACTGGTTACATACTCGATCGCTGGCTGCCGATAAACAAGAACATATGGACGAGCACCTTCAGCATATTCATGGCGGGGGTGGCTCTTGTTTGCCTGGCATTCTTTCACTGGTTAATCAATATCGCGGATCTTTCTCGATGGGCTAGACCCTTTATTATAATCGGGCTGAATCCCATCATCGTCTACGTGCTATCACAAGTCTTCGACACCACCCTTTGGATTTTGAATCAGCTCATGTTTCTGGCATGCGGGATAGACTACGAGTTATACCTTTTCAAAGGCTTCCACACCCCTATTGCAAAACCGGAAACCGTTGCTTTGCTCCACCCTCTCCTGATTATCCTGTTTATGTATCTAATCGCATGGATTATGTGGCGAAAGCGGCTTTTT
>JBKQTS010000173.1:0-10967 GCA_052143075.1 Syntrophobacteraceae bacterium | reverse complement strand
GTTCCTGACGTTCTTGCTCTGTTAACGTCACACGGTATCGCGGTTTCATGGCAAATCCCTCCCTCTTTGGAATTTGCCATGATTATACTTCATTATACGAAAAAAGCAATGTTACATGGTACTAGTTCGTTTATTATAAGCGTCCAATGCATGGGTGTTCTCAGATGATCATTTACAATCTGTTTCCGCTGCTGGCAGGCACGCTGAGCAATTGGGGGCGTCATATTAAGCGAGCCGCGGATATGGGATTTGAATGGATCTTTGTGAATGCGATTCAGAAAACCGGCCGATCAAGGAGCCTTTATTCTATCGCGGATTACTTTCTAATAGATCCACGTTTTCTGGATGTGGTCAGTCCTCTCGCACCGGAGCAGCAGGTTAGAGAGACCACGCAGTTCGCCAAGCTCCATGGCTTGAAGATGATGGCAGACCTCGTCATCAATCACTGTGCATTGGATTCCGAGCTTACCCGACACCATCCGGAGTGGTTTGTTCGCGAACCGGACGGCAGCATCGCCCATCCCTTCTGTTTCGATAACGGTAAAACCTTGGTGTGGAGAGATCTGGCCCGTTTTGATCATGGGCATTCCTCCCACAGTGATGAGCTTTTTCGCTTTTTTTACAGCGTTGTTGAATATTTGATTCAGCTCGGCTTCGATGGTTTCCGCTGTGACGCGGCCTATCAAATTCCCGGCCATTTCGGTCATCGTCTGATAGAAGAAGTCAAAAATCGGCATCCACACACAGTGTTCGTCGCAGAGACGCTAGGTTGCACGCCCGCCCAGACCAGACAAACTGCTCAAGCGGGGTTCGACTACGTGTTTAATAGTTCCAAGTGGTGGGATTACGAGAGCCCCTGGCTGTTGCAGCAGTATCAGATTACCCGTGAGGTCACTAATTCCATCAGCTTTCCCGAAGATCATGACACTGACAGGTTATTTCGGGAAACGCAGAGCAACGTCAATGCCGTGAAACAACGCTGTCTTTTTTCGTCATTCTTTTCAGCGGGATACCTCATCCCAATTGGCTTTGAATTCGGTTTCCGCAAGCGCATGCACGTTGCTAAGACACGACCGGACGACTGGGAAGAACCCAACGTTGATCTTCGGAATTTCATCAGCGCCATCAACAGCGTCAAGAAGCATTACGAGATCTTTGGGGAAGATTGTCTCACATGCGTCCTGCCCCACGAAAACCCCAATATCCTTGTGTTGTGGAAAAGTTCCACGAAAACACGAGAAGAAGCGCTGATCATCCTGAACAAAGACGTTTCGAATCACCAGCATTTCCATGTGGATAATCTGAGTGCGTGGCTCCAATTTGGGGGACCGCTCAGGGATGTGTCCCCGGAATACACCATGGGCTACATTCCCCATAAATATTTTTCCTACGATCTGCAGCCGGGGCAGGGCATTATATTGGTTACGTCACCGTCTCAAGCCGGCCGAAACACCGTGTTTCAGGAAGCACAACACGCCGGCGCCACATACACTCCCCCATCTGTTCATGTTCCGGAGACTTCGCTCTGTGTGCTTCCGTGGATTCACGCCTACATCGGAACAACGGGCTTTGTCCAGTTATGCTGTGTGTCAGGAACCGGGGAAACATCACCTCCGGTAATCGGCTCCGTAAGAGAGAACTCACTCTCGCAGCTTTTCAACTCCGACCGCATGGACGGTGTGCGACGGCAAATGCTTGCGGGCATCTGGCCTGCGGAGTGCCGTTATTGCCAAAAAAAAGAGGCGCGTGGAATTAAAAGCTCTCGTCACGTTCATAATGAAATCTATAAGTCTTATTATTCGCAGCTTCTCACTCATCCGGAACATTTTATTCCCACGATCTGCACAATAGATCTGCGCCTCAATAATATCTGCAACTTTAAATGTCGATCATGTAGTGGCTATGCATCGAGCCGATGGTTTACTGAACATAATATAATTTATCCACACAATGAGATGTCACAGAACGTGATAGGGTTCGATGACGTGCGTTCATTCTGGGACGAGTTCAATACACGTATTATTCCAACTTTGGAACATGTACATGTCGCTGGAGGGGAGCCATTAGTCAGTGAGGCTCATTACATACTAATTCAACGCTTACTCGATAGTGGTAATACTGACATAGAACTATATTACGATACTGATCTTAGTCAGCTCACGTTAAATACATGGGATGCAGTAAGCCTATGGAATAAATTCTCTAATGTAACACTGTGTCTTAGTTTAGATGGCGTAGGAGCACAGGGCGAATACATTAGACATGGGCTTAAATACAAACAATGGCTGAAGAACCTTGAAACTATCAGAATGAAGGTGCCACATGCTAAACGTAAGCTACACTTCGTTGTTTCTATCTTCAATGTAATGGAGCTCCGAATGCATTTGCGTACGATTCTTGACAGTGGCTTCGTTACTAGTGATCGCTTACGGTTAACGTTCTTGGAGTGGCCTCCTTACCTCAACGTACAGGTTCTACCGCATCCCTTAAAGGAAAAGTGCATACATGGTCTACAAGAGTTGATTCACGATGAAATAGCATTTGGTGAGGCAGTCATAATTCAGATCAAGGCGTTATTACAGTTTTTGAGCGAAAAAGACTTATATGAAGAATATGGCGGCGAATTCGTTTCACAAGTAATGCTCCTGGACCGACTGCGCGGCGAGAGTGCAGCGGTCTTGTTTCCATACCTTAAACCAATGCTCGTATAGTCAATCACAAGGCTGGGCGTAGACGCGCAACTTGAACTTGCTATTTGAGGTGGCCATATCCAAAATAGCGCGTCTCACAGGAAACAAGGGAGACGATTGTATGAGGTCTTATATGCCTCACCGGCGAACAATTATCGGTCCGAGCTTTCAATTGTTAAGCAATTGGTGTTCGATGGGTTGTGCAAGTTGTGGTATCCATGTTGCCGCGCCATCAGGACCCGACATTGTCACACTGGAAGAACAGCATTTGGTCAATGCAAGAAAAACTCTAAGTCTGGTCAAGGACACACTCGACAGTATGGGTATTGCATACGGGATGGTTGAACAATCAGGAGGTGAACCAACGCATCACCCTCAAATTGTTGAAGCTGTCGGCGAGGTATTCGAAACTTCGGTCCACAAAATCATATCCAACGGGCTTACATCGAAATCCATTTACGACTATTTAAAGAGACGGCAGGAGCAGGCATTTATAGTTTTGTCAATTGATAATCACAAGATCGATTTTAATCGTATCCGCCTTGGCGCTATGCACAAGTCACAGCCAGATCGGGCGATGGAGATACACGATGCTATACTCAGGAATCTGGATCTGTTTACAAAGAACAATATTCAGGTTGTTGTATCATCGATTATTTCAAGATGGAATATAGCGCAATACCTGGATTTTATTGAATGGCTCGAGCAAAGGTATCCTAATCAAATCCAAGATGGTATGCTGGTACCAATTCCTGTTTCGCTGGTATCTTTTGGAAACCCCAACGTCGGGAAACTGAATCCGTCGGCGGAACAGGTCTCTGTCTTTGAAGAAGCCATCTATGCTTCGAACCTTCTTACGGTTAAGAGAACGAGAGAGTGGCTTTTGAAGCAGTTGGTCGGTCACTATCGGAATAAGCAAAGGTTTTTTGAAATGGGAGAATCTCTTGATCAAATCAGTCTGCATCCGTCAAAGTATTCTTGTGAAATATTGCGTTATATGATTTCGTTCAATTACCAAGATGAAGAGATCCTCCGGCCTCCCAGTGAAGCGTTGTTCCAAGGCTATTTATGCGGCGTGAAGGTGCTTGCGAATATTGGCTACACGCAGGAGTCACAGCTAAATCATAGGTCGCCGCTGTTCAGTAATAGACCATCTAATATGCAAGCAGATAAGAAATACTATCGTACAGATCAAATCAGAGAATACATTAACAAGAGAGATTCACTAATCGATGATAAAGAGGCCATAGAAGTTGGTAGTACGATTGGTTATTTTAGCGATATTAGAAGAGGTATGTGTATGCTTGATGATTTCGACGGTGTATGGTGGCCTTTTAATGTATATATTCAAGGTATTGTTGAAGGTGATACACTTGGTGAATATTGGTCACTTTTTAGAAATCACAGCTTTATGACGGTATTACAACGAATTAAGAAACAGGTTTGTAGCGTGCATCATGCATCTATCTCTTATTCATAAGTTTAATCAAGTGGCTACACGAGGTACAATAGATATGAACAGCGAATTGTTGGATGTTGTGGTTGTTGGCAACGTCGGCATTGATACTAATACATATATGTATGGCGACAGCATTGATTGCAGTATTGAGTCCAGCTTTACTGAAATTATCGACTATGTTGGACAAGCGGGCGGATACTGTAGTCGTGGATTTGCGCAACTGAAAAAGCGGACTGCATTTATCGGATATCTTGGAGATGATTATAATGGTCGCTTTATCCGCGAGGAGTTTAGCCGGGATGGAATCGATACAACGGCGGTTTTCATAGACCCTTCAGGCACCAGCCGAAGTATCAATCTGGTGTATCGCGACGGCCGACGAAAGAATTTTTACGATGGAAAAGGGCACATGGCGCTCCATCCTAATATAGCTCTCTGCAGAGCTGTATTATCCAGGACGAAACTTGTCCATTTCAATATTCCAAACTGGGCACGCTATCTGTTGCCTGTAGCTAAGGACTTGGGGTTGAGCATTGCCTGCGATATTCAAGATGTGTGGGCGGAGGTTGACAGCTATCGTGAGGATTTTGTCAAATATGCCGATATCCTGTTTTTTTCAGCAGTCAACCAATCGGACCCAAAGGCCCTAATTCAATCGTTGTTGTCAGCTAACCCCAAACAGATCATTGTAGCCGGAATGGGGGCAAAGGGCTGCGCTTTAGGAACAAGTCGCAACGGCATCCAGTTCTTCGACCCTGTGGCCATGGAAATGCCCGTAATCGATACTAACGGTGCGGGCGACGGTCTGGCTGTGGGGTTTTTGGCGAGTTACGTTCTGGACAACCGTTCTGTGGACGACGCTGTACAGCGTGGACAGATAGCGGCGCGTTATACCTGCACGCTGAAGGCTTCTTCATCTAATCTCATTACGCCGGCGAAATTGGATTATTACAGTATCGATAAGCATTCCGCCACATGAAAAGCCGAAGTAATGTCAGCTAAGGATTCGATGTTGAGAAACTGGAGATCCCAGCCGGGCGAACCCTGGCTCGGAACGTTGCCGGCCAGTGCATTGATGAACCCCGAGGCGAGTTCCGATGAGGTAGCCGTAAGCCAGGGGAAAGTAATTGCACGCTGTAGATTTTCGCGGCAGGGCAGGCCTTGCCTGAGACGAATAACAAGCCCCGGGCAAGACTCGCCCCAACCAAGTATCCGACGTGGAGTAATCGGATAGGGCATCAGGTAAGATGAGTGCGGATCAAACGAGATAGCCCTTTGGACAAGAGTTCCGCTCCGCTCGCCAACCGAAGTGTGGTCACCAATGAGTATCATGTTGCAGTTGTGGCCTATCGAAAGGAACACCCAGTCATGGCCCTATACGGATTGCTCAAGAACTGAAAGAGGCTTTCCCGAAAGCAAACCGGGGTACGATTCTCAAAATTCTTCAAGAGGAAGGCCTGACCAAGCCTCCGAAAACAGAAAAAGTCGAACGCAAAGGGATTCAGGTCGGACGCCACAGAATCCAAATGGACATTCAACAGCTTCCGGCTGTGCAAGGTGGCAAAGGATTTGAATATAAAATTACCGCAATTCATCTGCGCACCCGGCTTAAGTACACAGAGATACATCCAGACAGAAAATCCGAGACCGTTGCGGGGGTTCTTAAACGAGCACTGGACCTGCTACCCCCATTTTTCTCGTCTGGACCGACAACGCCCTCGAATTCACGATGAAGTATAGTTTTCATCCAGAAAGGATGAGTGCATTCGAGCGCACAGCTACTAAGTTGGACTTGATTCATGGCAAATGCGAACCTGGTTGTCCTTGGCAGAATGGCATCGTGGAAAGGAGCCATCGCACAGACAATGAGGAACTGTTCCATGTCCTAAGATTTACCGATCCCGAGATGAGGAGATACCAATTGAAGTTGTGCGATTTCGAGTACAACACGCTGCGTCCTCATCAAAGTCTTGGGGGACGAACCCCAATGGAAGTTTACTTGGCTGAATACGGCATTGACGCATCCAGTCGTATGTTAACGTAGAATGTCAGTACAGTTAGTTTTTAGTTTTCTTTAACCGAGAACAAAAACTCATCGATTGTTGGTTTTGAGTTAATCGACTATGCGCCGTGCGATCGCGCAGCGCCTCGATGGAGGGTATACCCAGCAGATCCATCAGTGCTCGATGGTCGAATCTCGAGATGCATTTCACTATCCCAATAGATCGGATTTAGTCACTCAGTGACAAACTTTGTCATTTCCGTAAAAGAAACTCTTAAATTCCTGTGACCCGGCTATCCCCTCAACGGCGCAAAATCACCAGGTTTGGATCCCTGCCTGAAAAGAATGCAGCATTGGTATGTTCATTGCTCTCCATTGTGAAAACGGCACACTGCCTAATCGGTCAAAAATAGAGGTTCGAATCACTCTCTCCGTGGTTTTTACAAGGATCAGTCACTCCGGGTTTCAGGGTGCATGATTCCGGCCTGTATGAAAGGTGCGAAAATGAAAATAGAAAAGAGATTTGTGCTTGGGTTGGTTATCGGCATCGGGGTCTTCATCTGCCTAGCAGGCTTCCCGCCGGGCAACGTTCATGCAGCTTCGCCTCCCAATACAGACGACTTTATCGTCCTGTACAACTTCGGCAGTGTTGGAACCGATGGGTGCTATCCTTACGGCTCTCTCACGCTCTCGGGGACCACGCTCTACGGGATGACATCGGGTGGAGGCGCCGGCGGCTCAGGCACGATTTTCCAGATAAACACGGACGGCACAGGGTACCAGGTGCTGTACAACTTCGGCGGATTTGCAACCGATGGGGTTAATCCTTTCGGCTCCCTCACCCTCTGGGGGTCCACCCTCTACGGGATGACCCAGTGTGGAGGCGCGGGCGGCTTAGGCACGATTTTCCAGATAAACACGAACGGCGCCGAATACCAGGTGCTGTACAGCTTCGCAGGATACCCAAACGATGGGGCTTTGCCTATCGGCTCTCTCACGATCTCCGGGTCCACACTCTACGGGATGACTTCCCAGGGCGGCAGCGGCAATGGCTACGGCTCAGGCACGATTTTCCAAATAAACACGAGCGGCGCCGCATACCAGGTGCTCTACGACTTCGGCAGTGCTTCTTCAAACGATGGCAGCTCGGTCACGCTCTCCGGGACCACCATCTACGGGATGGAAAATGGGGGAGGCGTCTACGGCAAGGGCGCGATTTTCTCCGTAAGCGACAGTCCTGCAGTTCCCGGCGCGCCAACAGGGGTAACGGCAGCGGCCGGCATTGCCCAGGCAGCGGTCAGCTTCACGGCCCCAGCCGGCGGTCCCCCCGTCAGTTCCTACGCCGTGACCTCGAACCCCGGCGGCATAACGGCCACAGGCGATGGAAGCCCGATAATCATGCAGGGTCTGGACAACGACACTGCCTATACGTTCACGGTGACAGCGTCAAACACGATCGGGACCGGTCCGCCATCAGTTCCTTCCAACAGCGTAACGCCTTACGCAGTTCCGCCCTCATCTATTGCCGCCCTTGCCGGCACCTGGAACGCTGACTTTATTGTTTCAGGTTCTGACGCACCGGAGTGGGAAAGAGGCACCGTGACCGTCAACCCGGACGAAACATTGAGCGGCGTTTCCATAACGGACAACAATGGCAATCCCGATCAAGTTTTCAACAACAATGCTATTGCTTTCTGGAGTTCTCCGGGCGGGTTATTTTTGACCACCGGTCAACCGAACGACACCCTGTGCCAGATAGATTCGGGTAATACCGTCATCGTATGCACGGAAACGGACCTGTCCAATGGCTCTCCCGGTCTCATGATTTTCACAAGACAAGCCGCTTCATGTTCATTGGCCGATCTAACCGGTGCGTGGGAAGGCAATTTTCTAACATCTTCGGGGCAGTATTCCGGAGCGGCGGAAACAGATTCTCTTACGATCGGCTCGAATGGAACATGGACGGATTCCACTGCAGGCGGAACCGGGACTTGGCCGATTTCATCAAGCGGGGTGATAACCGACCCCTCAGATTCAACATTCAGTGGAGTTATGGGCGCAGACAAAACGGTCATGGTTGCTACAAGCGGGGCAAACATCAACCCAGCCGTACTCAGTGTTTACGCCAGACAAGCCGCTTCATATTTGCCGGAGGATTTGGCCGGCACTTGGCAAGGCAACTCTTTGTCTATGTGGACGTGGGAAAGGCACACTCTAACGATCAACCAGGATGGAACGTTTACAATGTCCTCTACTGCAAATGATGGTTCTACAAATAATAACATCACCGGGACCTGTGCACTTTCACCCTATGGGGCGATAACCCTTGTCGTCAATGCCGGATCTTCACAGTCTGTCATATCTGGAGACATGGCAGCAGACAAGACAGTCATGGTGACTACGGCACAAAGCAGCATCAATGACTTTATCGAGATCTTCACGAAAAGCGCCGCCGGCTCACTGACAGTCACGATCAGCCCGGATGCTGCAGCAAGCGCCGGTGCGACGTGGAGTGTCGATGGCGGAGCATGGCAGACAAGCGGAGCGACGGTATCCAACCTGAGCGTGGGATCGCACACGGTAGCTTTCAATAATATCACTGGCTGGACCACCCCTGCCGGCCAGACAGCAAACATCACGAACGGGCAGACCACCTCTCTTGGCGGCGCCTACGCTCAACAGACCGGCTCCCTCACGGTCACGATCAGCCCGGCAGGTGCTGTCACCGAAGGCGCGATGTGGAACGTAGACGGAGGAAGCTGGCAGGCCAGCGGGACAAACGTTTCAGGAATCACAGTTGGATCGCACACGGTGGCTTTCAATAATGTCAAAGGCTGGAGCATACCATCCGGTCGGACGACAAACGTCTCGAACGGGCAGACCGCTTCCGCAATCGGCACATATTCACCTGTCTTTGCAGCCATTTTTACTGCAAGTACTACTAGTGGCAAAGCACCCTTGACAGTACATTTTTCAGACAGCTCTGCAGGGAGCATCACAAAATGGCTCTGGAACTTTGGAGACGGCCAGACGAGCACAATCCGCAGTCCCAGCCATACCTATGATAAGGCCGGGACCTACACAGTGACGCTTACCGTGACAGGAGCCGGGGGAAAAAACACCTGCACTCAACCTGACTTCATCACGGTCTACGCTGCCCCCGAGGCAAACTTTTCCGCCACTCCCAGTTCGGGGAAAGCTCCCCTGCAGGTGAATTTTACCAATAAATCCACCGGTCTCGTCACGAGTTGGCTGTGGCACTTCGGAGATGGCGCGACGAGCACGGATGAGAGCCCGGATCACACCTACAACACGCCCGGGACCTACACGGCAATGCTTACTGCGTATGGGCCCAGGGGAACCGGTTCCAGGACTCTTAGCATACGAGTTACGAAGTGATATTGAGTTTCGTTCAGGATTGAACTAACTAAAAGAGCGGGGGACTTTCCCGCGCACCCCCGGAATTTCTGCCACACGCGCTAGCGCGTGAGGCAGTAGTTATGGGCGGGCTAAGGGGGATATGAAACAGCGCATGGGTGTGAAAAGTGCAGGTCTGCCCCTCCTTGTGTGCTCAAAACAGACGTGAGTCAGATTTGTGCCGTGAGGCTTTTGCCCAGTCGTTTAGCAAGATCGACTGCTTCGTTGCCGCCGGACAATCCATCGATAAATCGTTGAGGAATGCCCGACACCCCTACCTGCGCACCCACCAGTGCTCCAGCCAGCATGGCCCTGGACATATTTTGCCCACCGCCGTTGACGGCGTGCAGGACGGCCTGCTCGAAATTGTTTTGAAATCTTGCCCCCAGATAATACGCGGCCGGCAGCACGCAAACGATGGAACACGGCATGCCGTAGACCAGCGATACCTTCCAGGCGGGCTCGATGGCCACGCCCGGGTCTTTTGCCGCCGTCCAGATGTGGGAAGGGAACAAAAGCCCGTCTGGATAAGGAAGCGAAGCAGACGCCGCCGTGGGATCATGGACGTAGGTTCCCTTTTTTTCGGCCAGCACAGCGTGGGCAAAAGGAAGTTCTCTATTTTCCACCATACCGTAAAGTTTGCCGGCAAGCTTACCGTCAAACGGTTCACCACGGATCAGAGCGCTGACGATCACGCAATAGGCTGCGCTGAGAGCTGCAACGAAGGGGTCAATCTGAGTCAGCCGAATATTTCTCGCAATCATCTGCGCCCCTTCGTTTGGCGACAGAGCATACCTTGCGGCAATCACCACCGCTCTTTCCGCCCCTTCGGTGGTATCGGCATAATCGCCGGTTTTTCCCCAGGGCCTTCCTTGTTCAACCCTCGCCTGGTACAGTTCCCGAATGGATTGGTTTGTGTATCCACCGGGTCCGGAGTATGCGTCGCCATCCATCTGTCGCAGGAACTTTTCATCCAGTCGCCTGGTGAAATCCTCTTCGTCATATCCACCTTTTTCCACAACAGACCGCAACAGCTCCGCTGTAATCAGACCGGTCTGGGAAAGATCGCCTGCCTTGAGTCCTGCATGGTATCGGCCAGGTTTCGGCTCGGTGTATCCTTCTATCCACGGGCCGAAATCCGCACGCATCCGATCCAGATCATAATACCAATGCGGACCCAGGCCGAGGGCATCCCCGATCAGAGCGCCCACCACAGCCCCTGCCGCACGATCAATTATTTTGTCCTTATTCGCCATTTGCCACCTCACTGGCTGATATGGGTGACAGGTGCAAGCACTTTTTCCCTTTTTCTGCCCCTCATAAAGCTTTGAGTGATCCAGGCCACAAGAGCCGCCGAGAATGGGTCCGACCGTGACCCGTCGGAGGCGGCTCGAAGGGG
>JBKQTS010000172.1:0-7236 GCA_052143075.1 Syntrophobacteraceae bacterium | reverse complement strand
GACCGGCCGGAAGGTTTTCAATGGCTTGGCCTACGATGTTGATCGACTGCTTGAACTCTTCCATCCGCACAAGGTAACGATCATAAATATCGCCGTTTCGCCCGACCGGGATCTGAAAGTCAAAGTCGTTGTAACTGGAGTACGGAAACGCCTTGCGCACATCATATGCTACGCCGGACCCCCTGAGACAGGGACCGGTCAATCCATAGTTAACCGCTTCTTCGGCCGAAATCGCCCCTATATTCATGGTCCGGGTGGTCCATATCTTGTTTTGCGTCAAAAGCGCATGATAGCCTTCGAGCGCTTTGGGAAACCACTTAACGAAAGCACGGACCTTTTTGATAAACTCATCGGTCGTATCATGGGCTACGCCCCCTATACGGATAAAAGAGGGAGTGAGCCTGTATCCGGCGATCTCTTCGTTGATGGCCATGATCATTTCGCGGTCCCGAAATGCATAGAAGATCACGGTCATGGCGCCGATATCCAGGGCATGGGTGCCAAGCCAGAGATGGTGCCCCATGATCCGGGCAAGCTCGGCCATGATCACTCTCAGATATTGCGCTCTTTTCGGGGCCTCGATGCCCATCAGCTTTTCAACGGTCAAACAGTATCCGATATTGTTCGCCGAGGCTGCCGAGTAGTCGAGCCTGTCGGTGAGGGGAATGATCTGCTGGTAGTTCCGGTTCTCACAGATTTTTTCGATCCCCCTGTGGAGATATCCGATAACGGGTGTGGCATTTACGATGGTTTCCCCGTCGAGTTCCAGTATCACCCGGAGAACACCGTGGGTGGCCGGGTGATGGGGTCCCATGTTCAGGGTGACGTTTTTGCGTTCGGTCATGATTTCCTATGCCTGGCTATTTTGTTGTTTCGTTCCAATCAGCAGTAATCTTTGATCGTTGTCGGATCGAAGGGCTTGTTGAAATCTTTGCCCTCAAGCGGGAAATCCTTTCTCAACGGGTGTCCTTCAAAGTCTTCCCATGTGAGAATCCGCCGCAGATCGGGGTGATTTGAAAAACTTATCCCCAAAAGATCAAACACTTCCCTTTCCCCCCAATTGGCGGAATGCCATATATTGCTCACGCTGGGGACTTGCTGCCCCTCGTCGGTTTCCAGTCTGACGCTCAGGCGGGTAAAATCCTTTGAGGATAACAGCAGGTAGAGCACATCAAAACGCGGCGCCCTCGGCATGCGGTCGATGCCCACAACATCGGTCAACATATCAAATCCGAATTTCTCGTCGCCTTGCAGTGTTTTCATCACTTCGTAGAAAGATTGCCCGGCAACAGCGATTTCGTGAATACCGTGATGGTCGGTTTCTTTGAGGATTGAACCGGGATATATTTCGCAGATCGATTTAACTATCGTATTAAGCTCCATCTATGTTGTCCTGTCGACTATCGCAGCGTGCCTGATTTGACGTCGGGGCGCTGGTCTAATTTTTCGGTTCTGATTTTTTCCTGGACCTTCATCAGGCCGGCCAGTACGGCTTCCGGGCGGGGGGGGCACCCAGGGATGTAGACATCGACCGGAATGATCTGGTCAACGCCCTGGACTACGGCATAGCTTTGGAATATCCCGCCGCACGAAGCGCATGCCCCCATTGCAATCACCCATTTGGGGTCCGCCATCTGGTCATATATCCGTTTGACCATCACAGACATTTTCTTGGAAAGGGTACCGGCAACGATGATCAGGTCGGACTGCCTCGGGGACGGGCGGAAAACCTCGGAGCCGAAGCGGGAGATGTCAAAATCGGCCAGTGTACTGGCGATCATTTCAAGGGCGCAGCAGGCAAGGCCGAAGGTGCACGGCCACACTGAATTGCTCCTGCCCCAGTTCACAAGCTTGGTCAGGCTGGTAACCAGTACGTTGTCGCCTACCAGTTGATTTTCTAGTCCCATTCCAATGCTCCCTTTTTCCATACGTACAGATAACAGATCAGAAGAATCAGCAGAAAAACCATCATTTCGATAAACCCGAACACCCCCAGCTTCTGGTAGTAAACCGCCCATGGGTAAAGAAATACGCATTCAAGGTCAAAGACGAGGAAAAGGAGCGCAATGACATAAAACTTGATGGGGGTTTGTGCATACTGGGCACCCTCGCTGGGCAGGCCGCATTCATAGGCTTCTTCCTTAACCTTGAAAGGCCGCCTGGGACCGAGGATATGTGAAAGAAACACGGTACCGGCGCCAAAAAGTAAGGCAAGAATGATAATATAGAGAATGGGTAAATACTCAGAAAGCATAGAACCAAGCCTCCAGGCCATCCGCAGACAGCCCCCCTCGCGGAGCATCGAAAATCCGGTGCGAGCTGGCGCGGGTTATGTGCCGCACTGCGGCTCTATATTGTAAGCCGCTCAGCGGAACTGCAGTTATTGAGAATCGCCGTTGATGTCGAGTCGTTTCGTTCCCAGAACTTTGCCGGCCTCGTGATCCGTTTCGCGGTCAACCCGGGCGGAGTTCCACTCCCCTGTCCAAGGCTTTCGAAACTTTCCAGATTGATATCGCGCGCGTAGCGCTAATGCCGTATTCGCATTTGCATTTACTTTCACAAGAAATCCGCTCACGACACGAACCCGAAACACATATCCACGGGGATCGGCAAAATGGAAATAACCACCGGACAAACGCCTAGATTAATAAGCTATCAATCCGGATATTACAATCTTTTTTTCCTGTGGGGGTGAAAATTTTTGCACACTGATCGAATTCAAACCCGGACCAAACAGAGCGAGCCCATGACGCGTAAAGGGCCAATTCCCACAGCAGGACTTCCGGCTACAGACAAGGCTCTATGGGAGTCTTCCGATTCGGATTCTTTGACCAATAAGTTTTTTGACCCGGATTCCGGGGCCTGCCCCGGACCATCATGAGTCAACCAGGCACAGGATAGTATTCTTGACATTTTTTAGAATCTTGTTTGCATTACTGCCGATAAGAAACGGCTTTTGCTCTTTGAAGCTTTTCTTGCCAATCAGTACAAATTGATACTGGTTGCGATCAATTTCATCGAGCATGTCTCTGGCAAGGTCCGTTCTTGTGTGCACAATCTGTGTTTTCACCTTTTCGGGAGGAACGCCGCCTCCGATCAGTGCATCACGCGCTTCGGCCAGAAATTTTTCAACCTCCCGCAGAGTTCCATCGCGCCACTCATTAAGGTCTCGATTTCTGTTTTTTTCCTCGTCGTCATTGAGGATTCGCCCATGGTCCCAAAATCGAGGCGGGAGCTTGGGCATGAAATGAAGCAGTGTGTAACTCAGGTCTGGTATCGGAGCAAAGAACTCCGTGGCGTAATAGGTCAAGGCGCGTGAGTCAGGAGACCCCTCCATCGGAATGAGAATTTTCCGCGTCTGATGCACCGGGGTATCGATTACCCATACTGTTCGCAAGGTACTATACTGAGACAGCCGGCTCGACGTACTTCCGATGAGAAGATTTTTTTTCGGCGTTCTACCGCGCCTGCCGCAGATTACCGTCTGGATTTTTGAATCGGCAGCTTCATTCAAAATATCAAAGGATGGAGCAACGCTCTCCATTTTGAGCTTCACCGCTATCCTGTCTGCAGGGAAGCCCGTTTCCGAAAGAACACGTTGCGATGCTTCCAGAACGGCCTTTCCGGCTCTTTCCAAGTAACTTTCCATGCTGCCGGGAGCCATCATTTCACCGGGATAAAATACCTGTAACTCCGGCACGCAATGATAAAGCAGCACCTGACAGCCGTCGTGATTCTTCAGGAGGTCGCCTGCAGTCCTGAGCGCCTGACTGCACTTATCCGAACCATCCACTGCGAAAAGTATCTTTTTGTCCATTGTAGACCTTCTTTGTAAGGATTCCGTTCCTCTCCCGCGCTATTGATTTGTATTATTCGCAGTAAAAAGGCGGTCCCAACTCTCCAAAGGAAAAGCTAGTGAAAACATGATGCCCGTTGTAGTCCAAGACCCTCAGATCGTTGCTCTTGGATAGGTCGTGCATTATCAATGTGAACTGCTCCTTATATTTCTCTTTTACTTTTTCGGCCGGAAGTTCATAAGCGATGTACTTTTTGATTCCCTTGGTGGATAGTTTCTGAATGAAACTGGGATCGTCAAAGGATTTATAGCTCGTAAGGATAAGAATCGGGCCGGTCCCTGTAAAAATAATACCTGCTTTCACGGTCGCCTCCTTTCCGGATCGTTTGTTAAGCTATGAGTGTAGGCCAGTTTTTCACCAAAGGCGTTTCCAAAATCAGGGAGCCCTTTCGCCAATACCAATCTATTGGCAATTCATGGGAAGGCAGCCTAAAACGACAACTTGGATGGGAACCTTGGGGAGAAAAGGAAGCTAACCACCAGTACCTGAATTTCAACTGGCTTAGGAAAAAGTGAAACGCCATTACAGATGTAAGTTACAATAACTTGAACTATATCAGGAAGTCAACGTGAAATTTTCGGGGAAAGAGGGTCTGGCGACCTGAGGAGAACAGCTTTCATGATTTACAGCACACTTGAAGATGCTCAGAACTATTTTCAGGCGGGCAGCCCAATTCACCGGGCGCTTTCCTTCGCACTTGCATTCGATCCTTCCAGCCCTGATGGGAGATACGAGATCGAGGACGGAAAAATCTACGCGTTGGTTTCTTCCTACTGGACCTGTCCGGCCGGCGAGCTCAAGTTTGAGGCACACAGGAAGTATGCCGACGTGCAAGTCGTGCTTGAAGGGGAAGAAAAAATCGAGGTTTCATTGACACGAAACCTGGCGCCTGTCGAGGAATATTCCGAGACGAAGGACAAAGTCTTGCTCGAACCACCGCTGGACACGGCTTCCCTGGTGATGAGGCCCGGTTATTTTGCGGTTCTCTACCCGCCCGAGGTCCATCGTCCCAGTTGCGATCTCCACGGCAAAAGGCATGTAAGGAAAATCGTGGTAAAAGTTCCCATACATTGATCGTGTACCCAAAGTCCTGCAAATAAAATAACTCCAGGCTATCCCTGAAGATTGAGGGGGAAACTTTCCCCCGCTCTTTGCCATGGCCACAGGAATAAGCAAAAACCTTACTGGAAATCTGGTTGAGAGGTTTCATTATTGGGCGATCAGGTCCTGCTGGAATGCAGACGCTTGGCCCTGGAGCCGCCAGATTCGCAGTTTCATGTCCGCACGATGCCCCAGGAGGGCATCCATATCCGGATTCAGGCTGCGCAATTCCCGGGAGGTGATGGAGACTGGCTCGTGCCGGAGCCGCACCTTGTCGGAGGGGATGCCGGGGAAGTTATCGAGAAGCCTTGGAGAAAGGACCAGCAAATCAACGGTAGTATGGCCTACTGCCGTCTGGGTAACTTTCATGGGATAGTAGAGAAACTTCGTCTTGAACCGAAATTGAATGGCCTCGCCAGTCCGAAGCACCTCCTCTAAAGAGACCGCATAAAATACAAACCAGGTGAACCCTTCTCCCAGATATGCGCCAATTGTCTTCTTAAGGGTGGGCGGAATGGCCGGATTCTCCACCCCGGCCGATCTGAGATATTTTTCCACCCACTCGATGAACCCCTCGGTGTCCAGCACATGGGTTACGGAAATATCGTGGGCCCCGATTTTTTTATGGAAAGTCACTTCCCCGGCCGGACGAGCACCTCCAGCGCCGCCTCTGCCGCCGCCGCCGCGCGCTCTCACCGGAGCTTTGGGAATCTTACTATTAATAAGAGTGTTAGCTTTGCGGAAGGTCTCCACATCCCCCTTCTTCACTTTAGGCTCTGACGGCAGGGGCAGAACCTCCAAGACCCGGGTAGCTTCGGAAACTCTCATGTCCGTCGAGAGCAGGAGAATTTCCTCGACCCCGTTCCAGGCTATCATGGCTCGTTGGTTTGGCTCGAAAACCTGGACGCGGCGGTTGAAAGGAATGGACCCCCCATCGGCAAAAAGAGGCGCAGGTCCGAGCAAAACCAACAGGATCAAAAAAAAACCGGCTTTTTTCATAGCTTCCTCCCTTTGTCGCAGGACTTCCTTTAATTTAAAAGGCATACCTGCTCTTAATAATCATAATGAAACTTTTTGTCCTGCTCCGAGATCTTTTGCAATCATCAGGGAGCTTTTGTTGTCTCGCAATTGGGGCGATGGCACAAAAAGCGATTACCCTTGCCCGAGCGGGCGTAACTCTGCATAATGTTACCCCGGCACGCGATGTAGCCGAGGCAGTCTACGCTGTTCCGACTGAGGGCCGGCAGCGATAGGAAATTGTGCCTTTTTGGAATCAACCTTAAAAAAGGAGGAATCTATGCATTCGGGAACACTTACGTCACGACGCCGTTTTTTGTGCCTCACCGGCGGTCTCGCTGCGGGTATCGCTCTGCAGGCAGTTCCACCCGCTGTCTTGGCTGCCGCAAAGATAGAAGGCAAGGGGAAAGAATGCGAGGTGAACCCCGTGGAAGATCTCATGCGTGAGCACGGAGTCTTGCGCCGCGTGCTGCTGATCTATGAGGAGGCCATAAGCCGCATCAAGGAGAAAAAGGATCTGCCGTTCGAAGTTATTGGTGATTCAGCCGGCATTATCCGCCGCTTCGTCGAGGACTACCATGAAAAGCTCGAAGAAGATGAGATTTTCCCACGTTTTGAAAAGGCCGGAAAGTTTAAAGATCTTGTCAAGGTGCTCATCGTGCAGCACCAGGCGGGACGCCGCCTGACGGATTCCATTTTGAAGTTATCGGAACCTGAGGTGCTTAAAACTGCCAAAGCAAAGGAAGACTCCTCCCCGGCCATGAATCAGATCTATGGGGGGAGACCACTTTTTGGGGACGCGCCTCTCCTGCGAAAGAAAGGCTCACCCAGCAAGCAAGACCTGTCTTCGGCCATGCAACAGTTCATCCACATGTACCGGCCTCACGCAGCCAGGGAAGACACGGAGCTTTTCCCCGCTTTTCGCTCGATAGTGTCGCCTGCTGAGTTTGATGAACTGGGCGAAAAATTCGAGGACAAGGAAACGGAGCTTTTCGGAAAAAAAGGATTTGAAAAAATAGTGGAATCAGTGGGGGAGATAGAGAAAAAGCTTGGCATCAACGAGCTGTCGATATTTACACCAAAAGTATGAGTCTCGTAGTGCTTCGGGAGGGCATAAAGCCCTCCCCTGCCAGGTATAAGACCGAGTTGCATTCAAGAAAGCATCAAGTCAAGGGCGTGGGGAGCTTTGCCCCATAAGCGCTCAAATAAGCGCGTAAGTACCTGAATTTATTAGGGCAATATTTATAATTTTTGTCGCCCC
>JBKQTS010000171.1:0-4519 GCA_052143075.1 Syntrophobacteraceae bacterium | reverse complement strand
GACGGTCTCAGCGTTGAGGAAGCCAACGCCCTGTACTTTGCTTGCAAAAAAGCATCCTACCAGGCCGAGGAGAAGATTTTCCAGCAGGATGAGTGGAAACCTCGGCTCTATTTCATTAACAGCGGACGAGCCAGAATCGTTTATTTCCTGGACGGCAAAGAGGTTTTTTTGAAGGGTGTGGAAGCAGGGGCGCTGGCAGGCGAGGACACCTTTTTCTCACTTTCGATATGTACTACCACTATGATAGCGCAATACAGGACAGAGGTAAGCTACCTGGATTCAGACATTCTCAGGGTGTGGAAGACCGCTTGCCCGGTGCTCGAATCCAAATTACAAAGCTTTGCGGCGAGCGCAGAAAAGATCGCGGACCTTCTTAAGGCCAGGAAAATGGACCGCCGCCATCTAAAAAGGGTCAACCCCGGAGGGAAGGCGATAGCGCTCCTGATGAATACATCTGAACAACCGGTAGGCAAGCCCTTCAAGGTGGACTTATGCGACATATCCCGGGGCGGGATATGTTTTCTTGTGAAGATTACCAAAAGAGAGACTGGCAGCCTGCTGCTCGGAAAAAGGCTTTGCATCAGCTATCTTCATCCGATGATGGATTCTTCACGCACCATCAAGCAGAACGGAACAGTCGTAGCAGTGGGTTTCCACCCCTTCGAGGACTGCACTGTCAATGTAAAGTTCGACGCGCTTCTACCCCGGGGGCTGATAGAGCAATTAGAAAAACTCTCCACGCCTTCGAGGGATTTTGATTTCTAATTTCATTTGCAACAGGTTTTTTCTTCGGACCCCATGTCAGTGAACGGGTTTCTGAGAATAATCGTTGCCTCACGGCTTGGGCCGATGGATATTATCTGGATGGGGACCCCTGAAATTTCCTCAATCGCCTTCAAGTATTTTTTGGTGTTTTGAGGAAGATCAACCCACGCGCGTACTTTTCCAAGGTCTTCATCCCATCCGGGGAATTCTTCCCAAACAGGCTCACATGCCTCCAGGGCGGCAAGTTCGGAAGGGACAAGGTCGATCCTGCTACCCCGGCAGTTGTAGGAAACTCCTATTTTTAGTACCGGGGTCCCGGTAAGAACGTCCAGCTTGGTGATAACCAGGCCGCTGAGACCGTTCAGCCTGACAGCGCTGTTTACGACTACCATGTCCAGCCAGCCGCAGCGTCGCGGCCGCCCGGTGGTGGCCCCGAATTCTCCTCCCACTTTCCTGATGCGCTCTCCGGTCTCATCGAGAAGCTCGGACGGAAACGGCCCGCCGCCGACGCGTGTCGTGTACGCTTTGACTACGCCGAGCACAGCGTCTATCCGTGTGGGTCCGATTCCCGCCCCGCAGCAGGCGTTACCGGCGACTGTATTGGACGACGTCACGTAAGGGTAGGTCCCGTGATCGACGTCCAGTTGAGTGCCTTGAGCTCCCTCGAAAAGAATATTGCGGCCCAGGGCGTCCGCCTCGCGAAGCTGTTGAGATACGTTTCCTGCAAAGGGCCTGATGCGCTCCCCGTAGGCAAGGTATTCATCCATGATCTCAGCAGGGTCCAGAGGCTCCTGTTCAAAAAAATTTTGGAGGACAAAGTTTTTCTCCTCGAGGTTTAACGCCACCTTTTCCGAAAAAACCTTGCTGTCCAGAAGATCGTGAACCCGAATACCTCCTCGGCCCACCTTGTCCTCGTAGCATGGGCCAATCCCCCGGCCAGTGGTGCCAATCGCGGTGCTGCCCTTCCTTTTTTCGCGAGCCAGGTCGAGCGCACGGTGATAAGGCATGATGACATGCGTGTAAAGGCTGATCAGCAGAGTGTCGGGCGTTACGCGAAAGCCCGCTTGTTCGAGGCGGTCCATTTCTTCTATCAGCACGCCGGGATCGAGCACCACTCCGTTACCAATCATGCACTTCTTGTCCCGATGAAGGATTCCGGAGGGGATCAGGTGGAAGATGTGCTTCTTCCCGTTTACTACCAGCGTGTGTCCGGCATTGTTTCCTCCCTGGAACCGGACAATGAAATCCGCCTGCTCCGCAAGCAGATCGACAACCTTGCCTTTTCCTTCATCGCCCCACTGAGTGCCCACTATAATTACGTTCGCCATATCGTTTTCTTTCCCTCAAGCCGCATTGTCCGCCGATCGCCCGGTCCTGGCGCAAGGATATCCTTACAATATTTCCAGTTAAAAGATCGGAGAAATGATAGGCCGGTTGGATTTAGGAAGCCGGATTCTTCTCTATACCTGTAACGAAATTTTATGCCGGTGTCAAAAAAAAGAAGTTTTTCGGGGAAGAATTCTCACCTTCAGAGGTTCAACAGCGCCATAAAACGGCGGAAGACGTTTCGTTAAGATGCTCAGCGAAGCATGTACCCAGCTATAGTTACACGGCGGCTTCCTGCCGGGCTTAACGCCTCCAGCCCATTTTTCTTCTTGACAGAAAACTCTGCTTAATCTATTTCAATTGTCGACAATCAATAAATAGACAGCCGGGTTTCGTCCATGAAGCCGAAAAAATTCACCAAACCATTTTCCGTAGTCGCACACATCGGCAAGTCCTTGCCGGATGCCATTCTCAACCAAGAACCGCAACCGGAAACACCTTTCACTGAAACGGTACTGCAGGGATGGTTCGGCGTGAGCCGTGCTCCCTAAAGAGAGCCAATCCGCGTGTTCGAGTCCGAAGGTCTCGTCGCGGTGAATGCACTTAAAAAGAACTATGTACACAAGTTCACTAACGAGGCGGCAAATGTCCACCCAAATCGAAGGCTCATTCAGAGCGAACCCGAAAAAAATGACCTGTTTCAGACCGGGAGTTTACGTCAGGGATTTGCTTCCGGTTTGAAGCGACCGAACTTAATCTTCTGAAGGTCCATGGGAATAATAAGGAGTGGCATATGAGAGAAGTGGTAATACTGGGGGCAGTTCGGACTATTGGCGGGCAGTTTGGAGGATCGCTTCAAAACCTGACTGCCGCGGAACTCGGCGCTGCAGTCGTCAGGGAATCCATAAAGCGTTCTGGAATTACACCTGATGTTATTGAACAAACCATCTTCGGCAACGCCTGGCAGGCTGGGGTTGGGCCTAATGTGGCAAGGCTCAGTTCGGTCATGGGCGGTGTGCCGGTCGAGGCCCCCGCTGTTACGGTCAACGTCCGCTGCGGTTCGAGCATTCAGGCCTTGAATTTCGGAGCGCAGGCGATCAAGGCTGGTGACGTCGACACCGTTCTGGTGGGTGGGACTGAAAGCGCAAGCCAGATCCCGTACGGCCTGACGAGAGCCCGTTGGGGCTACCGGATGGGTGACGGCCAATTAATCGATCTGATGCACAAGGATGGGTTTCGGTGCCCGCTCGGCGGCGGTCTCATGGGTGAAATAACTGAGTGGCTTGCCGAGGAAAGAGGCATTTCCCGGCAGGAACAGGATATGTTTGCTGCCGAATCTCACAACAAGGCCGAGGCTGCGGTTAAGGAAGGAAAATTCCTGGAAGAAGTGGTCCCGATTGAAATCAAGGGAAAAAAGGGAGAACTCGTCTCAGTTATTGACGAAGAGATTTACCGGAAAGGGGTCACTGCCGATAGTTTGAGCAAATTGCAGCCGGTTTTTAATAAGAGCGGGACCATCACTGCGGGCAACGCGTGCGCCCTGTGCGATGCAGCATCTGCCGTCGTGCTCATGGAGCGGGCCAAGGCGGAATCCATGGGGCTGAAACCCATGGCCCTGCTGCGCGGCTATTCGTTTGTTGGAGTCGATCCCAAGCGCTTCGGCATATCACCTTCGAAGGCCATCCCGGCGGCGCTCAAAAAAGCCGGCCTTACACTCGGCGATATGGATCTCATCGAACTAAACGAGGCATTCGCTGCCCAGTATATTGGCTGCGAGCAGGACCTCGGCCTCGACCGTTCCAAAGTCAACGTCCACGGAGGGGCCATCGCCTTGGGGCATCCGGTTGCCGCTACGGGCACAAAGCTGCTGACCACGTTGCTCTATGCGATGAAACAGCGCGATGTGACGTTCGGAACGGTGAGCATGTGCATCGGTGGAGGCAATGGTGTTGCTGCGGTTGTCGAGCGACTGAACTAACCCGTGATTCAGGGGAGTTAAATATGGCTGTCAAAAAAATTCTCGTAGTCGGCGCTGGAAACATGGGAGCAGGAATTGCGCAGCTCTGTGCCCAGCAGGGTTTCGAAGCAACGATCAGCGATATCAGCCTTGACCTTTCCACCAATGCCAAAGCCCGCATAGCGAAAGGGCTTCAAAAAAGGGTGGAGCAGGCAAAGCTGACCGAAGATCAAAAAAACTCCGTTCTTTCACGCATCTCGACAGCGGGTGATCTAAACCCTGCCCGCGAATGCGATTTTGTAATCGAGTGCGTCCTGGAGGACATCGAAATAAAGAGGAAGGTTTTTGCCGAGCTGGACAAGCTCGCCCGGCCCGATGTAATCCTCGCCACAAACACGACTTCGCTTTCGATCAGTGCGATAGCTGAGGCCACCCAACGCCCCGACAAAGTGGTCCAGATGCATTTTTTCA
>JBKQTS010000170.1:0-14401 GCA_052143075.1 Syntrophobacteraceae bacterium | reverse complement strand
CCGTCGTATGCGCTAGGAGCTCTACCCTAAACCTTCCCTTTAGGTTTCACCTTTACATTTGACGGGATTTGTTGGAGTATGACGAAAAATTGGTGAGAGTCAACCGAGAATTATCTGGGTTTAAAGGTCTGGAGGCGGGCAAGACTCTCCAAACCGTTTCTCGTATCTCCCCGCGCAGCGGCAGCATCAGAAGGTTGAGACCTGCTCGTAAACAACGTCTGCTCTTCGGAAGGAGCTGTCTTATCGAGGAGATCGATAGCGATGTTTCTCTGATCAAATGGTTTCACGGCGGCAGTAACCATGTCACCAATCCTGAAAACCCCCAGGATGAATCCCTTCAGATTCCGTCGGCGGGACTCTGTGTCACCGGGAACCGAACCATTAGCGTAAACGGGGAGGAATATGAGTACACCTGATTGTGTTCCTTTCTCCTGTACGAGCACAAGACGGGAAGTGGCTACTGCCCTGCCCAAATCGCGTGCTTTGTTCAAGCCATCCAGACGGGCCGGATTGGTGGATAAGTCATACCCAAGAGCTTTCTGGTTCCCCATATAGGGTTCCACGTAGTAGACGGGAAAATACTCATCCTTCGACAATGCCGGCACGAGTTTCTTCTGGCTGTCCTGTTCCGAAATCTCAAATTGGAGAAAACCGTCCCCACGAGCCGCATCCTCATAGAACGAGCGCTGCCCGTCGGGTATCCGGGGTATCCATTCGAGGGCCTGAATCCCGGGATGCCTCACAAGCAGCCCTTCGGTGAGAAGATGAAACGCTTTGCGGTCCACGCTTGCGTCGGCTCTGTAGAACTCTCCAATGGAATACATGACTTCCATGTAGGAATTCAAATTTGCGAGAAGGGAGTCTGTAATATCGCTTGATTGCCTTTCAAATACCAACTGCGCTCTTTTCCACTCTTCCTTATGAACGTTGAGAAAAATGGCAACCGTAAGAAGGAACGCGATAAGAACCGGGATAATGACGAAAAGCTGATTACGCAGCCGTGATTTGGCCATTTCCATACTAAAGGCTGAAGTCAATGGGATAAGCACAAACACTCCCAACGTATCCCCCAACCACCATGTCCCCCAGGATGGCAGCCAATTCTCGAGATGGATTGCACCTGTAAGCAATAGGGTGGCTACGCATACAGTAGCGCCTATGACACATGCGACAGGCCCTCCGAGAAGCATTATTTTCACCACGTCGTGCATGCGGTTCAGGGAAACCGGAAACCTGACGGCCTTAAAGATCAGAAATGCTCCGGCCAGAGCTTGAAGGGAGTCCCCGGATGCAATGCCGACTGATTGCAGGAGCATCTTGGACGCAGGCAAGGCTTCGGCCATATTGGACCAGTGCAAAATCTGGAGCAATAATGAGCCAAGGAAGACCCCCGGCCAGACGCCATAGCCGAAGGCAAGAATCGCTCCCAGGGCCAACCCGGCAGCGGGCCAAATCGGCGCCGCATTGGCGGGCGGAGAGGCCAGGAGCAGAGACAGCTTGCCGGCAACCAAATAAACTGCGGCAAGCCCAACTATTCTGATGGACCAAGTTGAAAGGGAGATTCCCGTCGGTGCTTTGTTCATGGTTTTTCCTAATTCGACCGGTCGATTTTTCTGCGCCCTCAGATCAAATCCATTTATGAATCACTTCAAGAACATTTTCGCGCCTGATTGGCTTTGGTATGTAATCGTTCATCCCGGCATCAAGGCAGTTTTCGCGATCACCTTTCATGGCATTCGCCGTCATGGCAATTATGGGGATACTGTCAAACCCTTTTTCTCTTATGGCTTTTGTCGCCCTCAAACCATCCATTTCCGGCATCTGGACATCCATAAGAATCAAATCGAAAACATCGGGGGCGCTGGTATACTTCGCCACCGCTTCGTGTCCATTCCGGGCCACATCCACTCTGAACCCTGCTTTGGTGAGCACGAGGGTTGTGAGTCTGAGGTTGGCGGGGTTGTCCTCTGCCAGGAGGATTCGTAATCCATTATTGTTATCAGCACCAGGAGCTACCCGGGAGGTGGTGGTGTGCTGCTCGCGACCTGCTAACGCTTCACGGCGGGTTCCAAGCAGTCGCCCGACCATTTCCATGAGCTTTGTCCGAGATGCGGGCTTGACGAGAAATCCATTGAACCCGGCCTCGGTGCAACTGGAGCCATGTCCCACGGATGAGGAATAGGCTAATAATGCCATCCCAGCCATACTGGAATTCTGTCCCCGAATTTGTCCGGCCACTTCATAGCCGCTCATATCAGGCATGCAGACGTCAATTATGGCAAGACCATAGGGGTCTTCCATGGCGTATGCATCGAGCAGAACAGGCAAGACATCTCTCGATTGAGGGACTGCGGTGACCCGTACCCCTGCCTGACTCAGAATATGTTCCAGTATCTCCAGATTGTTCGCGTTATCATCGGCAATAAGGACCCTCGTTCCGGCAAGAGAAAGCATAGGAGCGGCGTCGCTTTTCTTCCGGACCCCGGCTTTTTCAAACCAGGCTGTAAAATGGAAAACGGATCCCTCGCCGAGCGTGCTTTGAGCTGTAACGTCTCCTCCCAGCAGATGGGCTAACTGCTTGCAGATCGCCAGTCCCAGGCCGCTTCCCTCATATTTCCGGGTATTAAAGCCGTCTGCCTGTTGAAACGCTTCAAAAATCTTCTCCAGTTTGTCATGGGGCACTCCAACGCCTGTATCCCGAATGGAGGCACGCAGCTTCACCCGGAGCTCCTGTTCCTCTTCAACGCCAATAGAAAGCTCGATTTCACCCGATTCGGTAAACTTGGCGGCGTTGCCCATCAGATTCACCAGGACCTGGCGAAAACGCCCGGGGTCGCCCTTGATGCACTCCGGAACATCATCGTTGATCCGGCAGATGACTTCCACCGGCTTGTCATTGATCTTCGGCCTTATCAGTTCGCAGACCTCGTAGGCGATTGTTTCAGGATCAAATTCAACAGATTCCAGGGCCATCTGGCCGGCTTCTATCTTCGAGAAATCCAAAATGTCGTTGATGAGTTGCAGAAGGGCTTCTGCGCTGTTTTTTATGGTGTTGGCGTAATCGGACTGGTCATCTCCGAGGTGCGTATCAAGAAGGATGTCTGTAAAACCCATGACCGCGTTCATGGGTGTCCGAATCTCATGGCTCATTCTGGCGAGAAACTCGCTCTTGGCGATATTCGCCAACCCGGCCTGCTCGGCCAAATCGTTGGCGCGGGTGATGGCGTCTTTTAACTGATAATTTGAAATTTCCAGCTTCGCCAGTGCAGAGCGCGATGCTTCTTCCGCTCTCTGACGTTCGGTGATTTCAGACTTGAGATTGGCATTCGAGATTGACAGTTCGGCCGTCCGCTCCTCAACGCGTGCCTCCAGTACGGCATATGCTCCGCTCAAGGCCGCTTCCGCTTTCTCCCGCTCAATGCTTCTCGTTTCCACCAGAGAGGCCATTTCGTCGAAAGATTGGGCCAAAAGACCAACCTCATCGGAGGTGTGAGGCAAGCAAGTTCGTGCACTCATTTCGCCGCTGCCGAATCTCTTTGCAGCGGTGACCAAATGTTTGATTGGCCTTACGAAGGCGGAGTTTCCGAAAATCCACGCTGCAAAAAGCCCTGCAAAGGTTGCAATCCCGAGAATCGATAAATTCCAAAGCATCTGGATATCAGCCTTGTGGAATATCTGATTTTTTCCAAGGCCGACAAGCATATACAAATAAGGATTGGAATTTTCATAGAGCCGTAACTGTTTGAAAGCATAAACCCTGTTAATGCCATCCCGGGCAAGCGTTTCAAAAATTCCCTCCTCTGAATCACCGGATACCCTTGCGAAGGCATCATCTGAGATAGGCATGCCCGGCGCAGTCTCGTCCTTACCGGGATACCTGTAAAGCCGAACCCCCTTATGGTCCGTGATTACAATGGCGCAATCTTTCGGCAAGTTGACCTTCGATACGAATCGTGCATATTCAGCCAGATCAAAGCCCGCAATAACTACTGCAATAAGGTTCCTATTTTCATCGAACACAGGGTATGTGAAGTTGAGCGATATAATATTGCTGACCCTTCCTACGATGTATTCACCAGCGGAAAAGTCCAGCGTCCTTATTGCATCCTTTACATGTTTCCGGTAGGCAAGATTTATACTACCGGGCTCGAACGGCATGGAAGCGGCAAACACGTTCCCATCTGGTGTTACAGCCAGTATTACAGAATAGAATGGATAACGATCGTGCATTTCACGGAAGAGAACGTTACATGCCTTGGAATCCAAGCTCCGTACCTCATGGAACTGTGCCAGTGTGCTGAGCATTACTTTCGTTGAGGTTGCAATTTGTTCCTGCTGTGTTGCCAGACTCTGGACAAGCAGCAGAGCATTGTTTTCCGCCTTTTGGATTTCATCTCTTCGGTGGCTTAACCCGGATGTGACAATGATCCCGAACGCGGGCAGAAAGATGATCAGCAACAAGAACAGTAACTTCCCGCGAATAGACCACGACCTGATAATGCTGAAACGGCTGCCCATTTCCCTTTGCTCACAGTCAGTGGTTTTTCTTTTCCGGCATCGACTCCAGCACGCCCATCATCCGTCTATCTTTTATATTCGGAATGGGGGCGGCCCATCTTTAGGGTAAAAATTTGGTCCGACCCCGAGGGCATTTATCTTCTGAAGCTGGGCCATGGCGTCCATGCTCCAGTCAACAAGTTTGGCCGCCGAACCGAGCGTCACGTCCCTGGTGACTGGGGACTGAGGACTGAAGACTGAACCCTCACTGCGTTGCGGGTTCGCGGTTAACGTTCTGGAGGCGCGTGAAATGCTGGACCCTCACTAGGTTCAGGTCCGAGGCTAACGTTTCTAGCTGTCGGTTCATGCTTCCAGTCCGGGTACGATCTTTTGTGAGTGCCCAGTTCGCGGCGGATCCTTTGCGAGGCCGCTTTTGTGAGGCCACAGGACTGAGTAAAAGCCTCTCGGCCGGGGCTGTTTCCATCCCGGATCAATTGTAAGAGTGTGTCATCATTAATCTTTTTCTTTGCCATGGATACATCCTGGAAACATCATGGGAATTTTTGGTTTATTGCCGTAGTTTCCGTCCGGAAAGGGCCCTTTTCCGCCCCGGGGCGGTGGGACCGCCAGCCAGGATCGCCACTGCCTGCGGCGGTGGCAGACCCAAGATCTCAGCGCTCCGCGAGGCGGTACCCATGTACGCCTCCGCACAACCCATCGATTTCCTTGCACCTTTCGGTGCGGCGCTGGGCAATCCAGAAGTGGCGGGGCGCCAAACTGTACGCGCCACCTTTCGGTGCGGCGCTGGGCAATCCAGAAGTGGCGGGACACCAAACTGTACGCGCCACCTTTCGGTGCGGCGCTGGGCAATCCAGAAGTGGCGGGGCGCCAAACTGTACGCGCCACCTTTCGGTGCGGCGCCGGGCAATCCGGAGATGGCGGGGCACCAAACTGTACGCGCCAGGGCGAAAAATGCCTCCCTTCCGAATCGAAAACTGCAAGTGTCTTATAAGGTGAAATTCTCCTACGTTCATCCTGGTTTTCGGATGGACACTGCTGAACCCTCGCTTCGTTCGGGTTCGCGGGTAACATCGAGGAAGCGCGTTAAACGCTGGACCCTCACTACGTTCAGGTCCGGGCCACACGTTGCAACCGGTAGTTTGATGCTGGACCCTCACTACGTTCAGGTCCGGGCTTAGCATCGTAACGGCTGGCCAATGCTTCGAGTCCGGGCACGATCGCTTGTGAGTGCCCAGTTCGTGGCCGATCCTTTGCGAGGCCGCTTTTGTGAGGCCGCATCGTGAAAAACCAAATGCCTGAATCCCTCAATTCGTTCTAATGATTTTATCAGCAGATATTCTGCCCTGCAAAACGGCAACCAGAAGCGGCAAAGTAGAAAAGCTGGTGAATGGGTAAATTGTGAAGGTGGAGAGGGCCTGTGAATTGCACAGGGGACGGGAATTACTACGACGACGCAGTAAGCAAAAATACCGATAAAAAGAGCGCGTAATACAAGCAGTCACAATTAGAATGGCAAAAATGAGTCGAAAATGAAATGCTGGCCCTGGCAAACTCAATAGTCCCAACGGGGTTCGAACCTGTGTCTTCGGCGTGAGAGGCGGTTCCGGCGCAAAAATGCACTCTCTTTTATACTGATTTAACTTGGTTTTTGGCGATTCTCGATGAACTAAGATGAAGTAAATTTACCCCCAATTTACCCCTTGTCTTTGTACCTCGGTGGCAGACGAAACAGCGGCACTTACCTCTGCTCTTCTTGGAACAAATTAGCACTGACGCCAAAAAGCAGCTCTCCTATCCGCACACCCCGCTCCTTTAAAAACAGCCAAGTTGGCAGGCCCGTATTTTTAACCCAAGGATATTTGCTGCTTCCGATACTCTCATCGGGGTTGTCTTGAGGCGGCGGGCAAGCTCAAACGTCGCCAAGCATGTCAGGTTGTGAGCGGCATCCAGTTCACGCAGACCGGTAGTGATTTCCGGTGACGGTTCCTGTGGCGCAGTACCCACGTGCGGGACGCTCTCGACCTTGAAAAACCCGAGCTGGCAGTCCGTGATGCGCACACCGAGCTTGTCCACGACCGCCCCGACGGCAATCCTTGGGACAGCAATATCCTTGGCTATTTGCCAGCCAATAGGACATGGCAGGTAACCGTCTTTTAGTGCGGCGTTAACGGCGGATTCCAGCCGCTCAAGCGTTTCACGGGGGAGATTGGCTGGATTTTCTCCCAGATGTATCCTTGGAGACTTCTTCGCACGGTCTTTATCGTTAAAATCACGCACCGGGGGAACCTCCATAAATAGTTATTAAGTAAATTATCGCTCATCCTATCCTACAAGCCGCCCATATTCAAGTTCTGGAGCCAACAATGACCCTGACCAAAGCCCATCTTATCGAAGCACTCTTCGCCGAAAACCTTTTCACAAAGACTCAGTCGGCCCAGATTATCGGCGCCCTTTTCGAGCTGATAAAACAATCCCTGCAAAACGGTGAAGACGTTCTCGTCAGTGGATTCGGGAAATTTTCTGTGAAAAAGAAGCAGGCGCGAAGGGGCAGGAATCTCATAACCGGGGAGCCGATGAAGCTTGCACCCAGGAAGGTAGTGACATTCCAGTGCTCGAGGGTTATGCGGGCGGGAATGAATGGGCAGGGCGATTGAGGAATACAGAAGTTCGAACTCAAGCGGCTTGGTTTCGACCGGGGTTCGCCCCCCACGGCCCCGGTGATGAACCCACCACATAACTCGGCTCTCGAAAAGACTGGCAAGCTATTTGCTAGCATTAAAAACTATCCCTGGACGTTCCCTCACCTTTTCAGGAATCTACAGGGTTTCTTTTAGGAAAAGGGCCTTGGCCATATGGAGGTTTAGTACACCACCTCTGAATCGGCTGCATCCCGATTGTAAATATATGCCTACATTATTGTAGTGAAAAGCCAACAGTAGGTGTGCACTTCCCCGCTTGATTTATTGGCCGATCATATCGAAATGACTTATAATTGGCTGAAGTGATTTTGAATAGTATCACAAGATCCTGAGGAGCAAACCTATGGGGCATCCAGGGGGGCAAACACACCCTGTCTTGCTTCGAACAGCACGACCGGTTAAATAGCAAGCAATTTGCGGGATGCGCTACAGTATGAAATTGTTCGTAGCCGAAAGGGGCACATGGAAGATACCCAACAGCAAGAACGCACTCAGGCGGAGTTGCTCAGGCAGGCCCTGAAGTTAGCGCCTATGGCTGTTTTTGCAACTCTTCTTAACGCATTCGTTCTTGTCCTGGTCCTATGGCAATCCATTTCGCACACCTCACTAATCATCTGGTTTTCAATTACTTTTTGTCTTGCGGTTCAGCGTTCCTTGTTTCTATACAAGTATCGGGGGGCTTCGCTTCAGCCCCATCAAGCTGCGCAGGTGGCCAAAAGGTTTGCGGCCGGTCTCGGTTTATCGGGAATCGTCTGGGGTTTCGTTGCAATTTTTCTTTTTCCCGTAGATTCACCAACACATCAAATCCTGATTGTCTTTGTCCTGTGCGGGATGGTGGCTGGTGCGGCGGATACATTTTCTTCCGTTCTTCCGGCATTTATAGCATTCGCCTTACCAGCACTGGTTCCCTTATTCATTCGTTTTCTCACCATTGGCGGGGCCGTTTACTATGCGATGAGCGCCATGACGCTCCTTTATATGGTTTTGATATTAATCATAGCAAGGCGTATCAATATCGCAAACAGGACATTGGTCGAACTTAAAGAACATTTTTCTCAGATGGTGGAGAAGCGGACAGCCTCTAACGCACGGCTGCAGGAAGAAATATATGAGCGCCGGCGAATAGAAGATTCACTGCGGGATTCTGAACAACAGCTCAGACTCCTGTCTTCGCGACTGTTGTCAACGCAGGAGGAAGAAAGGAAAAGGATCGCCGGAGAACTCCACGACAGCATAGGGGCGTCGCTGAGTGCCGTGAAATTCAGCATGGAAAATGTCATCGATCAGATTCAAAAAGGAACGGTCAAGCTTGAACCGATCAATTATTCCATTCGTGTGATACAGCTGGCTGTCGATGAGGTGAGAAGAATAGTCATGGATCTTCGCCCATCCATTTTGGACGACATGGGAATCGTTGCCACTCTTAACTGGTTTTGCAAGCAATTCCAGACTATTCACTCAAACATCCATGTCGACTTGCAGATTGAGATCAAGGAGGATGAGATACCGGAAACGCTTAAGATTATAATTTTTAGAATCATCCAAGAAGCTTTCAACAATATTGCTAAATACAGTGGGGCGGAGTCGGTGGAAGTATCGATCGCTAAATTACATGATACGATACAGCTAAGTATAGAGGATCATGGGACAGGATTCGACTTAAGATCGATCTATGCAAATAGAAAGTCTGGGCAAGGGTTTGGTCTTATGAGCATGAGAGAGCGGACGGAACTTTCAGGCGGAATTTTCGTAATTAAATCCAAAATTGGAGAAGGAACGGGGATTCAAGCCTCATGGACAATGCCATGCCAACAACCCGTTGAATAAAGCGGTTTTTGAAAATGCTCAGATCTCTATGAAAACCGATGTGGAATCGGCTGCGGGTTGCTGGAAACCCTTTCACTGAGCAGATGCTTGAAGGTAAACAGCGTACAGCCATAAATCAGAAGAGATGAGAAACCGTTTCCATCAACTCCTCCCTACTCCTCACAACCTGATCACACGACCCCTCAATCATCGGATTTACTATGGCGCCCTCACTCTCCCTTGCTCGGCGGAAATCAGTCCTGATCCCGATCAATTTCTGTTCGTGTGATTTTCCGGCGTAAAAATATCCGATCTCCCATGCAGCCCCATCGTCCACCTGAGAGCCATCGAGAAGAGCAATCATGAGATCGGCATCATCGAGATGAGATTTGCAGCGGGAGAAGATTTCGAGTTTCGCCATGCCATCGTTATCGGAAGCACAGTTAAGAGATGTCCTGACTTGGTAACGCTTATCACGGAACTGGAGAAGCTGAACAAGTGATGTAGATGCAATTTTATCTTCAGATAGACCCACCCTGCTTCCCCAGACTGGAAAGCAGATGACACTGCCGGCCAGGAAAGTGGTAACATTCAAGTGCTCTGGCGTTCTGCGGGCGGGAATGAATGGGCAGGGTTGCTGAAGGGTGCGCATTCCGAGCCCGTCTCGCCCGAAGGAAAATCAAGCCGATCAAAGGTAGGCAAATTCCGGCCGATCAGCAAAGAAGGTTAGAGCGGGAATGGCGACAAAAAAGCGTTGGATGTATGTTCCACCGAAGCCAGCAAAACCCACCTGATGCATTATTCCGATAAATATCTCCATAACGCGCGGGACAGGTATGTAAGACGAGTGTACTGCGCGCCCGGTGCACAAATACATTCTTGACATTATTTACTATCTGTATCCTTCTGTTTATATGCAATACTAGAGGATATATATACACAATACCGCTCCAGGACTAATCTGCCTAAACAATGTAATTGAAAGATTCTGCAAGCTTACATGGCAATTGAAGGCATTACACAAAAGCGGTGCCGCGATGACCGAAACAGAATCAGAAAACAGAAAAGATCTGCTAAGACGTTCAATATTTCGGGATTTGCCGCCGGGTGAACTCGATGAGCTTTCCCGAACCCTTCAAAGCAGGGTTGTGCAGCCGAATGAGTTCATTTTGAAGGAGGGGGACCCGGCGGATGCTTTCTATATCATCGGTTCAGGTCAAGTCAGGGTTTTCGTCGGGCATGAGAACAGGATCGAGAGGGAGTTCTCTGTATGTGGACCGGGCGAGCACTTCGGCGAGTTAGCTCTTCTAGCAGGGGCGACGCATACCGCCAATGTCAAAAGCCTTGCCGAAACCCACCTCATGGGCCTGCCTAAAGAGGGATTTGACCGCCTGCTGCGAGATTACCCGGATCTTTTCAGAAACTTCGTCAGGGAAATGCGCCGCTGGCTCCTCAAAGACCAGGAAATTATAGAAGAAGCCAACATGGTATTCAAGGCACCTCGAGTCTCCCTGTTTGATTTTCTCCTTGTCATCGGGGTGAGTGTCCTTTTGGCGATAACATTTAACATCTACAATCCATATGGAATTCCTCTCGTCCCTGAGCGCCCCGGCGCAGAGTCTATCTCTTCGATCAGCGCCTCTGCGGCAATGGAAGACTACCGGCAGGGACAGACTCTCATTGTGGACGCTATGCCGAAAAATTTCTACCAAAAGCGGCATATAAAAGGCGCGGTCAACATGCCGATGGCCCTTTTCGATATCGTTTACCTGATGAACTTTTCCGAAGAAGACAAGGCTCAAAAAATAGTGGTTTACGGAAATACGATAAGCAGGCCGTATGATCTGGAAATTGCGAATAAACTGCTGCTCCTGGGATATTCGGACGTGAAACTCATGGACGGTGGCCTCAGCGCCTGGGAGGCCAAAGGGTATCCGGTTGAGGAACAGGTTTCGAAATGATCCGCTCTTTTATTAAACGGCTTATAACGAGCGAATATCTCTCATTTGCGCTCAGGGTTTACCTGGGATATTTCTTCATCTACGCAAGTTTGAGCAAAATACCGCATTCTGCCCAGTTTGCAGAAGCAATAGCAGATTACCGTCTGATTCCCTACATGTTCCTGAACCCGGGAGCTGTCATACTGCCGTGGATCGAACTCGTCACCGGCCTTTTTTTGATCATCGGTTTTAAGTCCCGCACATCCATAATAGTGATCGGACTGCTTCTGATAATGTTCGACGTAATGATCCTCATCAACATGTACCGGGGCGCTCCGATCACCTGTGGGTGCTACGATGTTGTGGGTGAGGCGATCGGATGGAAAAAGATCCTGGAAAATGTGCTGATGCTGGTTTTCTCCGTCCAGATTTATTGCTTTGACGGACCGGGGCTTTTGGGTAGATTGAAACCTACCGTTGGCGCCGGGAGCCAAGTTGCCGCCACCCGATAGTAAGGACAGAGTCGCCTCTCTTATTCCCTTATTTCGGTCGCCGCCAGAACGGGCCGGTTTTGCCTATTTCGCTGAGCGTTGCGACCAATTCCTCCCTGAATTCTGGTCTTCGGGACACATAATCTGGGTCGAGACGCCTGCGGAATAAGCCCACTGAGAAGAGTTTCACCAAATCGGCAAGAGGTGTTAACCCTTCATCAGTACCTTTTTTGAATTGTGCCCAACTGTGGGTATGATCTTCCGACCGGAAGAGATTCATTGTGCTTCAGGTATAAGGGAGGTTGTCATACCACTGCCAAAAAGGAACTGCCACATAGGCTGTGATGCCTGCTGGATCGGCGTAAAGTATACTCCCGTCTCGAATTTCTATTGAAATGGGGAGTCCGCAGTCCAGACACGGGCAATCGATGCGAACCGTCTTGCCTGGAAACAGCCAGCAGACCGCCAGCGATTCAAAGCCTCACTGGCCGAACCACTTCTGCTGACCGTCCACTGTAATCCTGTACTGAGTAGGCTGGTTGTTGAAAGGGGCGAAGGAGGCAATCAAACTCGTAGCTGGAGACAGCCATCCTGGAATACCTGCTGCAAACAGGTCGTGTACGGCCTTTCGGCCCTCTTCCATGCTAAGGCCTAACTCGCCGGCAATTTCGGTGTAGTGAGGAGCCTGACCTGTTTCCACCATTCGTTTCATGATGATTTGGAAGGTCTTGTCCAACATGGTCGGATCACTCATGACATTTACCTCCTTGAGTTGACAGTTAAGCCGGAATCATGCCTTCTTCTTCCTAAGTCTCGTCCGCTTCGGTTTATTCGCCGTCACTTTCTTTGTGACCGCCGGTTTGGACGCTGCCATCTTGGCTTGCCTTCTCGCCTCAATCACCTTCTTCAGATTCTCTGGCAATCCCCTTTTCTTAGCAGCCTTGCTTCTCGCTTTGATCAATGACTTTGCCGCCAATGGGGTCCTCATTGTGAAACCGTATTTCTTCCTGTATTCTTTCTGGCTCATGCCGTGGAAAACAAGATGCTTCGAGGTAAGCTGTCTCATCTCAGCGCCACATTCGAGACAGATTACTTTGTCGTTTTGGATGGAATCTGCTGGGCTGAGCTTCGTTGGGGCTGTTTCCTCTGCGGCCGGCTGGGTGACTTCGATGTCGATTCCAGCCGTTTCAGCTTTTTCTAATTCATGGAGCGTGCTGAAGACCTGCCGGAGGGAAGCAGCGATCTCGGCGCCGGACAAAGGAGTGAGGGAAGCTTGTGTCTGGACGATTTCTGATGCCATTTCGATGAGTTTTTTTGTCATTGGAAGTCCTTTTGGCGTGGAGGTAAAAGTGACAAATGCAAAGTAAGAACATTTGATTCTAATAGGTTAGTATATGAATGCAATATTTTTCTAACGCACATCTCTAATGGGGCAAGACACGCGCGAACGCCTTGCATGACGGTCATCGGTTGATTTCGTTCACTCCTGTTAAAGCACGTGTTGTGGAAAATGTGGAGGATTGAAAAAATATTATTCGAGATTTGGACTGACTTAAAAAGGGCTGGAGAATGAGATCGAGCTACGGTCAATGCTATGTGTTCTTATGATTTGATTGTCCACCGGTCATCACGAGCGAGACCCCAAAAGTAACCAGAAAAACGAAAAAAAACGCCCTTGCAGCCCATGCTGCGTCTCCGGCCAACACCCCAAATCCTAATACGCCTGTTATTATCGACAAAATTAGAAAGGTTATTGCCACCGAAAGAAACATGTCAGCCTCCATATAAATTTCGAAACAGGTAAAGTAAAATTGATGATTCGATTCCAATTCTTCCGGAATTTTTATTGAATCGATGTAAATGGCTCTGGATAACGTTTTCAGATACATTGTTCCGATAGAGAGGTACAGGGGCAGGAATCCCCAGACGGGTAAGGCGATGACTCTGCCGCCGAGGAAGGTGGTGACTTTCAAGTGTTCCAGAGTTTTGCGGACTGCAATGACTGGGCAGGGTGAGTGAGAGATAAAGGACTTCGAAGTCAACTGGCCCGGTTTCGGCCGGGCGAAATCACTGGAGACAGGATATGTCGGAACTGGAACCGGTCAGCCGGGTCCTCCGGGAGTGTTTAAAATCGCTCAGTAAAGAAGAAGTGCAAGTTCAATTGAAATTTCTTAAAAAGATCAAAAGAAGTTACCGACTAGACCTGGAATCAATCCATTTGGCCCTCGAAGTCAGCAAAAAAGGCGGATGCGAAATTGTGTATCCGCTTTTGTATCGGCTTATTGGAATAGAAAGTCTTGATGAATGGATTAAAAATCCAGCGGTAGCCGAACAGAAAATCAAGGATACGAAGGACCGGATTGCAGAGGTCGAGCAGCTGATCTCGCTTTTGAAGGCGAAATTAGGCTCACTTTCCCCAAAGGCTCCGTGATGAGTCGGGCCTTACTTTGCAAACTGGATGGATAAAACAGTGTGGACCACGCATTCCAAGCCCCTCTCGCCCGAAGAGAAATCAAACCGATCAAAGGCAGGCGAATTCCGGCCGATCAGCAAAGGAGTTAAGAGCCTAATGGCGACAAAAAAGCGATGGATGTATGTACCGCCTAAGCCAGCAAAACCCAAGATTCCCGAATACCTGAAATCTTTCAGGATCTTGCATTGGACCAGTGCATTGAGGAAATTAAAGGGAACCCCTTTCTGCAGCCATAGCAAGTGGGCTGAAAGTGGCTTCCAATACTATCTCAGTTGAGTAATGCCAGCCTGCCCACGTCGTCATAGCGCCTCCGCCTTTTTGAACTGGATTAACTAATATTCCGTCAGGCCTAGGAGCCTGTCGGGATAACAGCTTTTAAAAATGACTTTGAAAACTGGGGTGATCGTTTTGAGGGACAATCTCTCGCCCCGCCAAGCAGAATTCAATAAGTATTAGCCAACAATAGGCATTCGC
>JBKQTS010000169.1:0-22996 GCA_052143075.1 Syntrophobacteraceae bacterium | reverse complement strand
CCCCGCTGTCCACGAATGCATTGTAGACCCAAGGCTGGGTTTCCTTGCTGAAAAGACCGCTGGTGGAAAGTAGACCTAAAACGCCCGCATTGGCGGCAGCAACACAAAGGTTGTTGTTGCTGAAAGGCCCCATGCCCGCCTGGATGATGGGGTACTTGATCCCGACCGTGTCACAGAGTCTTGATTTGATCATGAGCTGTAAATCCTCCTTGGCTTTCGTTTTATGATGATCCGCTTTACTAGAAACACTTCTTTTTACTGCGCATTGATGCTCACTCGTTCCCCCTGCAGCATTTAATATGCCATCAACATGCTCGACTCTAACTGCTTGATAATGCAGAGTATTACTGTTCTTGCAGAAAATCCTTTTTGCTGGTATTTTTGCCTAGTTTCGCATAAAGAGAAGATTCTTTTGCAGAATACGAATAATATGGAGAATAATAATGCCTCTCAGCAGTTCAGCATTGAATTTCTTCGCCGCCGCCGGGGAAAGTCCGGAGAGAATTGGAAGTCAGGACAAATTCGAATCGATTTTGCGGGAATGGGAAAAGTTTATACAAGGTGATGAAAATGTTGACGAGAAGTTAATTCCTCAGGATATCCTTGATTCATGGATTCGCTGTCGCGATCGCGGTCTCGATCCCATTCGGATTCCGCAACAAAAGATTTTGACGAAAGAAGAGTTCGACATCTTGTCCAAAAAAAACAGTAGACTCGTTCAAATCTGCAAATTCTTTTTGACCTACTACCATGATTTGATCTCGTTTACCTCTTTCGTTGTCAGTTTTTTCGATCCCCGGGGTTTTCTAATTGAGTGTCGAATAGCCGAAAGTTTTCAAGAGATGGCACGGCGGGAGAATTGGGTCGCCGGCGCCTTGTGGAATGAAGAATCCGCCGGAACAAGCTCGATCGGATTGGTGGTCAAGACGAAAAAGCCTAGTAGCGTAATCGGACCTCAACATTACCTTAAACGCTCTCATGAATCAACCGCTTATGCTGCTCCCATTTTCGATCCCGATGGAATATTTCTCGGCGGCATTGTCCTGCTTTGCCGTCGTGATCGAGGAAACAATCATGCTTACGGTATGACCATCGCCGCCGCCCACCTGATCGAAAACCAATTGAAAATAAATCGTTCTCTGGATGAAGCCAAAGCGGCCTTTGTCAGGAGCGAGATCGCCAACAGTTATCAGCGGACGGTCATGGCCTCGATTCCGGAGGCGCTGGTCGCAATTGACAATCAGGGTCTCATTACACTAATCAACGATCAGGCAAAGAAAATCCTGGCGCTCGACAACAAGCCCATTCTTGGTCAGAACCTCCGAAAGGTCTTAGGTCAAGAGAGCCGGCAAGTCTTATCTCTCGTAGATAACAACGACCACCTGGTGTATGTTGAAGTCCGGATATCCTCTGGCAAGACATCGAATGATTACACACTGACCTGCAATCCGATTCTATCATCATCGGGTGGAGTCATCGGAAAGATCCTGATCCTGACGGAAATCAGACGCGTCAAAAAACTGGTGGCTAACATGATCGGGGCCAAGGCGAATTTTTCATTTGACGCCATTTGTGGGCAGAACCCCAAGTTCCTGGACACTGTCGAGCAGGCGAGGTTGGCCTCGCAGAGCCGTTCCAATGTCTTGCTCCTGGGAGGGAGCGGCGTGGGAAAGGACGTTTACGCCCAAGCCATCCACAACGCCAGCGAGCGTAAAAATGCCCCTTATGTCGCGATCAACTGTTGCGCTATCCCCAGAGATCTGATCGCCAGTGAACTCTTCGGTCACGAGGAGGGGGCCTTTACAGGCTCTCGTCGGGGGGGTAATCAGGGGAAATTTGAGCTTGCCGATGGCGGGACGATTTTCCTGGACGAGATTGGCGAGATGCCTCTTGAAATGCAGCCCATACTCTTGCGTGTCATCGAAGACAAGTGCGTCATCCGCATCGGCGGGGCTAAGGTGCGTCAGGTAGATGTCCGGATCATTGCGGCGACTAACAAAGATTTACTGGACGAAGTTTATAAAGGGAATTTCCGCAAAGACCTCTACTATCGTCTGAACGTTTTTACGATTCGTCTTCTTCCCTTGAGTGAAAGGTTGGATGACATACCCCTGTTACTGGACTATTTCATAAAGAAATGTTCCCAAACCCTGAGAAAAAGAATTGATCGCGTAGATCAGAAGGTGCTCGACTTCTTTCAACAGTATGAATGGCCAGGAAATGTTCGTGAATTACAAAATGTGGTGGAACGAATGATGAACTGCGTCCAGACAAACCACCTGACTGCCGATCTCATCCCGATTGAAATGACCTATCAGCCCGTGGAAGCGAAACCAAACCTTGAGATTCAATCAACCAGGGACTTTGAAAAGCAGATGATCACCAAGCTGATGGAAATGAATGTCTCGAAAAGCGAAATCGCCAAAAGAATGAACATTAATCTGAGCACCCTTTATCGCAAGCTGAACCGGTACGATCTTGAGTCTCGCGAAAACCAGCCATCCGCTTGGGCCGGAAACGGCCGCTCTATAAGCGCAATCGCCGCGCCTGAAACGTCGAGGAGCGAATCAGGTTCTGAGCGAAAGGCTGAGCAGGTTCAGGACCATGTCGGGATCATGTCGGGACTAAGTGATGATCAAGCGCAGATTCTGCAAAGTCTCCATACAAAACGAGGAATTACAGAACTTATGGGGACCGTTCGGCGGGCAAACAGGACCAAGTTCAGAAACCAGGTGCTGGCGCCCCTGATGGATGCCGGTCTTGTGGAGATGACAATTCCCGACAAACCTCAAAGCAGTAGACAGCAATATCGGCTGACAGAAAAGGGACGCAACCTGCACAGTATTCTTCCCTCAAATATGAGAAAGTTCAGCGCATCCCTATAATAAAGCAAAGGGACGGCGAAATGTCACCGGCATCGGCCCGCCTTCCGACCTGCGATATCTGTCATCCGACAACTGAATAGCAGCGGTCGCATATCTTCGGCTGATCGTGGAACTGTCCCACCTTATCGGACCTGACCCAGCACCGCTCGCATTTTTCACCCGAAGCGGTTTCGACCTGGATTTTCAAGCCGGGCAGCTCAACTCCCTGTATCGGAGCGTTCAGGGCGGATTCGGGCTCGATTGTCACCTGCGATACGATAAAAACCGTCCTGAAAAGCTCCTCCCGGCCCGCAAACTCTTTATCGAGTTCGGGGGGGAGCGCCAGGCGCACCCTGGCGTCCAGCGGGTGCCCGATCACCTTGTCACGCCGGGCGGCCTCCAGGACTCGAAGAACTTCGTTTCTCACCGCCAGGATTTTTTCCCACCGGGCGTTCAGCTCTTCGTCCCCGGGGGTCGAGACGACTTCCGGAAAAGTCCCCATATGTACGGACGGCTCCGTGTTGTGCGGCATTCGGAGCCAGACTTCCTCCGCTGTAAATGAGAGTATAGGGGCCATCAACTGCACAATGGTCTTGAGGACCGTATAGATCACGGTCTGGGCCGAGCGCCTGGCGACGCTCGTGGTCGCAGACGTGTAAAGACGGTCTTTGAGTATATCGAGGTAAAACGAGCTCAAATCCACCACGCAATAGTTATGCAGAGCATGATAGGCCCGGTGGAACTCGAATCGGTCGTATCCCTGGCGGACTTTGTGAATCAAGTCCTGGAGCTGGTTTAGAGCGAACCGGTCCAGTTCGTCCATTTGTCCGTGCGGGATCATATCGGTCTGCGGGTTGAAATCATAGAGGTTTCCCAGCAGGAACCTGCAGGTGTTTCGGATTCTACGGTAGGCTTCGCTCAGCCTTTTCAGGATATCCTGGGAAATGCGGATGTCGTCCCGGTAATCTTCTGCGGAGACCCACAGGCGGAGTATCTCGGCCCCGTACTGGCGGATGATTTCCTCGGGAGCTATAACGTTTCCGAGCGATTTGGACATCTTATATCCCTGGCCGTCAACGACGAAGCCATGGGTGAGAACTGTTTTGTAAGGGGCTGCGTCCCTGGTTCCGACAGCGGCGAGAAGCGAGGAATGAAACCACCCTCGGTGTTGATCGCTGCCCTCCAGATACAGGTCGGCCGGCATGTTCAGTTCGGGCCGCCTCTCCAGAACGGCCGCAAAGGAGGTCCCTGAATCGAACCAGACGTCCAGGATATCCATCTCCTTGTCAAATTGGGTGCCGCCGCATCCGGGGCAGGCAAGACCATCCGGCAGCAGGTCCTTGACTGGGTGAGAAAACCAGGCGTCCGCGCCTTCCTTTTCGAACAGGGCCACAACGTGATCGAAGACCTCGCTGGAGGTAATGTAGGTCCCACATTCCGGGCATCGGAACACGGTGATCGGCACTCCCCAGGAGCGCTGCCTCGAGATGCACCAGTCGGGCCTGTTTGCCACCATGTTGTAGATGCGCTCCCGCCCCCAGTTCGGAATCCAATTCACCCGGTCGATCCATTCGAGCGCCTTCCGGCGCAGGCCGGTTTTATCCATAGAGATGAACCACTGGGGTGTGGCGCGGAAAATGACCGGGTTCTTGCAGCGCCAGCAGTGGGGATAGCTGTGGACGATCTCGGCTTCCAACATGAGCTTGCCGTCTTCTTTGAGTTTGGCGATTACCGATTTATTTGCGTCGAAGACGAACTGGCGTGCAAAGAACGGCACATCGTTTGTAAACCGCCCCTTGTCATCCACGGGAGAATAAATGTCGAGGCCATGCTCAAGCGCCGCTTCGTAGTCCTCGCGCCCGTGGCCGGGGGCGGTGTGGACTGCGCCCGTTCCGGCTTCCAGCGTGACGTGAGTCGCAAGGATTATGACCGAATCGCGGTCCGCGAACGGGTGGCGCGCCTTAAGACCGCTTAGCTCCCCCGCTTCGAAAGTGCGAATTACCCGGTAGTCCTGCACGCCCATGAGTCCCGTTACGTTTTCGAGAAGTCCCTGGGCCAGAATCCAGACTTCACCGCCAACGGCGGCCGCTGCATACGTGAAATCGGGATGCAGCGCGATGGCGAGGTTTGCCGGAAGGGTCCAGGGAGTAGTCGTCCAGATCAGGACGTAAGCCTGCTTTCCGGACAGCTCGGGAAACTTTGCCTGGCTCTCGGGTGTGAGCGGGAATTTGACGTAAATAGACGGCGATTTGTGGTCGTGATACTCAACTTCGGCTTCCGCCAGGGCGGTCAGGCAACTGGTGCACCAGTAGATGGGCTTCTTGCTGCGGATTACACTCCCTTTTTGGAAAAACCGGCCCAGTTCGCGCGCAATCGACGCCTCGTAATCGTAGGACATCGTCAGGTATGGGTTGCTCCATTCGCCGAGGACCCCAAGTCTTTTGAACTCGTTTCGCTGAATATCGATGAACTTCTCAGCGTAGCGCCGGCATTGCAGTCGGATTTCGGAAACAGACATTGTCTCTTTCTTTTTTCCCAACTCCTTGTCCACCTGGTGCTCTATTGGAAGGCCGTGGCAGTCCCATCCGGGAACGTAGACGGCATCCATCCCGCCCATCTGGCGCGATTTTACGATCATGTCCTTAAGGATTTTGTTCAGGGCCGTACCTAGGTGAATATGGCCGTTCGCATAGGGCGGCCCGTCGTGGAGAATATATCGCGGATGGCCTTTGCTTTTCTCGCGCAACTTTTCGTAGAGACCCATTTCATCCCATCTTTTGAGCAGTTCGGGCTCCCGGACCGCAAGGTTGGCCTTCATCGGAAAGTCGGTCTGGGGAAGATTCAGCGTAGCTTTGTAATCCATCGAGGTCTCCGGTATCTATCTTTCAAAGAATGCTGGGAGTTAATTGCTTCTGATCGGCTGCAAAGACAAAAGCAAGCGTTCAGTATAACACGCCATGCCCAAAATCGGAAGCCGGATATTCTGCTGCCCCACGGTGAACCTGTCCCGGCGTAGGCCTTTCATCTCCCCACGGTAGCGCCGCCTTCCACGGCGGCGTTCAGCCATCCACCGTAGCGATCCGTATTCCGCAAACGGAATGGCATACGTCCATCAGGATGCTGCCTGCTTTTTTCGATTCGAAATAGGGATACCGCTTATGCGTGAAGATCGTGATGAAATACCAGGCGTCTGTCGATTACCAACGAGGAGGGAGGTGTTTGTCCATGAGACCTGCGAGCGCCGCCATGGAAGGCGGCGTCTGGGTGATGAAAAAGGATTGGAATTCCCACATCAGGGTGAAAACCGTATAGACGTCACCCCGGCGGGGCCTGCCCCGGAAGTGTCTAGTCCGGGGGCCGGGGTCCAGTGTCTTTTGCTTTAAAATTAATTAGTTGGGAAAACGCCTGGATTCCGCCTTTCCGCCGGAATTACGAAATCATGAGCAATTTTTAGGAGTTTCTTCCACCGAAGAACCCTTTTTCATACCCTGGTAGCGTTTGTCAAAGATTGAGGTCGCAGTGGCCGGTTAACAACCTATCCCTGAACCCTGCTACCTCCCCATTTTCCAGGTACTCATCGAACCCCATCATCCGATCGATGGTCCCGCCGGGCGTGATCTCGACGATCCTGTTCGCCACGGTGGAAAGGAATTCATGGTCGTGGGAGGAAAACATCACCACCTCCGTGAAGGCGGTTAGCCCGTTATTCAGAGCGGTGATCGATTCGAGGTCCAGGTGATTGGTCGGTTCATCCATAATGAGGGCATTGGCGCCAACCAGCATCATCCTGGAAAGCATGCAGCGGACCCGCTCCCCACCGGAGAGCACACGGGTCTTCTTCATCGCCTCATCTCCTGAAAACAACATCTTGCCAAGGAACCCCCTGGCGAAGTGCTCTCCCTCAGTGGTGGGAGAATACTGACCGAGCCACTCGACAAGGGTCATATCCGTGTCGAAGTATGCGCTGTTTTCCTTTGGGAAATAGGCGGGAGTGATGGTGACGCCCCAGCGGAAACTGCCGCTGTCCGGCTCCAGTTCCCCGGTCAGGATCTGGAACAGTGTCGTTTTGGCGAGGCTGTTGCCGCCGACAAAAGCAATCTTGTCCCCCTTACTTACCGTAAGGGTAAGGTCGTTAAATACGGGGAACCCGTCAATAACCTTGGACAGTCCTTTTATCTCCAGAATAATGTCGCCGCATGGACGCTCGGGCTTAAACACGACGTGCGGATACTTCCTTGAAGAGACCGGCATATCATCGAGCGTTAACTTTTCCAGCAGCTTTTTCCGCGAAGTGGCCTGCTTCGCCTTGGAGGCGTTGGAACTGAAGCGCTGGATAAATTCCTTCAGTTCGTTGGCTTTTTCAGTGATTTTACGATTCTCATCCAGCTTCTGCTTGAGCGTCATCTGGCTCGCCTGGTACCAGAAGTCGTAATTGCCGGCGTAGACCCGTATCCTGCCGAAGTCGATATCCGCTACATGAGTACAGACCTGGTTGAGGAAGTGCCGGTCATGGGAAACGACGATGACCGTGTTTGGAAAGCGGATGAGATAATCCTCCAACCAGGCGATGGACTTCAGGTCCAGGTTGTTGGTCGGCTCATCGAGCAACAGCACGTCGGGGTTGCCGAAAAGGGCCTGGGCCAGCAGCACCCGCACCTTGTCGCCCCCCTCCAGTTCCTTCATTCTTTTAGAACGCAGCTCTTCAGGTATGCCAAGACCGTTCAGAAGCACTGCGGCCTCAGACTCCGCCTCGTAGCCGTTCATCTCGGCGAACTCCCCCTCCAGTTCTGCCGAGCGAATGCCGTCCTCATCGGAAAAATCCGCCTTCGCGTAGATCGCCTCCCTCTCGGCCATGACCTTATACAGCCGTTCATGCCCCATGATAACGGTATTGAATACTGTCTCTTCATCGAATGCGAACTGGTCTTGGCTGAGAACCGCCACACGATCCCTTGCGCCGACGATGATTTCGCCTTTGTCCGGTTCTATACCGCCCGCAAGAATTTTGAGAAAGGTCGATTTGCCGGAGCCGTTGGCGCCGATAAGTCCATAACAGTTTCCCGGGGTGAACTTTATGTTGACGTCTTTGAAAATGACCCTCTTGCCGTAAGACAGGGCCACGTTTGAGGCACTGATCATGCTTGATTGACTCCTGATTGAAAATAAAAAAAACCACAGGGATTTCCTGCGGCTAAAGTGTAATCTCTTCTTATAAACTATAAGTCTTTTTACAGCAATACAATTATCGAAATAACACTGTAAAATGGCTCTGGGCCGGTATAGTCCTGGGTTCGCTCCCCCCTATAGCTACCGGCAAGAGCATTTCCCAAAGGGTCATGATATTCAAATCACATGGTTTGCAATCGAAATTGCTTCGGGAATTCGCATTTGTGGCAAGTTACCGGAAAAGGCGCTCACAAAGACATCAGCACCTCATATTCCCGATATAATCTGCTCTTTTCCTTTTAAAAATCGCATGGAGATGATAGACATCTTCTGGAAAAAAACTGTAGACTAATACTGCAAGTCGTTCCGGTCCTTCTCGTACAAGCCGCAAAAGAGGTCCTGATGACGTCAAATCTCGATCCGCCCCCTCTCAAAACACGGTTTTTCCGGAGCATCCAAGGCAAACTCATCCTGCTCCTTGTCATCTTGATTATCCCCAATTTTTTCATACTAACTTACATGTACTATGACAGATTCCAGAGTCGCCGAGCTGAGGAACTCCAAGCCAACCTTGAATTGGCCCGTGCGCTCTCCATGAATTTCGAGACATTCTTCAAGGATATTCTCATTGATGAACTTCTGATCGGAACTGCACTGACTTCATCACAGCCGTTGTCAAACCAGGACCAGAACCGCATACTTGCTAAAGCCCGGACAATGCGTTCCACATTTCGCCAATTGTTTTGGGTGAATCCTGATGGACATATTCTTGCTGCAACCGATTCGGAGTCTATCGGCATCGATTTAACTGACAGCTCGTACTTTCGAGAAATTCTAGCCGGACGGGATATTGTGGTTAGCGACCTGATCCTCTCAAAGAAAACAGGGCTCCCAACATTCACGATAAGCAGAGGCATCAGGAGTGAGGGAGGTGACCTGATCGGCATAGTCATTGCTGAAATCGCTCCGGATGAACTTAAAGGGGTACTGGGAATCCAGAGGTCCTCAGATGCGTCCGTCAGTATCCTCGATAGCAAAGGTATGCTTGTTTATCGTTACCCTGTAACAAACTATACATGGGAACAGCGCAACTGGCTCGCACAGGTTCCCATGCTTAAAGATGCTCTCAAATCCAAAGAGATAGTTACAAAAGTCACCTCGGTCTCGACAGGCAAACCACAACTGGCCGCCTTTGCCCCTATCCCTTCTATCGGTTGGGTTTCTGAAGCAAGTCGCGCCGAAGATGTTGTTATGGATGCAGTGAAATTCAAACTGCTGCCTCAGGCAGGCATGAGGCTCTTTGTCACAATCATTGCTTTCGGTATCGCGCTGGCCTTTTTACGGAAAATATCCACTTCGGTCGGAAAACTCCGGGACCATGTACTGGCACTCGGTAGGGGAGGGAGCCAGACTCCAGTGGCTCTGTCCGGCACTGCTGAATTGGATGACCTTGCCAATGCTTTCAATAGAATGACCGATGATTTGGAGTCACGCCAATGGGAGCAGAAACAGGCCGAACAGGCGTTGCGCGAGAGCGAAGCGAGACTCCGGCAAATCATTGACCTGGTGCCACACATGATCTTCGCTAAGGACTGGGATGGAAAATATCTCCTGGTAAACAAAGCGGTCGCTGAGGCCAACAACACGAGTGTCAGTGCTCTCACTGGAAAATATCACGCCGACTTCCATCCCGACGCAAACGAACTTCAAAACATGTTGCGGGATGACCGGGAAGTCATGACGAAGGGAGAAACCAAGTTCATTCCTGAGGAACCCTATACTGACGCACATGGTAACCTGCGTTTCCATCAGACCACCAAGGTTCCTTTCCACATCTTTGGCGATAAGACGCCCGCGGTGCTTGGCGTTGCCATCGATATTACCAACAACAAGCGGGCTGAGGAAGTACTACGGGAGAGTGAAGAACAGTTTCGAACACTAGTGGAAAGTGCGCCGGATGCGATTTTTATACAAGTGGAGGGACGTTTTGCTTACGTAAACGATGCAGCTATCCGGATGTATGGGGCGGAATCGGAGAAAGAATTGTTGAGCCACGATATCGTGGAACGTGTCCATCCTGATTACCATGCAAGAATTCTGGAGCGTATTCCGTCAGTAAACGAGGAAGGGGAACCCGCTCCGCTGATAGAGCAGAAACACGTGAAACTCGATGGGACGACCATTTACGTTGAGGCCCATTCCGCACCCATCAGATACCAGAAGGGTGAAGGTACTCTAGTTTTCGTCCGTGATATCACTGAGCGCAAACAAACCGAGGAGTCCCTGCTTCTCAGCGAGGACAGGTACAGGAGACTGTTTGAAGACGCCGTGCTGGGCATCTTCCGATCTACCCCTGATGGAAAGCTCATCAATGTGAATCCGGCTTATGCCCGGATGTTTGGTTTTGATTCACCAGAGGAATCGCAGATTCATGTAAACGATGCTGTCGTTGACCCCTACTCAGATCCTTCACGCCAAAATGAAATCATGCGCATGATCTTTGATGCCGAAGGGTCCATCCGCGCAGAGAATCTTTACAGGCGGAAAGATGGGAACATCTTCACGGGTAACCTTCACGCCTGGGCGGTGCGTGACAGAGAAGGGAAGCCTTTGTATATAGAGGGTTTTGTAGAGGATATCACTGAGCGTAAGCATGCGGAGGAAGAAAAGGAGATGCTCGAAGCGCAGCTTCGCCAGGCCCGGAAACTGGAAGCCATCGGGACTCTTGCAGGGGGAATAGCCCATGATTTCAACAACCTTCTGGCCCCTATCATTGGCTATACGGAGTTGGCTCTAAGCGACACTCCGCAGCTCAGCCCTATGAGGCATGGCCTGGAACAGATACTGAACGCTGCCATGAGGGCAAGGGACCTGGTGAAACAGATTCTGGCATTCGGTCGACCTGGTAAAAAGCAGCAGAAAATGCCGGTGCAGATCAGTTCGATAGTCAAAGAAGCTCTGAAGTTATTGAGGGCTTCATTGCCAAGTTCAATCGAGATCAGGCAAAACATAGAAAATGGCGTTGCATCCGCCGATTCAACCCAAATACACCAAGTATTGCTGAATCTTTGCACCAACGCTGCCCATGCAATGGGTGACAAGGGCATTCTGGAAGTTAGCCTGTTCTGTGTCGATTTGAGCAAAAGTGATTTGACCGCTCAGTCAATCGTTGATCTTAAGCCTGGACCATACCTGAAATTGTGCATTTCAGATACGGGCAGCGGGATGGATACAGCAACATTGGAGCGCATTTTCGACCCCTATTTTACGACAAAGGAAGTGGGAAAAGGAAGTGGGCTCGGGCTGGCTGTTGTACATGGGATAGTTAAACGGCACGATGGCGCTATTGCTGTCCAGAGCAAACCCGGCAAAGGCAGTACTTTCAGCATCTACATTCCGGCAGTGGAAGCAAGTGCCGGTGTGGTTATTGAGACCGGACAAGTACTGCCAACCGGTACGGAAAGGATTTTCCTCATAGATGACGAACTAATCCTGGTCGAAATGGGAACCGCAATTTTAGAGCGGTTGGGCTATGAAGTTACCCCCGAGACAGATAGTCTGCGTGCGCTTGAGATCTTTCGTTCCAGGCCCGGCGAGTTCGACCTGATCATTACTGATTACACGATGCCGAACCTGACCGGAATAGATCTTTCCAGAGAAATCCGCCGGATGCAGCCTGATATTCCAATTATCCTTTGCACGGGATTCAGCGAGAAGGTCACCGAGGAGAGTGCTTTGGACCTTGGTATGGAACTGGTGATGAAGCCATTCTCCATGAAACAAATAGCCGAGTTGGTTCGAAAGGTCCTCCGAGCTCGAGAGTCCCGACTCGATGGCCGTAAATATCTTGTGTAATTCATTCGTGAGTGGCCGACTCAACAAGTTATCTTCTCCAGACCTGAGAATCATCAAAACTCGGCATCTGTCTCCTGCCCTTGAATTCCCGATGGCTCGAGAGTTCAACACATCCGGATGATTTTGAGAAGAAGGATTTAAAGGAGCGGCAATCAGCGGTTCACATCCTGCCCCGGATGCAGATGAAGAAGGGGCATCTTACCTGTCTGGATTTCCCTCTGCCGATCATCGATCCCACCTGTGTTCCAGTGTCTGTCCGGACATTCTCAGTAAAGAGTAACTGCTGGTTTGAATCGGGCGCGCTACGGTGTTGCATTGGTGTTTTATGACACTGCAAAATGGCTCCGGGCCTGTATGGTCCGGGATTCGACTCCTGTATAGCTTCCGGAAAGAGCTTCTCCCATCGCAGGAGCTGCGGCACGGCGTGCGCCGCACCGGGACTTTGGCAGGTGCTGCGGACATCTTGAACAACATCCCTCTCGACCAGTTCTTTACCGCCTTGGCGACACGGTTGAACTGTGCCAGGGCGAACGGCAAGGAAATAACCGTCAACTTTGTCTTCAAGGACGTGGGCGCGACCATCGTCGTGCGCCTCGAAAACTCCGTGCTGCATCACAAGGAGACCGAGGAAGACCCGCATGCCGACGCCACTTTGACCCTGACGCGCCCGTTCTGGATCAAGCTCGTTACCAGGCAGGCGTCGATCAAGGATCTCGTTTTCTCTGACGATCTGCATGTCAAAGGCAATCGGATGAAGCTGTTATCCCTGTTCTCTCTGTTCGACGACCCGGACGGGAACTTCCCGATCGTTACTCCGTGACGCGCTCTACCTCAGAGGATTGCCAGGTCCCTTTTCAGCCTTTTCATTCTCTCCTGTCCCTTGCTATGACAAGGGTGTCGTTAGAGCCAGTGGGAAGCTATATCGATGCTCATGGGATGTGAGCAAGGTGGATATAGCCAAAGATAGGCTCAGCTCTATCCGACTCTACAGAGCGTCTTTTCCCTTATTTAGTAAGGGCCTTTTATTCTTATTCGTGCAGGTGACGGAAGTTCGACTCTTTTGAAACAGCGCGAAAGTCGGGTCGAATCCTCTCTCGCGGTCCGGCAGGACTCAACTGTGAATTCAGGATAAAGACGCCACCAGTAAAACGATGGTATCGTTTGCGGCGTCCCACAGGCAGGTTAAGAAAACGAATCCGGCCATGGCGTTGAATGAGCAACGAATTGACCTTTTCCTGTACCCCACTAGGTATTCCCTCCGCACCATGGAATAACTGATGCACATAAAGGTGGACACTGCCAATTGGACCAGGACGTGCGCGAAATCATGCTGAAGAAGAAATCTTGTCAGGGGATTTCTCTCGTAGATCAGGAAAGCGTATCTATCAAGTGCATACCAGGTGATGAAAATCGCAATAGTTTTCAATGCCAGGGCGGAACAAAACAGGTGATCCTGGATTGCAGTCTTGTTTTTCATGAAGTCACCCTTCGAAACCAGATTGAGCGTTCCGCATTGGGAATCGGTTGTTCCATCATTGAACTTTAATACGAATTACCTGGTTCCTGCTCCACTTGGGGAAAGCACTCGGCGATTTCTCAAAACCAGGCTGCTCAGCGAGAAGTGAGGGGGCGATTTTGCTTTTTGATCGACTTGTTGAGTTTCTCCAACGGATGGCTGGTTTTCGCCTGAGTTCCTTCAACACGACGGGGCGGAAATGCGGCGATGAATTATGAAGACAATGGTGTGCCCTGAAACTGCTAAAACCGATCGCGTTAAATTTCTCTTGCGCTTTTCATTGTGAAATTGGATTATTCGATTCGCCATCCATAGGAACCTCTTCGAGTAGAATATAAGCCGGAAATGCTCTTAGGCACGCATGGCGCAGGACTTTATGCATTATTGTGGATAAAAGCTAAGGGTAACGATGTACCTCGACTTCTTCAAATTCACAAAAAATCCTTTCCACATCACTCCTGATCCGGAATTTCTTTTTTTGAGTCCGAGTCACCAGGATGCCTTCACCTCGATCTTCTATGGCATCCAACAGCGGAAGGGATTCGTCGCCGTTACCGGGGAGGTCGGGGTAGGGAAAACGACGATTCTGATGTCATATCTGGAGGGAACCGACCCGGAAAGAATCAGGACCGCATATATATTCAATCCGGCGCTTTCCTTCCATGAGCTGTTGAAGCAAATTGCTTCGGAGCTTGGCATTCCGGCTGTCGATAAGGACCCTCGGGAACTCGTTGACAGCATCTTCCGTTACGTGATCGATGAATACAAAAACGACCATAATGTCTTGCTGATAATCGATGAAGCGCAGAACATGCCCGTGGAGACCCTCGAACGGCTCCTGATGCTGTCAAATAGGGAGAACTCGCAGGAGAAGCTGCTGCAAATAATACTCGTGGGCCAGCTGGAGTTCGAGAACAAGCTGGATCTGCCTGAATTGAAAGAGCTCAAGGATCGGATAGGGGTCCGGTGTCGCATCGATCCCCTGCGGCCTGCCGAAAGTCTTGCCTATATCGAGCACAGGCTGATGAAGGCATCCTCATTCCACAACCCGGTTTTTGCTAAAAAAGCCCTGAAGCGTATTGTCAAAGAGTCTAATGGAATTCCCCGGATAATCAATATCCTGTGCGACAATGCGCTTATCACTGCCTTTGGCTATCAGCGTAATCCCGTGGATGACAAAATCGTCAAAGAGGTGATCATAGATTTTCAAGGTGGACAACAGGGAGTTTCCTTCAGGTGGAGATTTGTATTGGTTCCGGCCCTGGTTGTGTTTTCGGGACTGGTCGTGGTCACCTCGATGGCCCTCTTGACGCCCAAAGAAGTTCCGCCGGTCAGCAGGACGGAAGTCCTCAGTGCGAAAGTTCCAGCGCCTCCGCCAGCGGGTGAGATGGTGAAGGAAGCCGAGGTCAAGCTCCCCGTTGAGAATGCGCCCAAGGCGGAACCGGAGCCATCCATTCCTGAGGCCCCGGCAACCGGCAGTGAGAAAAGTGTTTCCGAAACAGTGCCGCCCGCCCCGGTCCGGTTGGAGATCCCAGAAGAAACTCAGGCTCCTGTGGCCGACAAAGCCCCGGTCCTGAACGATGGAGGCGCCCCGGTTCAGGGAAACATCGCTAATGGTCCTAAATCGGGACCCTATCGATACATGATCCGCATTGGCTCATTCGTGGATCGGGAGAAGGCCGAGGAGATAAAAGACCGCATCAGGGGAAAAGGATACAACGCAGACGTCAAAACCCTGAAGCACAAGGTGTTCGGGGAAGTTTTCGCCGTTCAGCTTCCACCGGTCAAAAGCGTTTCGAAAGCCGCCAGATTGATGACCCTGCTTAGCGGCGAAATCGAGGGCGAGCCGGTGATCATTAAAGTGCTGCCTCGATAGTTGGCAGCGTGGAGCACAAAGCGAGAAGCAGGAATATTTTTTGCCCTGCTCCCCTCGTTCTTGAGAAATGCAACGCCAAAATCACATTAAAGGGTTAACTGGCGGCTGAACCTGTGGCCTCAGATAAATCAAAGCCGGTAAAGTCGTTGAATGGCGGATCCAGTCCCCGCGAACCTTGGGCTTCTTGCAGCGATGATTGCGAGGTCAAAAATGGCCTTCTAAACACAAAAAACAGGGGTTTCTAAGAACTTAATCTTTAAATATCGTAATGTTAGCGTGCCTCGACCCCGTTCTGGTAAAAGACCCCGTTCGAGTGCCGTACGAGTAAAGGTGGCACGTACATGTTGCGTCGGCTCTTTCCCTCTCCCGTTGCTATAGCATCGTTTTCGCTTGAGCCACAGCCAACACGATGGGGCGTGAAAACCATGTCATCAAATCCAGGGAAGGAGGTGTGTCTGAAACTGCCAAAAGTGCTCTCACCGGCGTTTTTCTTGTGGGTCTTAAAGGTAATGTTGTAGATTTTCGGAGTTTTCGCATTTTTAGGAGCATTTTCGAGCCGAATCTGACCCGTAAATGCAGTTCGGTTTCGCTGAAGAGTTAAATTGTAGAATTATTCAGACTTAAGTCAAAGACGAATAGGACCTGAATAGGGGGCTTGAAATGAAAAGGATTGGCAAAAGTTTTTTTATGTTACTGATGGTTTCTATTGCTTTATCTCTGATGGCTTACAGCCCGTCAGTTGTCATGGCCGCAGAAGGCAAGGCAGACCCGGCGGATAAATTGGCCAAGGCAAATGCGGCCTTTGATGGCGATAAGATGGGTGATATGTCCGACTATAATCCCGCGACCTGGGTCAGTCCGACGGGCGACACTATCAAGATCGCGATTGTGGCGTCGTTTTCCGGACCGGCGGCTATCAATGGCCAGTATTACTGGAACTCCATTACCTGGGTTGCCCATGACATCAACAAACGGGGTGGCATCTTTGTCGATGGCAAGAAGAAACTGATTGAAGTGATCAAGGCCGATACCATGAGCAAGCCGGACCAGGCCAAGAAAGTTTGTGAACGAATGATCCTCCAGGAAAAGGTCCATGTCCTCTGGGGCACCGACGGCAGCAACATCATGAAAATCATCAACGAAGCTGCCAACAAGTACAAGGTCATTGCCCAAAATGCCACCGCCAACGCTGATGATCTCCAAAACGCTGAGAATTTTGGACCTTACTCATTCCAAAGCGCCGTTTCCACTGAGCAGGTTGCCCGCGGCCTTGCCTACTACTACGGACAGATCCGAAAACAAGAAAAGAAATTCTATATTCTTTGTCAGGATTATTCGTTCGGCCATGATTTCGCCGATGGCTTTAAAAAAGGCCTGGCTCAGTACTATCCCGACGCGCAGATTGTCGGTGAGGATTACCATAAACTCTTCCTGACCGATTTTGCCCCCTACCTTGAGAAGATCAAAGCTTCCGGCGCCGAGGTCATCTTCACCGGCGACTGGAATCCTGATGCATCCAATCTTGCCAAGCAGTCCAGGCAGATGGGGGTCAACCTGCCTTTCGCTCATATCTACATGACGGGCGCCGACATGCTGCACGAATTGGGGATAGAAGGGTCAAGAGGTTGGGTCAATGTCTACTCAACTCACTCGCCTGTTCCTTTCAGCGCTGCGCCTGGATGGTTGAAAATGTTCGAGGCCTGGCAGAAACAATGGAAGACGTGGACCCCGCCTTATAATACTCGCGACTATAAATACGGGACCGCTGCGGTTGGAAACATCTGGGTGACTCAAACCTACTGGCTTTTAAGCGTTATAGAACGCGCAAAGACCACCAATGCCGATAAAATCGCTCAGCTCTGGGAAGGAGACACCTATCGTGGGGCGGATGGCAAGGTCTTGAAAATGCGGGCCTGTGATCACAAGGCCATCCGGGACCTGTCCGCCACCGTATACGGCACGCCGGAAGAGCAAAAGGCCACCTATACGATTCCTCCTTACTATTGGTTCAAGAATTCGTGTTATGCGTCGCAAATATACACATTGCCGGCCGATAAGGTGCTTCCCAAGATGGATCAGAATCTTGACCGGTGCAAGGGGAAGAACGATTGGGGTGAGTAAAAAATAATCGGTATTACGCAAAAAACACGGGGCGCAGTGCTTTCACCGCGCTCCGTGTGCAGCAAGGGAAAGAATGATTGGGTAGACTGATTAATTTAACCGTTTAATAACGAGAGGAAATTTATTGACTGAGCCAACTACCTCTCTGTATGTGGCCCAGGGTATCCATGGGCTTGCCTACGGCATGATCCTTTTTCTCATTGCCTCCGGCCTCAACATAATGGATTCTGAATCTTTCCGTTTTCAGGAGTATTTTCGAGCCGAATCTGACCCGGAAATGCAGTTCCCCATCGCTGAACAGCCAAGTTGTAGAATCTTCAGACTCAAGGAAAGGAGAACAGGACCATGAAAAAAGGGGAGTTTCAAATGAAAAAGATTGGTAAAAGTTTTTTTATGTTACTGATGGTTTCTATTGCTTTATCTCTGATGGTTTACAGCCCGTCAATTGTCATGGCCGAAGAAGGTAAGGCAGACCCGGCGGATAAATTGGCCAAGGCAAATGCAGCCTTTGATGGCGATAAGATGGGTGATATGTCCGACTATGATCCCTCGACCTGGGTCAGTCCGACGGGCGACACCATCAAGATCGCAATTGTGGCGTCGTTTTCCGGACCGTCGGCTATGAATGGCCAGTATTACTGGGGCGCCGTTACCTGGGTTGCCCATGATATCAACAAACGGGGTGGCATCTTTGTCGATGGCAAGAAGAAACTTATTGAAGTGATAAAGGCCGATACCATGGGCAAAACGGACCAGGCCAAGAAAGTTGCTGAACGAATGGTCCTCCAGGAAAAGGTCGATGTCCTCTGGGGCACCGACGGCAGCCACATCCAGAAAGTGATCAACGAAGTCGCCAATAAGTACAAAGTCGTTGCCCAAAATGCCTGCAGCACCTCTGATGATATCCAGGACGCTGAAAATTTTGGACCTTACTCATTCCAAAGCGGCGTTTCCACTGACCAGGTTGCCCGCGGCCTCGCCTACTACTACGGTCAGATCCAAAAACATGATAAGAAATTCTATATTCTTTGTCAGGATTATGGGTTCGGCCATAATTTCGCCGATGGCTTTAAAAGAGGCTTGGCTCTGTACTATCCCGAAGCGCAGATTGTCGGTGAGGATTACCATAAACTCTTCCTGACCGATTTTGCCCCCTACCTTGAGAAGATCAAAGCTTCCGGCGCCGAGGTCATCTTCACCGGCGACTGGATGCCTGATGCATCCAATCTTGCCAAGCAGTCCAGGCAGATGGGGGTCAACCTGCCCTTCGCTCATATCTTCATGACGGAGACCAACACGCTGCACGACGTGGGGATAGAAGGTGGAAGAGGTTGGGTCAATGTCTTCGCAAATCACTCGCCTGTTCCTTTCAGCTCTGCGCCTGGATGGTTGAAATTATACGAGGCCTGGAACAATCAATGGAAGAAGTGGACTACCCCGCCTTATAATAGTCACACATGGGCATACATGCCCGCTGCGGTTGGAGGCAGTTGGGTGACTCAAACCTACTGGCTTGTAAGTGTTATTGAACGCGCAAAGACTACCAATGCCGATAAAATCGTTCAGCTCTGGGAGGGAGACACCTATCGTGGGGCGGATGGCAAGGTCTTGAAAATGCGGGCATGTGATCACAAGGCCATCGAGGACCTGTCCGCCACGGTATACGGCACGCCGGAAGAGCAAAAGGCTACCTTTACGATTCCTCCTTACTATTGGTTCAAGGATGCGTCTTATGCGTCGAAAATTTACACATTGCCCGCCGACAAGGTGCTTCCCTGGATGGATCAGTGTTTGGACCGGTGCAAGGGGAAGAACGATTGGGGTGAGTAAAAAATAATCGGTATTGCGAAAAAAACACGGGGCGCAGTGCGTTCACGGCGCTCCGTGTGTTTTTTCATTCCAGGATGTTGGACATAGCAAAGGCGCTAATTTCACCGTTTAATAACAAGAGGAAATTTATTGATGGATCCAACTACCTCTCTGTATGTGGCCCAGGGTATTCATGGGCTTGCCTACGGCATGATCCTGTTTCTCATCGCCTCCGGCCTCAACATAATATTCGGAATGATGGGGATTCTGAATCTTGCCCACACGGCTTTTTTCATGCTCGCTGCTTATTTCGGCTACCAGGTTGTCGAGTGGACCGGCAGTTACTGGCTTGCGCTATTGATCGCCCCGATCGCCACTGCGTTTTTCGGCATCATTCTGGAAAGATTTTTGCTCCGCAGGATTCACGGCCTCGGACACATGGGCGAGTTGATCCTGACGGTTGGCGTCGGCATGGTGATCCTGGCTGCCGTAAAGATTTTCTGGGGAACGGAAAGCCTTCCCGTCCCGGTGCCGCCTGAACTCGCAGGAATGGTGAAATTCGCGGGGCTGGAATACCCGATTTACCGGCTTTTCGTCATTGCTCTGGCTGTAGCCGTTCTGGGTTTTATGGCCCTGGTTCTCTATAAAACCCGCCTGGGCAAGATCGTCACTGCGGCCGTTTCCGACTCCGATATGGTCAATGCCCTGGGCATCAACATTCCGGTGGTCTTCATGTTGGTCTTCGGGATCGGCACCTGGCTGGCGGGAGTCGCGGGCGTTGTGATCGCTCCAATCCTGACCGTTTTTCCCGGGTTGGATGGCCAAGTCGGCATGGACGCCTTTATCGTGGTGGTCACGGGCGGATTCGGGAGCCTGATGGGGGCGTTTATCGTCTCGATCATTTTCGGCTTCCTCAGTTCGTACGGCGTCCAGTTCGTTTCGCAGTTGGCCCCGGTCCTCATGGTCCTTTTCATGGCCATCGTGCTGGCCTTCAAGCCGAACGGTTTATTTGGAGAGCGCAAATCATGAACAAAAAACTGCAATGGATATTATGGGCAGTGCTGGTTGTCGTTCTAGCCCTGTACCCGAAAATATCTGGAATTTATTATACGAACGTCTTCGTAACCTTCGCCATCTTTGCCGTCTATGCGGTCTCCCTGAACCTTCTCCTCGGCTACACCGGGCTCCTTAGTTTCGGTCACGCCATATTCTTCGGAGCAGGCGGATACGGAACGGCCCTGGCATTGAAACATATCCATGGGATCGCCCTGGCGCCGGCGCTGGGGATCGGATTTGTCGCGGCCATTGTTCTCGCCGCGATTTTGTCCCCCCTGGTGGTCAGGGTGAGCGGGACGGCCTTTGCCATGCTGCATCTCGCTCTCGGCCAGATCATGTACGTTCTGGCTTTGAAGCTTAGAGGCATCACCGGGGGAGAGGACGGCATAGGAAACTTCCCGGTTCCGAACCTGAATATTCCGGGAATCGCCGCCATTCCGCTGAAAAACGACCCCGTTAATTTCTACTATTTCGCCGTCGTCGTACTCGGGTTGAGTCTCTGGATCATGTGGTTTTTCACTAAGACGCCTTTCGGCCAGCTTCAGGTCGGCGTGCGCGACAATGCCAAAAGGATTGATTACCTGGGGTACAAGGTCCCGCAGATCAAGGCCGTCATCTACATCTTCTCCGCAGCCTTTGCCGGCATGGCTGGCGCCATGTATGCCCTGTTTAATAACATGGTCTCAGCGGACGGGTCCCTGGGCGTGCTCATCTCCTTCAACCCGATCATCTCTGCGATGGTCGGTGGTATAGGAAGCTTCTTCGGCCCCATCTGGGGCGCCGGCATTTTCCAGATCATCGAGGAAGTGGTCCAGCGCTTTACAGATCGCGTGGAACTGTTCGTGGGAATAATCCTGATTCTGGTCATCCTGTTCGCGCCCGGGGGTTTCACCGGGTGGATAAACGTGTTGAAACAGAAATTTTTCCCGATCGGGCCCAGGCTGCAGCCGGTGGTGACTGAAGAAAAACTGGAGAAAGTTGCATGAATATTCTGGAGACAAAGGGCCTTTTCAAGGATTTCAGCGGACTGAGAATTTTGTTCGACGTCAATCTCCAGGTGAAACAGGGAGAGAGGCACGCCGTGATCGGACCCAATGGGGCCGGGAAGACCACCCTTTTTAACGTCATCACCGGCACCTATAAGCCGAGCCATGGGCAGGTGTTCTTCAAAGGCGGGGACGTTTCGGGATTCGAGCCGAACAAGCTCAACCGCCTGGGGATGGGGCGTTCTTTCCAGATCACCTCCACCTTCAATAAGTTGACGGCTTTCCAGAACATCCGGCTGGCGGCCCTCTCCAAGAGAGGAATCCGTTTCAACCTCTTCCGGATGGTTGACGGGATGAAACATATAACTCAAGAGACTGAAGACATCCTGAAGAGCATCGGTCTGATGAACGAGCGGGATGTTCCGGCAAGCGCCCTGTCGTATGGCAAGCACCGGGCTCTCGAGATCAGTCTGGCGCTCGCGACCGATCCGGAGCTGGTCCTTCTTGATGAGTTCTCGGCCGGCATGTCCCGGGATGAAACGCATAACGCCGTAGAGCTGATCAGGAAGCTGACGGAGGGCAAGACGGTCGTGATTATCGAACACGACATGGACGTGGTCTTCAATCTCGCGGATCGCATCACCGTCCTTCACTACGGACGCATCCTGGCCACAGGGACCCCGGACGAGATCCGGAGAAACCAGTCGGTCAAGGACGCTTATCTCGGCGATCTCATGGTTTAGACAAGGATAAAAGCATGCTGTTGGAATGTCACGATCTGAATACGTATTATGGCTCGAGCCACGTTCTGCAAGGCATTTCCCTGAATGTGTCCGAAGGGGAATTTGTTTGTCTCCTGGGCAGAAACGGAATGGGAAAAAGCACTACCCTTAAGACGATCATGGGCCTTGTGAAGTCGAGATCCGGGAAGGTCATCTTTCAGGGCAGTGACATTACGGGCTTTGCGCCTTACAAAGCCGCCCGGGCCGGTCTGGGATACGTCCCGGAAGAAAGGCGGATTTTCCCCGATCTAACCGTCATGGACAACCTCCGCCTGGGTGTCAAAGGCGGGAAGATCAGAAATCCCGGTGATCCGAGCGTTTGGACTATTGAGAGGGTTTTCCAGCACTTTCCCAAGTTGGGGGAAAGGTGCGAGTCCAAGGGGAGATTCCTGTCCGGCGGCGAGCAACAAATGCTTTCCATTGGCCGTTCCCTGATGGGAAACCCCAAGTTGCTGATCGTGGACGAACCGACCGAAGGCCTGGCTCCGCTCATGGTTCAGGAAGTCCGGAACGTTCTCGAAGAGATCAACGTAAAAGCCGGCGTTTCCATCCTGATGGTGGAACATAACCTCAGGGTGGCCCTCTCCCTGGCCAATCGCGTCTATCTTATGGGAAAGGCGCACATCGGATTCAATGGCACCACTCAGGAATTGAAAGATAACGACTCGGTGCGTCAGAAATATCTGGAAGTCTGATCGTCTGTCACACTTGTGCGCCAGTGTCTGTCCGGACGGCCTCCGGTAAAAAGCAACTGCGGGTTTGAATTCAGCTCGCATGGGTTGCAATCGGCTTTGCTCCGGGAATTTGCACCGTTTCGGTCCTCGACGTGATCGACGCGGACACGCGCAGAGCAGTCGAAGTGACTCGGCAAAATGGGGGTCGGGGGGGATTCGTGCGGCTCATCCGGCAAACGAGTACCTGTGGTTTGGACCTTTGCCCCGAAGGGGCTCAATAAGTCAGCCCGG
>JBKQTS010000168.1:0-8540 GCA_052143075.1 Syntrophobacteraceae bacterium | reverse complement strand
AATACGCAGACGCTGAGACGATGATTATAAGGGCATGGTCAAAAGGGAAAAGAGGGTTAAGTTATGCCGAAAATCCTTGCTGCCGATGACGATGAGTATATAAGGCTCCTATTTTCGTTGGAACTGAGCGAAGCCGGATACGAGGTAGTCACAGCGGATTGTGGTTACAAGCTTCTGGAGAAAATCGAAGAAGAAAAACCGGATCTGGTCATCTTGGACATAAACATGACTGACTACAACGGTCTGGACATTCTCCTGAAGATCCGAAACCATTTTTATGACCTGCCTGTTATACTCTGGACTGGATGTGATTACTTCGAAGGTGAAACGAAATCGATTGAAGTCAACTTTCATGTTTTAAAAAGTTTTGACTTGACCGAACTGAAGGAAAAAATCGTCATGGCGCTCGAAATAGGACGCCCCAGTTGGCAACCCGTTTGGCAGGACTTGCTCGATTTGTCGAAGCGGTTATAATCGGTTGATTGGGATTCCGCGTTCCAGAAAAGGTACTTCCCCTAAAGAATCTGAACTGAAAGTGCACAAATTGGTCTGTTGTTATGCACTACGGCCTGAGCAGGATCCCCATGTTGGCAAGCAACCCTGTTCTTCTAATGGCATGCCAACCCTCCACCCAGGGTGCTGGAAACAAGACGTTTCCTCCAGGAAGTTCCAGTTTTCCCCCCGTTTCATAGCTGCTTGTTGGGTTTCCAAGAGTAGGGCATCGGTTCAGAGCGAGATCGATTCGGGCTCATCGAATCTCAAGCTCAATACCACCTCTTCACCGATAACGGACCTAATCTTATAGGGCAAGGTTCTAAAGAGCTTCATCATCCTCAGGTTTTCCGAGGACGTGTAGGCCAGGAGCCCTGCAATTCCATTTTCTCTGGCAGCCTCGGCGAGCTTTGCGATGAGTACCCTTCCGAGTCCTCTTCCCTGCCAGTCTTTGTTTACTGAAAAGGCGACTTCCGCCATGTTCATTGCCTCTTCCAGGTGATACTCCCCAATCCCGACGATCTTCTCGAAGCCCACTTTCCCGACCACCGCCACCACGGTAAGGCTTTTGATGTAGTCCGTTCGGGAGATGCCCTCCACATCGGTTTGAAGGAAACACGCCCTGGCCCCGAAAAATCTTGAAACCACATCCTGCTCATCCAAGTTGTAGAGGTGCTCCTGAAGCAACCTCTCGTCCACCGGCTTGGTCGGCCTAAAGGTAACCGCCTCCCCGTCGATCTCGACGGTTTCCTCCATCCTGACGGGGTATATGCCATAGATTGATTCGTTGAAAGTGCGCTCAAGACCTAGCAAGCCCATCTTCTTTGCCTCGTAGAAAAGCTCCTCGCGAAAATCTGGATGAGCAATGCTGATCAAGGCCAGCGCCCTCTCCTGGTAACTCTTTCCGAACAGGTTGACCGCACCGTACTCGGTTATTACGTATTGGACTTCTCCTCTTGGAACCACCACGGCGGTATCGTGCAACGTCGGGACAATGCGGCTCTGCTTGCCCCCCGCCGCCGTTGAGGTCAGCATGAGAATGAACTTGCCGTCCTCGCAAAGAGATGTCCCTGTTATGAAATCCTGTATGCCGGTCAGGCCCGAATAATGATTGACGGGGAGGGCATCCGCAGCCACCTGGCCCGTAAGGTCCATAGCCATTGCCACGTTCATGCAGACCATCTTGTTATGGCGAGCGATGATGCGGGGGTCGTTCACATAGTCAGAAGGGTGGAACTCCACCCCGGGATTATTATGAAGGAACTGATAAAGCTCCCGGGTGCCGATGGCAATGCTTGCTACCAGCTTTCCGTCGTTGAATCCCTTTTTGCGGTTGGTGATGACACCCCGCGAGACCAGGTCCATCATGCCGTTTGTCAGAAATTGAGAGTGGACGCCCAGATCGTTCTTGTCGGCGAGAGCCACGAGGGTTGCATGGGACGTCGTACCAAGACTGATTTGGATTGTGGATCCGTCATCAATGAGATTTGCGATGTGCCGCCCGATGACATCGGCCTGATCGGACTCCGGAGGGGCCCCAATGGTGAGAAGATCCTCATCGTGCTCCACGATCACATCGACATCGTTTGCATGTATGAAACCTCGACCGAGCACCCAGGGCATCCTTGAATTCACCTGAGCAATGACAAGGTCGGCAGAAAGAGCGGCGGACAAGGTCACATCGACTGAAACCCCCAGGTTCATCCATCCGAAATCGTCTGGAGGAGTGACCTGAATGAGAGCCACGTGCAAAGGGAGCTTCCTGCTTTTGAACATGCGGGGCACTTGGGAGAGATTGATTGGGGTCAGAAAACGAATGTTCTTGGCCAGCTCTTTGGACTTCACCGATCCGAGATAAAAAGACCGTATGTTCATAGCTTGACTTAGCGTTTTGTTTGCGATGGAAGTTAAAGCAGTGCTCTCCGAAGCGAAAAGACGGACTATCTCTAGGTCTGTAAATGATCTGGCTCCATCGTATAACCCCCGCACAAGGCACTGTGGCTCACCGCACGAAGACCCGATAAAAACCCTTTGACCTGATTTGATTAAACTTATTGCTTTCTCAACAGTGCAGATCTTTTTGACATAGTCGTCTGCCCAGTAGCTTGCATTTGCCATAAAAAATCCTCACGAGAGTGCGTTCCAGCATAGATTGAGTGACCGCGAGCAACATGTGGCCATATCGTCCCTTTTGGGTTTCGGCTCGTCCGGCTTAGGAGGTTACTTTTTCTTCTTTTCCGGCTCGGGAATTTGCTCTTTTATGCCTGCGATCTTCCTGGCATAATCTGCGAACTGATCGACTGGCGTCAAAGCTCGCACAACCAGCTTGGCTCCGTCAGGGGAGCCACCCCCGTGCATACAGCCGGGGACGCCGGCGCCAAGGGTCAGCCATTCCGAGAGCCTGGCGGCCCGCGCACGGGATTCCCCGCTGTATTTATCGCTTGCCTTCACGGCTTTCTCAATTATGGGTCCATAAACCGGGTTTTTGAAATCCTCACAGGATGGGAAGCAACCAGTCTCCACTATCCCGCCGCCGATGTCCTGGCAAATTCGCTTGGTCTCATAGGGAAGGGTAGCAACATGAACCTTGTTGGCATGAGCTGTAAGAGAGTCGGATACCCACGCGCCTCCAGGCCCCTTTTTGCCAAGCGCCATGGCGCCAATTCCCATGGCGTAGGTGGTCTCGTTGTTTACAGCCATCTTCACCATCTTATCGGCAAAAGTACCGGCAGCCAAACCGTTTATTCGAGCCATCAAAGCTCCAGCCCCGATCATGACGTCTCCCTGGCCCGCAACGCACGCTCCAATACAGGCCCGGTAATTTGCTGTGAAGTACTCGATTATCTTGCCGCTGTATTTGTACTCTTTGCACGTGAAGACTCTTTCGTTTGGCACGAAGCAATCCTGAAACAAAAGATATGCCTGTGTGATCCCGGTGTCGGGAATATCCCACCCATCTTCCAGTTCACGTGAATCGCTCGGGCGGCGTGTTTCAACCACGGTTAGACCCTCGATGTCCTTAGGGACCACGCATGCAAGCGCATAATCCAGGTCCTCTTCACGATAGCCGCTGCCGGGCAGAATGAAAATTTCATTGGAGGCAGCCACGCCACAGATCATCGTCTTATAGCCGCTGATAACTATGCCGTCTGAGCGGACTTCCTTAACATGGACATTGCTGTCGGGATTAGACTGCTGAGAAGGCCGCAGAGCGCGGTCGCCTTTGGCGTCTGTCAGGGCGCCGGCTACCACGAGACCTTTTTCCTGAGATTCAATGATCCATCTCTTCAGGCGTTCCTTGTAGTTCGTACCGTATTCCTTGTCGATCAAAGCGGTGATGTTCCACATGACATTTTGAGCGTTCCAGCCAACACACACACCACCGTTGCAGCTTCCGTTGAAGCGGTACATCCATCTTTTGAGTTTCGAGTTCGCCATGATCTCGTCCAAAGTCTCCATCATGCCGTTCCAGCGGTGGATCTTCTCTCCGGTAAACGAAGAAGTCATTGTGAAATCCTCGGCATATTGGGGATCATTCGACGCATCGAACGCGCGAGCGTGGCTCTCAACTGTTCTTTTAGTGGCCGGATCAGTAGTCACGTCCTGAACGAGTTTGCCAAATTTGTAGACATTCGGCCGCATCGCCTTCAAGGACTCCAGATACTCTTTTCTCGTCTTCACTGCCATTGTGCACTCTCCTTGCTCGATGTCACACGTATTACACGTGCTGCAGGATTACTTCACAGCTACAGCCTTGGTCTGGGTGCCTTTGAGTCCTCCGCCTTTATCCCCGGCATCGACAAATGTGCCGAGACCGACGAGGGGCAGTACTCCTGGTTTCTTTCCGGCAATGGCTCTCATGAGGTGTGCCACGACTCCCCGGGGATGTATGCTTCGTTCTTTTCCTCAATCGCCATCCAGATGATATGGGGCTGGAGTCCCTAATGAACGGAGACCACCTTTTTGATGAGGCCTTCTTTTCCCCAATGAACCCAAAAAATTTATTATACTACCCATTATCAAGAACCAGCGAAATGAAATGATCTCTCCTTGGCAAATACTATCCTCATCATTTTTGCCTGAGCCTTAAAAGTCGGACAGACTGGAGGCGGGCCATAAAATCGGAGGATGTGGGTGGGTCCAGAAATCCAGAAACCGATCTCACTGGGATACCTCTTGTATGTTCGGACCGGAAACCGTATTGTCTTACTAATTTTAGGGGCTCGATTGACGTGTTTCGGGCAAAAATCCGATCCTAACATGCAGTCCGGAGGCATAGCGCAGAAGTTGATGCATTATTACAGTTGAATCTGGAGGAATTTCCGGCGCTTTGGAGAGATTATGGGAAAAGATGAAAAAGCCGGTTCACTAATTCTTACTCTCTTTGCAATGTTGTTAATTCTGTTGTCCACGGTTTCCTGCGCATACATCATGGCCGGTCAAGCAGCCACTCAAGGTGCGTTAATTGTAGCGACCGCGGCTGCCTCCGCATCGGCCGAAGGCCATGATGATAATTTAAAAAGCTCGGTGAAAGCCTTTAATGAGGCTTTCAGATTTGAGGATTACTCGCAGGCGTCTGTTTTTGTTAGTCCGGACAAAAAAGAAAAATTCTGGACAGAGGTGGACAGGTTTCAAGGAAAAATCCGGATCATTGATTATGAGTTAAGGGACATGCAACTTGATGAAAAGAAAAATCACGCTACGGTAATTCTGTGTATTCAATACTGGCGACCCGAATCCCCGATCCTTAAGACGGTTTCTTTTACGCAAAAATGGCAATATTCTGAAAAAGACAAAACGTGGCGAGTTAGCGATAGCGGATTTGAAGCGTTTCCTTCAAACAGCTATTAATCCCGCGCTTTCGGCCCGGAATTAGCTCTCTTCTTAGGAAGTTTAGTTTTGTTCGGTTTGCTGACTGTCACAAGCTCTGCCGCCGCCGGTTTGGCCTCTTTGGCCTTGCTCTGCCATCTCGACTCCAGATATTGTTTAAGCTCTTCAGGCAATCCCTTTTTATAAGAAGTATCCAGAAGTTGCAATATCTCCCCTATGGCGTTATGGAGGGGGCCGGTTACCTGATTAACATATTAGTATCATTGTCGTTATACACCCTGGCCTGAGCATAATTCTCCATGTTGGCAAGTTATATTGGGGCTGTTCCAGACCAATTTCGATCTATTTTCTTCCTCCAGGCAGTAACCCATCGACCCATTAAATCCTGGATTTACTGATTGACGCCCATCGCGTTTAATCTTACTCTACCGGTGATCTATATTTGTTAATCTCCATTTCACTGGTCCGCCCTTATCAAATGCATATTTGTTCTGCTCAGGACAAAGGAGAATCGTGTATGATTAAACCGAATGCTGTACTAATGGCCCTGTTCGCTTTGTTCTTCGGCTCTGTGTCAGCTTTGGCGCAAGATTCCAACTCTATGGAGGTTCGTACATGGCGTCAGGCGCACGAGCACGCCATTATTACTGAATTCATCGACTTCGTTAAGATACCCGACCTCACTACTGACCCAGCAGCTTTACAAAAGAACGCCGTGGCGATCCAGGCTATGTTCGAGGCCCGTGGAGTGAAAACGCGCCTGCTTGAAATGCCCGGCGCCCCACCCGCAGTGTATGGCGAAATGCTGACCCCAGGCGCAACCCGCACGTTACTTTTTTATGCCCATTATGACGGACAGCCGCTCGATCCCAAAGAGTGGGCTTCTCCACCGTTCGAGCCAACCCTCCGAGACGGTGAAGTGGAGAAGGGCGCCAAAGTAATCCCGCTCCCCGCTCCAAACCAGCCCTTTGGTCCTGAGTGGCGCCTCTACGCTCGCGCGGCAGGCGATGATAAGGTAAGCATAATGGCCTTTATCAGCGCACTAGACGCACTGAAGGACAACCGGGCTCAGCTAAAATCCAATATCAAGTTTATAATGGAAGGTGAAGAGGAGAGCGACTCCGCGCATTTGACTCAGATTTTGGCTGCAAACAAAGAACGGCTGCGGGCAGACGTTTGCTTCATTTGTGACGGGCCTGTACACCAGACCAGGCGTCAGCAGGTGGTTTTCGGCGTGCGCGGCATTCAGAAGGTGGATATTACAGTCTATGGGGCTCGGCGCGAGCTGCATAGCGGACACTACGGCGGCTGGGCGCCGAACCCGGCCATGATGCTGGCGCAATTGCTGGCCTCGATGAAAGACGATAAGGGTCATATCCTGATCGACCATTTCTACGACGGCAGCGAGCTCTTCGGGGAAGTTGAACGGCAGGCGGTTGCCGAAGCCCCGAAGTACGACGAGCAACTCAAGCATGATTTCGGGATCGCCCTCACTGAAGGGAACGGCACTCCTCTACTGGAGTCGTACGCTTTCCCCTCGTTGAATATCCGCGGCATGGCCAGCTCGCGCGTTGGGGCGCAGGCCAGTAACGTGATTCCCTCAACAGCAATTGCGCTGATTGATCTGCGCCTGACGAAGGGAATCGACAAGCAGGTGGCGGTCCAACGTCTGGCGGACCACATACGAAAGCAGGGCTACTTCATCGTAGACAAAGACCCGGACGATCAGACTCGCCTGACACATCCGAAAATAGCCAAGCTCGTGGTGGACCCGGCCGGTTATAACGCCGCGCGTACTTCGATGGCACTTCCGATTTCACGGGAGGTCATTCAGGTGGTTGAAGGTGTGCATCCAAATTTGATCAAACTCCCCACCCTGGGGTCAAGCATTCCTCTCTATATGATCGAGGAGGTATTGGGAGTGCCGATGATGGTCGTTCCGATTGCCAATCACGACGATAACCAGCACAGCTACAACGAGAATATTAGGCTCCAGAATCTGTGGGATGGAATTGAAACCTACGCCGCCCTGATGCGGATGTAAGACTTAGGGTTTTAAGCGCTTAAAGGGTGCAACCGGGAGAATCCAGGAGTAAATTGAGCTAAGGGCCTTGAAAGCCCTTAGCCCGGATCAATATTTCTCTCCTATGTAGCGTTATGCGGTGGACCATCGAGAATCTTTCAATGTCTGGATCATACCTGAAATATTCATCCTTGGTAGCAGAAGCGATTGAAGGCCTACCCTTTTTGACGATTCCAAGCTTTGCCGGCCATGGGTTCCTTGCCACCCTGCGATTGCACGGCGAGAACCGTTTCACATCAACTCCAGGCGGCCATCATATCATCTTATGTCCCAGCCCTATACGTCTGCACAGAAAGGTTTTTGTCTGGAGCAATCAGATGCATGGATCGAAGCCATGACTGGCAGTGTTAGCTTTCTACTTATCCAACCCTCTCTGTCGTGAAAATATTTTTCATCTCTGCTTTTTGCCGGCCTTTGAGGTTACGTGTTTTGGGTTCCAGGTTCGGGGTCAAAATTCAACCTCGAACTCTCAGCCCGCAACTCGCCCTGTTTTTTCTGTCAACGATTCACGACTCACGATAAAGAACGATTGCAGTCCCACGGATTTCCCCGGGTGACGTGCGAGTTGTCAATCACTATTCACCGCTTTTCTGCTTTTTGCCGCTTCTGGTTGCCGTTTCTCGTTGCCGCTTCTGGTTGCCGTTTTGCATCATTAAATCCCTTCGTGGTACGATATTACCGGCTAATTGGAGATGCCCAGTGGAATTTAGAAAATTCGGCTTTTTTCTGTTCACTATTCACCATTCACGATTCACCATCCACCATTCACGAATCGTGGCTTTCATCCCTTGAAGGAAGGCGTCTTGTTCTTCACCACTCATCATTCATCATTCATCACTCATCATTCTCGCTTGCTCCTCCCCGCTCCTGTTATCACCTGTTATCGCAGGGGATCTAACCCATAACTGTCAATTAATTCAGTGTGTTGTGCGATCAGCCTCTGCATTTGCCCTGTATTTACAGGAATTACAGTAAGCGGATGAAACTCTTTGACAACTGAATATGAGGTTCGGATTTTCATTTCCAGGGTGCGAGATCGGAAGTGATACGCGAGGACTAATACCAATTGCGTTCAAGATGGTGCCAATGAATGGCAAAGAAAGTGCGAGTTGCCCCAACTTAGCCATTGCAGGGC
>JBKQTS010000167.1:0-20393 GCA_052143075.1 Syntrophobacteraceae bacterium | reverse complement strand
CTTCTTCCTCGTCCCTCAAGATCTTTCGCAGTATCTTTCCTACAGCCGATTTGGGGAGCTCGTCCCGGAACTCGACCGATCTGGGAACCTTGTAAGCTGCGAGCTTCTCCTTGCAGAAAGCGATGATATCCTCACCGGTAACGGCCTCTCCAGGCCTAAGGACTATGTAGGCCTTGAGCGTCTCTCCTCGATACGCATCCGGAATACCCACGGCCACGGCGTCCAGGACCTTGGGATGCTCGAAGAGCACCTCGTCGATCTCCCGTGGATAAATATTGAACCCACCGGCGATCACCATATCTTTCTTACGGTCTACGACGAATATATAGTCGTCTTCGTCGCGAACCACTATATCCCCGGTGCTCAGCCAGCCGTTCTTGAGCTGCTCCGCAGTCGCCCCGGGATTGCCATAATACTCTTTCATGACGCATGGGCTCTTGATTAGAAGCTCACCCGGCTCGCCCTGCTTAACTTCATCTACTCCGTTCTCAACGTCTACGATTTTAATGTCGGTGTCGGGCAGCGGGACCCCGATGCCGCCCGTCTTCTTTAAGCCCAGGATGGGGTTGGTTATCCCCAGGGCCGTTGTCTCACTCATCCCCCAACCCTCGCTAAAGTAGATGCCTAAATCCCTGACCTGCTCGATTATTTCCTGCGGCATAGGGGCGGCGCCTGAGTTAAGGAGACCCAGCTTTTTGCCCAGTTCAAGCTCTTCCAACTTGGGATGGTTCAGCAACGCCGTAATCATGGTAGGCACAGCCGGAAAGAAAGAGATGTCCTTGAATTTTGCCATAACGCCCACGATCTCGTCGATCTGAAATCTCGGGAACACGATTTGGGTGGCGCAGGCAAGCATTGCCCAGTTCATGACAACGATGTTGCCGTACACGTGGAAGTACGGGAGCACTGCCATCACTGTGCTTCGTTCGGGTGGAGTGAGCCTGGTTGTAATGGAGCCCCACAGGTAGCACTGAAACGCTGCGGCCACCAGGTTCGCGTGCGTGAGCAGCGCGGGTTTGGGTACGCCGGTGGTCCCGCCGGTGAACTGAATCATGCAGGGGTCCTCCGGGTTCACCTGGACCCTTGGGCGCTTGGCCGGGCTGCCGTTCAGCAACTCGGAGAAATGATGCCATTTCGTTTCCAGTTCCAGGCTCTGCTTAGTGCTGCATGGGACCCCCTGAATGAAGTCAGACGGCTTGGTCACGATAACCCGGGGAATGCCTACTTCCTGACAAAGCCGGCTGATAAAGGGAAGGACCGCATCGAAGGTGAAAAGGGTCGTCATACCCGTCGCCTCGGCTGCGTGCCTCAACTCAGCGGTTGTATACATTGGATTCAGGTTCACCACGACCGCCCCCAGGCACATGGCCGCGTAGTTGGCGATAACGTATTGGGGACAATTAGGCATATTCATGCCCACCCGGTCTCCCTTTCGCACACCCAGATTTCCAAGGGCCTCCGCCATGCGCCACACATTACTGCGCAGGTCCAGGAACGTCATCTCGGTTCCGTAGAAATTCAGCGCCGCCTTGTCGGGAAAGTAGTTCGTCGGGATATTGAGTAGTTGGTGGATAGGGATACGAGGGTATCGAACTGTGAGCGGAACATCGAAATCATAATGACGTTGCCAGAGCCTTGCTTCCATGACCGAAACCTCCAAGCTGTGAGTAATTGGGGAAAATGCCACCCGGAAAGGGCTATTTACCGCCGATACGCGGATCTCCTGCAACCACGGCAAACGTACTCCGCTGCAGACTGCAGGGCCTTAAACCTGCGAAGTGTTCAAATTCGATCAAACGAAGTCTCGTATATTTTGAAGTGGAGGGAAAGCCTACGTGAATACCAGTCTTAAGGCCTTCCGTTTGGATTTCGGACAGCGGCTGCCTTTAACCGTTTCAAAATCCGCCAACTGCCAGGAAACAAAAACGCGCCGCTTCGAAAAGACGCGGCGCTGCCGGAGGTAATACTTTAGACTCCCAGGTAAGCTTTTTTCACATTGACGTCATTCAGCAGATCTGCGGTTTTGCCCTGCATAGTCAGTCTGCCGTTTTCAATCACATAGCCGTAGTCAGCCAGCATCAAGCCAAGGCGCGCGTTCTGTTCCACCAGAACAACCGTAATCCCCTGGCGATGGATCTCTTTGAAGTGTTCGGCCAGTTGCTGACGCAATAATGGACTGAGCCCCAGCGACGGTTCGTCGAGCAAAAGCATTTTCGGCCGTGCCATCATGCCCCGGGCAATGGCTACCATCTGCTGCTGACCGCCGCTGAGCATGCGCGCCTGGGCTTTTAGTTTGCCCTCGAGCGCCGGGAAAAAACTTAATGTCTGCTCCATGGAACGCTTGATCTGGGCTTTGTCGGTTTGCAGATAGGCGCCCAATTGAAGGTTTTCCTTAACAGTGAGCAAGGGAAACAGTTTGCGTCCCTCAGGTATCTGAATGAGTCCCCTGGAAGCAATGTCTGCAGGGTTCAGACCAGTGATTGATTGCCCCTCGAAGAAGATCTCGCCGCGTTTAACCTTGACCAAGCCGCTGATGCCGTTGAGTGTGGACGACTTGCCCGCTCCGTTCGCACCCAGGATGGTGACGAAGTCGCCCGCATTGACGGTCAGGCTGAGGTTCCGCACTGCCGGATTCTTATCGTAGTAGACCCAGATGTTCCGTAGCTCAAGCATCGCTGATTCCCTTAAAATCGTCCCGAACAGACAGCGCCGGGAAGCCGCTAGCCACTGAGGGACTAATTCGAACTGAAGGTTTCGGTGCCCAGATAGGCCTCAATCACTTCCTGGTTGTTCATGACCACATGGGGTTCGCCTTCGGCGATTTTGGTCCCGAAGTTGAGCACAACCACGTTGGTCGCCAGGTTGGCCACAACCCTCATGTTATGTTCAATGATGATGATGGTGACCCCCTGCTCCCTGATCTTTTTAATGTTTTCGACCACGAACATGGCTTCTTGATGATTCATGCCTGTTGTGGGTTCGTCCAGCATCAGGATTTTGGGGTCGGCTGCCAGCGCTATGGCGATGCCCAGCATTCTTTGATAACCATACGAGAGCTTTTCCCCTGGAATGAAAGTGTCGTTAAACAGATCGAGCAGCCGGAGGATATCGAGAACGCGCCCCACGATGCGCTCATGCTCGTCCCTGTATGCCCTGGTTCCAAAGAATGCCTGCAAGTTGCTGGTCTTGTATTGCAAATAGGCGCTGACCAACATGCTTTCGATCACTGTGGCGCTATCGTAGATCACATTGGACTGGAAGGTCCGGGCGATGCCCCTGGCGGCGATCCGGTCAGGACGAAAACCGGAGATATTCTTACCATCCAAAAGGATACGGCCCTGGGTAGCCTGGTAATAGCCGGAGATGACATTGATAAGGGTCGTTTTGCCCGAGCCGTTTGGGCCGACGATGCCCAGCACATCACCCTGTTCCACGTTGAGGCTCACATGGTCCAGCGCCCTGAGCATGCCGAAATTCTTGCTGATATCTTTTAGCTCCAAAAGTGCCACTATGTTCCTCCCCTAAGGGCTTCCAACACAGAACGCGAAAAATGTTCAATGGACTTCGATGTCCTTTTCCATGTCTTCGGGAAGCTCGTAAAAATCCACCTCGCCGTAAACGCGCTTCCAGAACTTGGTCCATAGGTCGACCAAGCCGGTCCCCTTAGGCAGAAAAAGAAGAATGCAGACGATGGCGCCGCCGAAAACCACTGGGTGGATGCCCTCCAGATTCAGACGCTGCAAAAATTGGCTCAAATTATAAAGAACGACGGAGCCAAGGATCGGGCCTGCGACCAGTGAACTGATGCCGCCAACTATGCTCATAATCATGACCTGGATGGATTCCTGAATTCCGAGAGTGTAGGGCGTGATGGCCGACAGGAAGTGAGCGTAAAACGAACCGGCCAGGCCGGTGAACACGCCGGCCACGGTAAAGGCTATTACACGGTATTTCATGAGGTGAATGCCCTGGTGCTCGGCCAACATTGGATTGGCGGCGACACTGAAAAAAGTCCCCCCGATCCGGCTTTTGCCGACACGCCAGTAAACGAGGCCCGAGAAGGCCACCAAGGCAATCATGAAATAATACCAGGGTACGGTGCTGGCCTCAAAATCGATATTGATAAAGCCCAACGAGATTGCCTCGGGCGGATAGGTAACCAAACCGCGCGTTCCTCTTGTGACCGATTGCCATTGCATGGCAATAATGCGCACAATTTCGCCCAGGGCCAGGGTGATGATGGAGAAATAGAAACCGCCCACCCTCAATACGACTGCGCCCACCGCGCATGCAACTATGCCCGAGACTAATCCCGCCGCGAAAAAACTCGGCCAGAAGGGCCAACCCAGCCGGGCCGTGAGAATAGCGGAGGCATATCCGCCGATGGCCATGAAGGCGGACTGACCCAGGCTGAATTGACCCGTCCACAAAATCAGCGAAAAACCCATGGCGACCACGGCCCATATGCCGCTTAAAATCACGATTGAAAGCGACGACGGATTGTTTGTAAACAATGGGACAAGCAATGCCGGCGCCACCAGGATGCAGGCCACAATTTTTGGCAAGGTGTTTCGCCAATCGATATGAGAAATCATTTCACAGCTACTCCGAACAAACCCTGGGGGCGAATCAGAAGAATGACAATTACCAGCGCAAAAAGAACCACTTCCGAGAAGTAGGACAGGTAGTAGGCGATGACGCTGTTGAGCAATCCCAGGATAACTCCTCCCACGATGGCCCCTGTCAGGCTGCCGATACCGCCGATTACGATGGCCAGCAGCGACATTATCATGGGGATTCCCCCCATGAATGGACTGACCGGGTAAATCGGCGCCATGAAACAGCCGGCCAGGGCCGCCATCGCACAGCCGATGCCCATCACCAGGGTCTTGATACGCCCCACATGGATGCCGTATAACATGGCCGCATCAGGTCTCTGGGCGGCCGCGCGGATGGCCAGGCCAATCTTGGTGTGCTCGAGCACGAAATACATGATCGCCATGACGATCAGGGTAAATACAATCACGGCGATCTTCTGGTGGCTGATGTTAACGCCACCCAACGTGAGTACGCCAGGCATCACCATGCCCAATCCCTTCTCCAGCCTGCCCCATATCATGCTGGCCCCACCTACGAAGAAAAATTGCAGAGAGATGGTGACGGCGGTAACATAGAGCGCCCCTATGGCATGGGGAACGTTGACGCGATCGATGATCAATCTCTCCACCAGCATTCCCAGAAGACCCATTGCCAGGGCCGCTATAACCAGAGCGACCCCGAAGGGAATCCCGGCAACCATGACGGCGGAGTAGAGCACTAAAGCGCCGAGCATATAAAATTGACCGTGGGCCCAGTTCAATATGCCTAATATGCTGAAGACCAGGACCATGCCGAATGCCATGGTGGTGTAGATACAGCTTTGAACCAATCCGTCGACCCAAATTCCGATAAGCATTTGTAACGTTCCCTTTTTTCAGTTGCCTTCAGCACCTTAGCGCCTTTGCCACTCCATAACGGCAGTTCCGGCCTCGACCTATGGAATGGGCTCCAAGGGAGTTTCGAACAGGTAAACTTCTTTGCCTCCCTTGATCTCGCAAAGAACGCCCGGGGAGCCGAACAGGACCGGCGAGCCGTATTCTTTCTCACCGGACATGGTAAATGTGCCGTTCACAGTGGAGAAGGTGCCGCCTCGAATCGCCTTCATGATGGCGTCGGTATCATCCACCGTACCGGCTTTTTGCATGGCCTGAGACAGAATGCCTATGTGGTTTGGCATCCAGCCGATCCAGCCGGTATAGGTATACGGCTTCTTTTGTTTTTCCGATGCCATCGCCATCGCCTGTTTGGCCATTGCGGTCCATTTGGGATCGACCTTGGTCACCTTATAGTCCCAGGGGGCCCAATATTGCCCGATAAATCCCTCGCTGGCATCTTTTCCTATAACATTGATATACATCTGCGGATCGATAATAGTGCCGGCCGTTCCTACATGCCAGTCCTTATGCCCCATCTCCCAGCGCTGCTTGTCAATGAGCATGGCGGCCGTAATGTCACCTCCGCCGTAAATGATGTCGCACCCGGCTTCGGCAAATCTTGTGATGTAGGGCGTAAAATCCTGACAGCCGTACGGATACCACTCATGATGGAACTTTATGCCGCGCTTGGTGAGCTCTGCGTCCACCTTATCCCAGCCCGGGCCTTTGCCCAGCTCGGAATCGTTCAAGCCGATACTTTTGTAACCCGGGAAAGCCTTGACCAGCGCTAAGCAGTCGGTGAGAAACTGCTCATGGGAGGGATTGCCGAAGACAACATAGGGCATGCGTTTAGCATCGTAGGAGCCCCCCAGACGCACCGGCTGGATATCGCTTCCGGTGCGGGTTATCAGGATCACTTTCGCCGGGTTTGTCACTGCGGCTACCGTAGCGAAGTTCCACGTCCAATGTCCAACGATGAATTTGACCTTGTCTTCGAAAATGAGCTTCTTGGCGGCTGCGGCGCCTCCTTCGGGGGTGTTCATGTCATCGACGTAGACAATCTGAAAGCCGTAGTTTTTACCATTAACATCGAAACCTTCCTTGTTGAACAGCTCGACAAACGCGTCGTAGGCGGGCACACCGATCGTTCCCCATGGGCCCGCCGGTCCGCTCTGCGGTCCCATTACGCCTATTTTGATTAAGGTTTGCTCCTTTGCCTGGACTTGAAAGGATGTGAGACCGATCCCCGCTGCGATCAAGCCAAAAAGGGATACTGAAACAAGCCAAACCAATGCAGTGTTACGCTTCTTTTTCATAATCCAAATTCTCCCTTCTGATTTTTGTCCAAAGCAATAACTTCCCTTTCACCTCACACCGATGGAGTCAGCTATTTCCAAAAGTTCAAGCCGCTCCAGACATTGCCTGGTCGGTCTGCCGGTAACATTGTCCCATTCCCGCAATGCGTAATACTCGGGCAGCATCTTATGCAGATTGGGGACATGACCTTCCTGGCCGCCGCCGGAAATAGGCCGCTGGGCTAACTCCGGCAGTTCATCGTCCCTGGCGCTTATGCCCAGTTTGCAGGACAGGGCGCGCTGAAGCTGAAAGATGCGCTCCCCGGTCTCTAGTAATTCCTCCATGGTCGTATCCCATCCCGTCAATGCACGAATCATGGCGATCAACAGGTCAAACGGCATGATCGCAAAGTGGCATATACCCAAAGCATCGCTCAACGCCCGCCAATTTTGACTGGTCACAACCCTTTGTGCTTTTTCGTCGCCCCAGCGGTCGTCCGCGTCGAGCCCGAGATCGGGGTGTCCTGCGCCTCCATCCACCTGGTAGGCGTCGCTCTTGTTGTGGTCCGCCCCGCGCGGGGCAGTGGCGTAAACTAACGCCATCGAGTGATAGGCTCGCGGGTCGTGCATGGGATATTCGAGCCCTTTGACCTGGACCGCCTCTCCGGGCGGCCGGCCGAAGCGCTCCGCCATGCGGCGGGTGCCGCCGGCCAGGACGGCGCCGAACCCCTGGTTATGGCCGATAAGATGGATCAAAGCGATAGCCGCCTCGATGTTGCCCCAAGTCAGCGCAAGCCCGCCGGTCTCTTTTTCCGAGATCACGCCCTGCTCGTACAGGTAGAAAGCGTAGCCGGCGCTGGCGCCGCTGCTGATTGTGTCGAAGCCGTAGCCGTTGATCAGTTCATTCATGTGAACCAGCGCCCCCAGATCGGCAATGCCCAGCATTGGACCCCACGCCATAAGGGTTTCGTATTCAGGGGCCTCAATCTTTTCTTTGGGGAATTTTCCCTCTTCGATTCGAAGCACCTTGCGGCAGCGGATGGGGCACCCGAAACAGGCCGTGTGGCCCGTCTGGCATGTCTCGGTCATCGTAACGCCGCTGATTTGGGTGGCTTCCTCCATGGTGGGGGCCGTGTAGTACTGGGTGGGACCGTCACCGTAAGCAATCGCGGAATCAACCCAGCCGGAGGTGCCGGTTTCATGCATGATCTGAGACAGGAAATGCTCCTTGACCTGTTTCATGGCGCTGGCCGAACTCTTTTTGAAACCATCCGGGTCGTGGATGGGCAAATTGAGCTTGCCGCGAACCGCTACGGCTTTGACCTGCTTGCTCCCCATCACGCATCCCATTCCAGCCCGGCCCAGACAGTGGCCCCATTCGGACAAGATATTGCCGTAAGCCACAAGATTCTCCGACGCCGCACCGATGCAGGCAACTTGGGTGCGCCCGCCACAGGCTTTCTTGATGGCCGCCTGTGTTTGGTAGGTATCCAGACCCCATAAGGCGGCAGCATCCCTGAGCTCGGCCTTGCCGTCTTGAATGTAGATATAAACAGGTTTACAGCACCGGCCTTTGAGGATGAGTCCATCGTAGCCGGCCTTTTTGAACTCCGCTCCGAAGATGGCGCCCATGTTGGCGTCCCCATAGTACCCGGTGTGGGGCGATTTGGTGGCCGCGCCCCAGCGGCCGGCGCTTGGGCAGGTAGTGCCGTTGAGCAAGCCGGGCATGAGGATAAGTGCATTGTCGGGTCCGAACGGATCGGTTTTTTCATCCACCAGATCGAACAGATAGCGTGCTGCCAAACCGGTGCTGCCGATAAAATTGCGCGCATGCCTTTCATTCAAGGGCTCATCGATAAGCCGGCCGTTGGTTAAATCTGCCACCAGCAGTTTGCCCCAGTATCCGTTCATAGGCATCCGCCCCGTTTGTTGCGCATCAACGTCCTGATTTCTCAAAAGTCGATCCGCCTGCCCTCATATGCATAGCGGAAAATTTTGTCCAGGTCCTCTTCTCCGGGAACGCGACTGACTGTCATGGTCATCACTTCGTTGAGTGCCCGGTCAATCAGATCGGGAATGGCAGCGTTGAAGGCCGCTGGCTCTATTCCGCAGGCCCGGATGGTCGCAGGTTGGCCGATCTCCACGGCCACGGCGCGAACCTTTTCAACCAGGGCCAAGGCGCAAGCTTCCTCCGAACCGGAAGATAAGCCGCAAAAACGGCCAATTTCGGCGTACTTGGCCCGGGTCTGGTCAGCCGCGTTTATCAGGTACTCCATCGTATAGGGCAAAAATAGACCCACCGTGCGTCCGTGAGGAATATGAAAGACGGCGCCCAGAGCGTGCCCGGTGCTGTGACCTAGGCCGGCCATGGCATTGCCGAAGCACAGCCCCGCCAAAATGGCGGCATTCTGCATCTGCTTGCGCGCCTCGAGGTCGTCTCCGGCCTTGTAGGCGATGGGCAGGTATTCAAAGGCCTGCCTCACCGCAACCAGGCCCGGACCCTCGGTGATGCTGCTGCCCCAGGTGGAGACATAGCCTTCGATGGCTTGGCATATAACATCCATACCACTGTCCGCCGTGATTTGAGGAGGCATGCCTAAGACCATGACCGGATCGAGGATCGCCACGTCCGGCGTGCATTCGACGGTGCCCAAGCCCAGTTTTCGCTTGGTTGCACTGTCAGTCAGCACGATGGCCCAGGTGGCTTCCGAACCCGTGCCACTGGTGGTGGGAATGGCCATCAGCCTGGCCTTGTCTCTGAAATTGTAGGTGTCCGATGCAATGATCTCATCGGGTTCCAGGTCCGGACGCACCAGCAGGATGATGACTGCTTTGGCGGCATCCGTGCAGGACCCGCCGCCCAGGCCGATGACCCAGTCGGGTTGGTATTTGCCAACCGCGACACCGCCTTTTTTGATCGTTTGCAGAGAAGGCTCGGCTTCTACTTCGTCAAAAATACGCCAGCCGATTCCGGCTGCGTCCAATTGGTCAGTCACCAGTTTGGCCAGCCCAAGGCGCACTATGTTCCTGTCTGTTACAATGAACGCCTTGCTGCCTCTGATTTGAAGAAGATACTCCAGGGCATTGTCGCCATAAACTATAGTGGGGCATGAAAAGGTCCACATGGCGATTTCCTTTCCGTTGAATCGCAAATCGCTTCGGTCATGAAACTATCCACAGCAAAATCGGCGAAGGTCAATCCAGCCATTCGGTGGGGACGCGGCACGTACAGTTGGTTAACTCGTTGGCCGCCTTGGTATAGCGCATGATCTTTGCTATGGTGCCCTTACTGCCCGTCATGAGTTTGGACTGTTTGGTGATAAGGGCCTGGGTGGAATCGAGCTGTTTGGTGGAGATTCTTTTCCAGACCGCGTAGGGAGCAGAAATGATGAATTCAGGCTTGTATTTTTTAAGGTCGGGCACCAGCTCCGCCTTGCGGCATTTTCCATGATACAGATCCACGTAGGCACACAAGGTCTCTTTCAGCGGTCCGCCCTTTTCCATGATGAAGTAGAAATCCCCTTCCCATGTTTTGGCGGCTTCCTCGTAAGCCTTGCTGTTGTTCAGCTCTTCTTTGTAAAGATCAAACCACTCCTGTGTTCCGTATTTCGCCATGCTACTGCCTCCCTGCTGTTGTGGATGTGGATCCGGGCCGTCAATAAACAACAGCCCGGCGGAGATTGAGGTGGAGGTGGAGATGGAGATAATTAGATTATGAATAGACTCGGAAATTCCCCGCCGTACCGTACTGCCTTGAAAGTATACTTTTACTTTACCCTGAAAATATACTCAAGACCTCTATAACGTTTCATTAAAATTATCGTTTTAGCGTAAAACATTGCATTGTTTTCGCCCTCGATGTATGAAAAGAAACTGGTTGAAGAATCGCGGTCGGCTTGACGGGTAGGCCGCCGTTTTCACATTATGGACCCCGTGCAGCTTTGGTGGGACGATGAATAGAAAAGATCGGGCGGTATCAGCGTTGATGGCGGTTTTTCCAACGTCGGACAGCTTTACCCGTTTTGCAGCACGCGTCGATAACCAGGCCTCGTTGCAATCGTTTGTCTCTTTTGCATACGACAACGATATCATTCCCGATGTGCGGGAGGCCTCGCTCGACGCGTTCATTGCGGCTAACGCCAGGAGCGAAGAGATCTGCACGCCGCCCAATCATTTGAGTTTCGACAACTTCTTTGACCAAAAGGAGGTATTGCTCGAACTGACCTTGTCGGCCCGCGCCCTGGTAGAGCGTATCAACAGCCTGATCAAAGAGTGCCGCATCGATTTGCCCAAGGCGACCAGTTCCATGCTGACGCGGCTCAAAAAGGAACCTGCTGACACGGTTCATAAACAAAATGTGCTGAGAAGTCTGGCCTTCTGGCTGGGACACGACCGTCCCCAACTGGGACCCATTTGGAATTTTGAAACGCTGGTCCAACTTTGCCGTGGGGGCAAATCCGCTGTCGATCATAAAGAGGGTGTTCGCATAGGGTTCGCGTTGTACAGCCGAGGTGATGTCATCGATCATGAGACCGTCGGCTGGCTCAAAAAGGAGCTTAAGAGCTATATCGATCAATCGCTCGGCAGATTCCTGTACGGCCGATGGGGCAAGGTCCGTTTCCATGATATCACTACCTTGTACGTCGATTTTCCGAAGGAGAGCAAACTCGGCAATCCGGCCGCATACAGGCATTGCCTGAGAAGCGCGCTTTCTTTGGCCCACCAGATGGCCATCAGATGGGCATTGTCCCCGTACTGCACCCAGAATCGGTTTATGTCCATCGGGCTGGCGGCGGGAGGCTTCGCTAACTTGGATAACTACCTGCTTCCCCTGTTGAATGCCAAATTGCCCGGCGATCCGGTCATCCGCTTTACTGATTACGCCCGCCAATGCATCCTCATCAACGATATTCGCGCATTGCTGAGCAGCCGGCCCTCAGAGATTACACTGTTCAACGGCGAGACATTGACGATCTGGTGGGTCGTCAGCGTGTGGAGCATGCTTTATTTTGATTTCATTCCGGATCTGCTTGACGACCCGTTTTTGCAAAACGATGCCTTATCCGCCCAGCGCCTCGTCACAAAGCTCTGGTCTTCAACCGCCGACGATTCGGGCTACGAGCCCGAAGATCAGCGCGATGCCATCACCTCCTTTTTCCGGTTCCCGCATAACTCGCTGCTCGGTCTGGAGATCGCCAAGACGCTCTACTACCGGCGAAGGTTCTGGGATGCCATTGAAATCCTCAAAACCGTACTGAGCCTGGATCCGACCCATTTGAGCGCTCGAACCCTGCGCATGGTGCTGCTGCGCAACCTGGCCACCGAAGCGCCTTCTTACTCGATCGCAGAAGGCATGTTCGCCCAATCTCACCTGGAAGCAGAATTCATACGGCAAAATTGCGCTTTCCAGTCCGAAGATTTCTATTGCGAACATGCCGTGGTCTACCTGGCAGAGGCTATGGCCACCCTGCGCTACCTTCGGTCCGGCGCTGGGCAATTCGATAGTACCGTTGCGCCAGGCAGTACGCGCCACCTTCGGTCGCGAGGGGCAATCGATGCTGCTGCTGCGCCGTTGTATCAAAAGGTCTTTGATTGCCTGGAACATGCCGACCGGCTGTTCGAATCCGGCATTATGGTGTCGCCCACAGGCATCCGGTCCACCTACCTGATCTCTACTGTCAAGGTGCTGGCCGCGGTTCTAAAAAACGACCCCGCGATTTTTAACGATCCCGTTCGCCCCATAGACGGCCCTCCCGAGACCGTGCTAAATACGACCGATGAATACCGGTGGCAGCTAGGCTTCAGGCGCGAAGACCTCGCTATGCAGCAGCCTCACGTGCTTTTGGACAAGATCATCAATTTCCAGATCATCGGTTATGACGACTCGATTGCTTTACAAGCCTACCGGCCGACCACTTTCTTCTGCACGGCCGTAACCTGGTGGGACCTTTTCCCTGTTCGAACCGTGAAAACCGCCAGACGCACGCTCAAGTTGCTCAAAGGGGCCGCCGAAATTGCGGCTTCGATGGACAAAAGCGACATCTGCATCTACTCCTTTACGCGGACCTACGGAGAGATGATTCCCACCCGGGAGTTTTTGCACCACGTCGATAGATCTGTGCGCATGGTCGAAGAACTGGCCGGCGGCGATCTGCACAAGCGCGACGAAAACGAGATCATCCCGTTTGAAAATGACCGGCGCATGGGATTGCTGATGACGCTCAACTTCTGAATCGAGAATGACCCGCGTAATAACAATTATTCGCGGCGTCAATAATGCTTGCGCAAATCTTCACCGCCCGTAACCACGGTGGAAACCGGCGAAATCAGGGTGAAACGCGAAACTGCTTCCGTATCGGAATTCGTTTTGGGAATCCGCATATCTGGCAGGAGCCGAAGACGGGATAATCCCAAAGACTAAGGAGAGAGCAATGGCCAGGATCAAAAGAATCGATCATGTGGCGATAGCGGTAAAGGATGCGGATCAGGCTACCCGACAGTTTGTGATGTTGTTAAACGCCATCCCGATTAGAACGATCATCCTCAAGGAAAAAGCCGGTCCCGCCAAAGTGTCCTATATCCGGATCGGGGAAAACGTCATCTCCCTCGTCCAGTCCATGGATGCGGACGGGTTCATAAATCAGCACATTGCCAGGCATGGGGAAGGTCTGCACCATCTGGGCCTGGAAGTGGATAACCTCGAAGAGTTCGTCACGGAAGTCGAAGGCAAAGGATTCAAAATTCCTCTGCGGGACGAGTTCAGCAACCGCAGCGAAGTGGTATTGCGGCCCAGGGATGCAGCGGGTGTTGTTCTCCAGATCATGGAATGGAAAGAAGGAAGTGACGTTACCCCGGAGGACCGGATCAAACGGATACTGGATCTTGAGAACATAGAATAACTAGACAAATTGCGCTCACCGTCTCGGAAGTACCGCGAGAATACCCCAGAGAAAATCAAGCGGCGGTGACCTTCAAATGGGCCTGTTGCCGTGACCGTGGTTTGGCCTTGACGGTAATCTGAACATCCCGGCCAAGGGCATTCAGAAAATGAAACAGCCGCTCCATGGAAAAACCGGATAGTTTTCCCCGGGTCAGGGCCGATACCTTCGGTTGGTCTATACCGAGGAGTTCGGCAGCCTGGGCCTGAGTGAGGCGACGCCTGGTAATTATGTTGAGAATCTGGCGTGCAAGCTCCGCCTTGGCAAGGCGCTCTTCGGCATCAGGCAAGCCAAGGTCGGCAAATACATTATGGCTCCCGTGATATATTTCGGTCTCTTCATTCATGGTGCCTAGTCCTCTTCCCGCCGTGCATTTCTTCAGCTATTTTCAAACTGGCTTTAACCTTCTCAATCTCTTCCTTTGGTGTGGCGATGCCGTGCTTTGATTTCTTCTGGAAAACGTGAAGGACGTAAACGGCATCGGCAAACCTAACGGTATACACGGCCCGGTATGTGTTCGAGCTGTAATCGTCCACGATCTCCAGCACTCCTGCGCCGGAAAATCCCCTGAGCGGTTTTGCCCCGGAGTTTTTTCTCCAAGCTGGGCAAGATAAAGGGCAAAGCCGAAAGTATCCTGAACGTCTTTCGGCATGGCCTTCATATCTTTGCGGCTGGTACCCACCCATTCAACGGGCTTTAAAGATTTGGCCGACATGGGGCAAATATGACAATTATGGCATAATTAAGCAAGGGAAACTTGCGAGATAAAAGGAAAAGGTCAGTTTTTTACGGGCTTTTCACACTGACCTGCCTTACCGCCTGGCGTCATACAGAGGAATCCCGTTTTATAGGATAAAGAGGCGGGCTTCTGGACTCCAAACATCCGATCGAGGTACAGCCTGCATGCTTCAGGCGCCAACCGCTATTATCTCCGAATGGTCAAGACACGACCTGGCATAGAAAAGAACGGTCTGGATATCTTCTCTCGTCAATTCAGGATAATCTCCCAGAAGAGTATCCCAGGCTTGCCCTTCAGGAATCTGCTCAGGGATGCAGCGCAACCCTTTACTCACTCAGGCTGCGGCATCCCAATCCCTGCGTGCTCATATTTCGACCGCTCAGAAGCCGGGCGAACCCATCGGCTCGCGAGTAGTCGGACCGTACCGATTTGCGTCCCGCCTGGTTGCATCCGGTTTGTCATAATCTCTTCGAGCTTGGTTCGTATCTTCTTGCTGGGCGGGACAAAATCCGGCCCAACACGAGGCGCTTATGTCATCGGCCCTCGCCCCGATAAATGGGCCACCGGCCAGCACGGTCGCCAACGCTAATCCGAGAATCAGTGTTTTGCTCATTTTACCTCTCCAAAAGACGAAGCATCCCTTCTCTGATGCATGCAAGCCATGGTAATTTCGGCAGAAAACCTTTCTTACTAAAGTAAAACCGTCCGAGTTTCCTGTCAATTGTAGATAAAATGGGAGATAAGATGGGGTCGGGCCGCAGTAGTAGCCCAATTTCTGTAGATCCCATGCTAGGGTTTTTTAGGGACAGTTTACGCCCTAATTTTCTACTTTCAAGGGCGGACCTCTTTTCTTTCAGACCCCTTTTCTTTCACCCTTCAAGAACTCGGATAGATGGCTTTCCCTGTAATCGCGCAATAATAATGCCACCCACTAACCAGATCAATAAGCTGTACGGCGAAAGCGTGGCTCCAAGCGCACTTGTTAATCCGATAGCAATCAATACTGATCGACACAGAGTGGGTAGCTCTATAATCAGCCTGGTGGTTTGCCCTTGGTGGAACTGAATTTGGGCGGGCCCACTCTTTAAAAAACCCAAGCGGCACTGAACGTAATGACTGCCTGGCTGCACTTCGAACGCAACAGTTTCGCCATTCTTGACTTTGCCAATCTTAGCGCTGTCAAGAAGGACAGATGAGGCGCTAAATTTGCCGTACCACCGATCGGGTCTTGATACCACGAAGTTTGCCTGGCCAATTAATTCCATGGCATCCGTCTTTGCCTTACAGCGAAATGGGATAAATAAGCGTTTTCACCCTATGGAATACAGCATTCTTCTCAATTATGAAAGAAAAGGTTGGTGAGCTACGGGGAGTTAGCGGCATTGGGTCGGGCCACAGCTACGTGCGTTTGGGTACGTGCGTTTGGGGTCGGACCACGCTAAAGCGGGACTACTCATGGAAGGAATCGTCCAGGTTGGCTATTTTAGAATCTTAGAACGTAGTTTTAAAGCCCCAAATAGCCTCTTCAACCGGCGTAGTGAAAAGAAGAGTCGATCACCCATCCGGGCGGCTTCGACGATAGTTGGCCGTAGGGTCTTAGTCGAGATGCAAAGGTTGCCGCTCAATGGAATTGTCGGGCGTCATCGGTCGACCTCGTAGTAAAAGTGGTCTGCCGCGCACCTGTTCGTGCCCGAAAAAATTTCCCTTACGAGACGCGGATTGCGAAAGAGATGCCAGTCTCCAAACCTGTCGAACTTGCGGCATGATGTCGTGATGCCATGGCGCCAGATGGTGCCAAATCGCTTCCCTCGAGCTTTGCCAAATGCCTTGAGGCGTAGCGCAAAGTCCAGGTCTTCGACGCTGATCAGCGATTCATCGAATCCGCCGAGCGCATTGAACGACTCGCGTAAGAACCAGAACATCCCCGCTGACACACGCTGCGTGACGACATAGGGGGCCACCACGAGGAGGCTGAAGAAGATCCCCACAGAAACACGCTCCGGCTTGATCACTGAGCCGCCCCCAACGTAGCGCGCGTCGTAGACGCGCCTGATGACCTCGGAGACGGTGTTCGGTGACATCCAACTGTCGGCGTCCAGCGTGGCGACCGCTGGCGCGGACGACGCGCGCACAGCGGCGTTTCTAACGGCCGCGATGCATTTCCTATTTTCGACAACGCAACGAGCACCGAGGGATTCAGCGATTTCTTGCGTTCTATCCGCACAACGATTGAGTGCCACGACAACTTCTACGGGGTGAACGGAAAGGCGAGCGGATAGAGCGATGCTTTGAATGCACCGCGCTATGTATTTCTCCTCGTTGTGTGCCGGTATGGCTACAGACAGGATGGGTTTCATGGCGTCCAACAACGAAATCAGCAGCGGCCGGCAGTCCGCTGGAACAAAGATAAGCCCTGCAAATCCGGTGGCTCTTTTTTTAGATCGATGGTCTTCGTCAGCGTTGGTTTTCTCCTACATCGACCAATTTGCCAAATTTGCCTTTTTAACTATTCTAATACAGGAAGGATAGCCTGTGAATCACAATTGTGGAGTCCCGACCACGCATAGCAGAAATGAAGATGCCTGTGAAAATCTTATCGTTTCTCAGACGTTCCTCTCAGTGTCCAGAAATTGATCTATGGCCGCGAGCAGTTGGTGGCTCTCTTCGATAACTTGATGCGCATTCACTTCACTGACGGCGTGGACTGCGCCATAATCGCCGGCGTTTCTGAGTTCGAATGCGTTGAGAAGGTACCTGTGGAAACGACTATCGAAAGCGCCGGTCTTGACAAACTCCTTGCCAAAAGCAACGATCACGCCCGAATGCTTGGAAAAGGAAAGCTCACGGGTCAACAACAACGCTTCTACCGCGTAGAACATAGAATAATAAGCCCTGCTCGCCGCAAAACTGAAGTAGCCTTCCCTCAGGAGCAGTTCGGCTGCACGGATGCTCTGAAGCGACTTGTCCAAAAGCTCCCGGACACCCTCCGTCATATCCAGACCCCCTCTTTCCCTGCGTTTAGAATAAGGGGGGTCCTCCGGGAACGGTACGCATCAAAATCCATGAGGACCAGAGATAAAACAACATCATGCTTAAGCGAAAGGTCGCAAATTGCCGGAAAGATGCGCTCGCGTTCGTCAAGTGGGTCGGGGAGAGGCCTCAGCAACACCAATAAGTCGATATCCGAACCCTCTGCAAAATCCCCGCGGGCATAGGAACCGAAAAGGACGATCCCCTTGAGGCGATGGGCGTATTGGGCGCTCAGCAACGCTTTTGCTTCAGCAAGCACCCTATCGACTTTTCCGGGCCGTTTCCTTCCCATAGGTCTGCTTCACCTTCAGGAAAACTTCGCAAATTAAGAAAAACGGTGGCCACGATGAGGCTACCGCGCTTCGCTCTGCCACCCTGCGAGGCTTCGCCAATTAATAGCGATTATAACACAGGCAATACTTCAAAAAATCCATAAGCAGGGGCCTGACGGGTAGTCCAATTTACTCAAGGCAGGTTATTGCACAGAGGATAAAAGAAAGCAATTTTTCTGATCGGGACGACTGGATTCGAACCAGCGACCTCTGCGTCCCGAACGCGATAGCCATATCCAAGTATTCGTTTTAACTTATATATTCCTCCCGTATTTCTACGAAGTAGTAGATTTTAGTAGACTCGGGATATTCGGTATTTTGCTAACAGCTTCAATATGTTGCTCTCGGCTGATGTGTTGGTAGACCCTCATTGTGGTGTCTGGCCGTGAATGGCCCGCAATCTCGGAGATTGCCTTCAGGTCCGCCCCCGCTTTCAGTGCTATGGTGATTCCTGCATGGCGCAGGTCATAGAGCCTAATTCGCCGCCCTATCTTCGCCGCTGCTTTCGCCTCTTTCCATGCCCTCTTTAGTGACAGGACCCCCTTATACCGATGGTGAACCACGGCAAGATTATGAATCAGGGGCTTATTTGCCTTCTTTGTGTTATTTAAACCTTCCTCATCCTCTCTTCTCCATTTCTCCATCATTGCCCGGAATTCTGGTTTCATAGGGATGTAACGGATTGCAGGACCGCCTTTCCGCGCTCCGATAATTCTGATCTCGTTTGCAACAAAATCAACGTCCGCCCAGGTTATTCTCGAAACCTCTCCACCTGGCCGGCACATACACTGATAGCCTATATGGATTGCTCTGACCAAGTGCTTTGCCGCATGCGAGATTATCCTTGAAAGTTCCTCAGTGTTAGGAGGAGATGGGACTTGCTCGTCTTTGCAGGCAATTTTAAATTTGTTAATCGGGTTTCGTAGAATGAGAGGGGGATCTTGTGACTGCGCCCAATTGAATGCAGCTTTCAGAATGTCGAGTTCCCGATCAACAGTCCGATGCTTTTTGCCAGCTTTGAGCCTCTGTAGCACATACTCGTTTAGCTGCTGACTAGTGAGTCCTTCCACCGGAATGTCGCCTAGAATAGGCAACATAACGTTCGTAATGCGATAATCGTCAGAGCTTGCCGTAGACTTCTCAACAGGATGCAGAGAAGTGTATTGCTGACAAACCTGAGCCACGGTCAGTCCGCCATCTACTTTTAGTTTTCCTTTATTCCGTTTGATATTCTCGTCGTGAAGGCGGGCCTTCTGCAGAGCTATATCACCATGTCCAAAATACTTGATTCTCTGCCCTTTGTCCTCGTACCACTTACAATAAGCACGGCCTTTTTTGTCAATTCCAAAGCTCATTTTTTGCCCCCATGCTTTCGGATTGGCCTGACCTTCCCATTTCGGCACAAAAATTCAGTAGTTTTCACGCACGGTTTAACATCGCCGAGGGCGATTTTCAATTTGCGATTCAAGGCCAACATCCGCGAATCGAACTCTGTCTTGAGTTCTGACATTTCAATTGCAATTTCGCGGATCAGATCTTCGTCCATTTAATCACTCACAAACCGACTCGGTGTCATTTCCCACCATCCGCCCCGACACAGACAAGACTTCAAACCTCTGCCACTTTTGCTTCTCCCCCCTTAAAGAAACATACCTAAACAAGTGATTTTTTACATACTCGCAAATATCATCAACGGTATTGTCAGCAGGTACCGATACAACTACCCTCAATTCAATAACGACTATTTCCTCATAGAGTTCCAGACGGCTTTTTACACCCTTTACATCATCAGCCATATACACCCCCTATGAATTAACACAGTGACAAGATTCCATATCCGCACCAGTTGCAACACGAGGCAACCCACACCTAGTACATACGCCGCAACCGCAATGACGAACCGAACGCTTGCAGACCGGACATTTCCTCACATACACTTCCGGCAACATTGCATGAGGAAACTCTTCTTTTAACAGACAGTAAGTCTCACCTTTAACACGACTTACAACAACACCCCCTAAAGAGTAACGAATAGTAGCCACTTCTGCAACACTTTTAGTGCGGAACAATTCATATGAATCAATTTCACGGTGCGCCATATCGAGCACAATATCAGCCTTATCTGCACGGTTAAGCTGAACAAAAACAGGAAAACCCTTATCATCTACAATGTCACAACTTGATCCTATAGCACCTTTCGAAAATGAAATAAGTTTCGCAGAATCTCTTTTACGTCTTCCCTTTTCATCATACGATACATAGTTCTCCAACCCTTTCCACATATATTTCGTTGCATAAGAAATCCCTTGCTGAGCCGAGGTAATTAACCGTTTTTCATAGGTTTCAGTTTTAGGATTCCACTGATTAGCCCTTACAGTCACATACACGAAACCCATTCCATATTTTTCGCACCAAAGCCGCTTTACATTGTGAAGGGGTTTTGACCTTGCTATAGACTCCGAACACATCAAAATATGCAAGTGAGGCCAACCGTCCCTATGAGGTTCTGCAGTACAAATATAATGGAATTTCCCATAATGACGTTTTTGAAGTGCATAAATTAAATTATTTTGATACTTCCGAAG
>JBKQTS010000166.1:0-3248 GCA_052143075.1 Syntrophobacteraceae bacterium | reverse complement strand
CCGTGCCATTTCCCGGTTAGCGCGAAGTACCCGGTGTTGAGTATCCAGAATGGCGATCAAGTCGGGCACACTGTCGAATGTGCGCTCCCATTCCTGCTTTGCCCGCAGCAACTTCTCTTCAGCCCGCTTGCGCTCAGTAATGTCATGCACCATACCGACCGACCGGATGATGCGACCGGATTCATCCCTGAAGTGGTTGCATTTCTCATGGACGATGCGGACCTCACCATCCAATTTGCGGATAACACGGTGTTCGATCTCATAGGTGTCCTTTCCCTGACGTACCGAGCCGGAATATGCTGAGTCAACTGCGACTCGGTCATCAGGGTGGACCGCTTCGAGGAAGGCTTCGTACGTGGCATCGAATTCTTGCGGTTTGAGGCCGAAAATCCGGTACACCTCGTCTGACCATGATAGATGGTTATTCACTAGATCGAGTTCCCAACTACCTAGATGCGCAATCTCCTGGGACTGCTTCAACAATTCATCGCTTGCCGTCAGTTCAGCGGTGCGCTCGGCCACCCGCTGTTCCAGGTTTTCTTTGATTTCAATGAGCGCCCTTTCTGCTCGTCTACGCTCGGTGATGTCGATGTGCATTTCGAGAATCATTGGCGAGCCGTCCACATCGGTGAACGGAAAGTCGTAAGCATCAATTACACTACCGTCAGGGCCGGTGAATTCCCAATGGTGAGACAGGCCCGTTTCGAACACCTTAGTTGTTTCGCAAAATCCGCATGGTTCTGTAGTTCCAAAACGGCATTCATAACAGAGCCGACCGATGGCCTCACCGTATTTGTCACGGAAGCTGCGGTTGACAAATGCAACCCTATAATCCGGTTTCAACAGGCAGATCATTATCGGCAGCGTCTCGAGGACGTCGAAGAGGCGTTGCCGTTCCTCTCGCAGAGCCTCCTCCGCGCGTTTGCGCTCGGTGATGTCATGGACAAGGGCGAGGTCGTACGCCCTGCCCTCGTATTCGAAATAGTTTGCGTTGATTTCGACCTGGAAAATACGGCCGTCTTTTGTCAGGTGGCGGCCCTCGAAACTCATCGAACCCAGTGCCTTGAGGTCGTTCCAATGAGCGGGCCAAAGCTCCACGGGGAAGTCAGGGTCGACATCGGGCACGCCCATGCCGAGCAGTTCGGGCCGAGTGTATCCGAGAACGCGGCAGGATTCCTCGTTGACAAAATGAAAACGCGCGTTTTCGTCTATGAGAAAAGCCTGTTCGCTGACATTATTCAGGGCAAAGCTCAGAAGGGCGATACTCTCCTCCGCCCGCTTGTGTTCAGTTATATCGTTACCAATGCATAAAACTTCCTCGATCCTGCCATTTTCATCCCGGATAGGCTTATTGGTCCACGCAATCCAAACACGTTCCCCATTTGACCGTATGTTTTCGTTTTCGTGGTTTTTGTATCGCTCCGGATGCTTTCCGATATCCTCGATCATCTTTTTCATGTCGCGTCCTGACCCGTCTACCTCAGGGGTAATGGTCCCCACCACGTGCTTCCCGAGGATATCGTCCTTGCTGAAGCCAAAAAAACCCTGTGCGAACTCGTTGAAAAATGTGATACGCCCGGCCATATCCCTCCTCATGATGATGCTGTTCGCACTCTCAACAAGTTCACGATATTTGGCGCTGGTTAAACGGGTTTCCTTTTCCGAACACTCGATCTCTGCTATCCCTCGCCTGACAAGCACATACAGCATCAAGGCTGTTAATGAAACGTAGCAACACCCTTTGGCGATCGACAGCTTGGTCATTACCGATGGATCACGTACGACCAACCCAAGTGCGGCGTCAGAGAACAAAATCCAAAGGATCCCGACTGCGAAGTAAATAGCCGTGATTTTAACGGAAATAGAAACTGTCGGTGGGAATTTAGTTTGACTGCCTTCAGATCGATGATCCATCGCCATTGTGTCTCCCTCTATTGAACTCCGGTTAGTCCAGTCCCGGTGCCTTCAAACTCTTCATCCCGTTGCAAACGCTAATCTAAAAGACCCCAAAGAGCTTGTCGGCACCGGCACCATGGATCGGAGACGCTGATGCTGCCAAAAAGCAATGCTGGCCGCCTGGCATAAAAACCTCAATTCCCATAGGCGGTATTTCCCTATTTTCAGCGGGGTACTGGCGATTCTTCAGAGCAGAAAGAGCTATCGGTCAATTTCAATGCCGGTAAAATCAACCATACGTGGAGTTTCTTCGATGTCAATAAATAAGTTGAATTGGGCAAAAGACGATAAATAACGAAGGGGAAAGGGGGTTGCTTTCAATCTCCTTTTGGAGGTGAATGTCTGCAAATTATCTCTCCTGCGCCTTGAGAAGTGGAGATCTAAAATCCTCGACAAATCCGAAGCGAGCCAGAACCTGATCGAACGCGAGCTTATTCATATGAGAGGCAAAAAGGGAAATGGACACCTGACGTTCGCACATTTGGAAACATTGGTAGAAAAGGACAAGTCCGCGAGTTCAGAGTCGGCGACGACGGAAAATCTCCTTACACTGGATGAGTCGGCAGCCTGGCAAATCCGCCAGGCGCTGCAAACTACCAAAGGAAGAATAAGCGGTCCATACGGAGCAGCCCAGCTCCTTGGAATGATGCAGTTCCACCTTGATTACAGAGGATGGTTGAAAGACCTGGAACTGGTCGCGTCACGATAGGATGGGAAACACCTCTTCGGAATCGCCCTGCTTACCAAGCAGTCGAACACCCCGCTTAAGGGCTTTCATCGAATTATCAAGCACATAGGAACCAACGAAATACCTTGAGAAGTGTCGAATAGAATTGCTGCAACAGTATAACCAATTTCATAATATTATCAATTATATAGGCACCAATGAAATACCTTGAGGAGTGAGTGGATTCCTCAAGTTACCACTCTAAATCCGGAAGCGTTCGAAGTCTCTTCGGAGCACCCTCCGCCATACCTTCAATCTGTGCAATCCGAGTGTCTTTATCTTGTGGCCCTTTCCCTTCGTTCCCTTCGCGAGGAGCGAGGGATGAAATGCAAAGGCTCGATTTAGGGCCGACTCTCGAATTTCTCCGATAACCAGTCGAACAGATCGGCGTGCCACAGAGTGGGAGCTCCCAACTGACAATGCTCCGCGCCCCCGGACTCCCGGTCGTAGATTTTCGTGGTAACCGAGCGAGCTGACGTTAACGCCTCTTGCATCTGCTTGACTTGCTCGAAGGGAACAAAGTGGTCTTCTTGCCCGGCTAGGAGCAAGACGTCGCCCTTAATGC
>JBKQTS010000165.1:0-2595 GCA_052143075.1 Syntrophobacteraceae bacterium | reverse complement strand
CTTCTTCCTCGTCCCTCAAGATCTTTCGCAGTATCTTTCCTACAGCCGATTTGGGGAGCTCGTCCCGGAACTCGACCGATCTGGGAACCTTGTAAGCTGCGAGCTTCTCCTTGCAGAAAGCGATGATCTCCTCACCCGTAACGGCCTCTCCAGGCCTGGGAACTATGTAGGCCTTGAGCGTCTCTCCTCGATACTTGTCCCGAATACCCACGGCCACGGCGTCCATGACCTTGGGATGCTCGAAGAGCACCTCGTCGATCTCCCGTGGATAAATATTGAACCCACCGGCGATCACCATATCTTTCTTGCGGTCTACAACGAAAATATAGTCGTCTTCGTCGCGAACCACTATATCCCCGGTGCTGAGCCATCCGTCCTTGAGCTGCCCCGCAGTCGCCTCGGGATTGTTATAATACTCTTTCATGATCAGCGGGCTCTTGATGAGGAGTTCTCCCGGCTCGCCCTGCTTAACTTCTTCCACGCCGTTCTCCACGTCCACGATCTTAATGTCGGTGTCGGGAAACGGGACCCCGATGCCGCCCGTCTTCTTCAAGCCCAGGATGGGGTTGCTTATACCTAGGGAAGTTGTCTCACTCATCCCCCAACCCTCGCCAAAGTAGATGCCTAAATCCTTTACCTGCTCGATGAGTTCCTGCGGCATAGGCGCGGCGCCTGAGTTAAGAAGGCCCAGCTTTTTGCCAAGTTCCAGTTCTTCCACCTTGGGATAGTTCAGCAAGGCCGTAATCATGGTGGGCACAGCCGGAAAGAAGCTGATCTCTTTGAAGTTTTTGATGGTGCTTGCGATCTCGTCGATTTGAAATCTAGGAAACACGATTTGAGTGGCGCAGGCAAGCATTGCCCAGTTCATGACAACGATGTTGCCGTACACGTGGAAGTACGGGAGCACTGCCAACACTGTGCTCCGCTCGGGTGAAGTGAGCCTGGTTGTGATGGAACCCCACAAGTAGCACTGAAACGTTGCGGCCACCAGGTTCGCGTTTGTGAGCAGAGCGGGCTTGGGTACGCCGGTGGTCCCGCCGGTGAACTGAATCATGCAGGGGTCCTCCGGGTACACCTGGACCCTTGGGCGCTTGGCCGGGCTGCTATTGAGCAACTCGGAGAAATGATGCCATTTGGGTTCCAGTTCCAGGCTCTGCTTAGTGCTGCACGGGACCCCCTTAATGAAGTCAGACGGCTTGGTCACGATAACCCGGGCGATGTCCACTTCCTGACAAAGCCGGCGGATATGGGGAAGGACCATATCGAAGGTGAAAAGGGTCGTCATACCCGTCGCCTCGGCGGCGTGCTTCAGCTCCGGAGCCGTGTACATGGGATTCAGGTTCACCGCGACCGCCCCCAGGCACATGACCGCATAGTTGGCGATAACGTATTGGGGACAATTAGGCATGTTCATGCCCACCCGGTCTCCCTTTCGCACACCCAGATTTCCCAGGGCATCCGCCATGCGCCACACATTACTGCGCAGGTCCAGAAACGTCATCTCGGTCCCGTAAAAATTCAGCGCCGCCTTGTCGGGAAAATAGTTCGTCGGGACGTTGAGTAGTTGGTGGAGAGGGATACGGGGGTATCGAATTGTGAGCGGAACATCGAAATCATAATGACGTTGCCAGGGCCTTGATTCCATGATCGCTACCTCCATTCGGTGCAGAATTAGTATCCATCCGGAAACCCCGGATGAGATACTAACAGTTTCCAATTCGGAAAGAAGGCATTTTTCGCCATGGCGCGTACAATTTAATGCCCCGCCATTTCCGGATTGCCCGGCACCGCACCGAAAGGTGCAAGGAAATCAATGGTTTGCGCGGAGGCGTACATAGGCACGCCGCACAAGAAAACCCGAAGATTGACACAGCCAGGGCGGAAAAGGGCACTTTCCTCCTTTATCTCCATCTCCGTGATAGCATGGATAGTCTGGTTCATTTTCAGTGACCTGCGCGGTCCACTTCATTATTTTCCTTATCCATTTATGATGTATATCGGCATCATGATAATTGTCGCTCTTTGGCAACATGTTTCTTTCACTAACTGGCCGTTCATGGGTTTGCCGCGGCCTCTGCGCGGCGTTGTGATGACCGTGGTTAACCTTGTTGTAACCTGGTTAGTGATCAATGTGGTCTTCTATAAAATACTGGGATTGGGATTTAATTTCCTGAGCGAACCTAATCTGGAAGCTCTTGCCGCTGCCGGGAAGACCAATATGCCGACTGGCGCCTCCGTTCAAACCATTTTTCGACTGAATTGAAGGCCGCTTGCAAACTGGCCCACGACCTTTTCAGGCTGCTGAGGGACCGGAACAAATCACAAATACCTGCAACTGAAAAATTGGTTGGGCACGGCAAAAAGCCGTGCCCAACCCGTACATCGCCACATTTTTACCAGGAAGAGCGTGGGGGAGAACCTCCTTCACACTCTCTCGCCACTTGCCTCAGGCTTCTTACTTCAGTTTCGCTTCTTCCTCGTCCCTCAAGATCTTTCGCAGTATCTTTCCTACAGCCGATTTGGGGAGCTCGTCCCGGAACTCGACCGATCTGGGAACCTTGTAAGCTGCGAGCTTCTCCTTGCAGAAAGCGATGA
>JBKQTS010000164.1:0-13553 GCA_052143075.1 Syntrophobacteraceae bacterium | reverse complement strand
AGTTCCTGACGTTCTTGCTCTGTTAACGTCACACGGTATCGCGGTTTCATGGCAAATCCCTCCCTCTTTGGAATTTGCCATGATTATACTTCATTATACGAAAAAAGCAATGTTACATGGTACTAGTAGGCCAGGCAATTTTATTGGCCTTCTTTGCAGACGGCCAGAGGGGGGTAAAAGACATGGTCAGGGAAATTACGGCCCAGCTGCAGAGGGCCATGACCTTAACCGGATGTCCGGATGTGAAATCAATTGATGAAAGCATATATTTAAAAAGAAATTTTATAATCTGAAAGGTTGTGTTCATTTGAATGTGACAACGGAAGGAGAGGTCCGGAATGCAACAATAAAAGAACTACGGCGTAACGGAGCTTGGCCCGGCGGACAGCATTCGGTCGGGTGATGCTGAAGGACACTTTGCCTCTCACCGATGGGACCTCGATTTCAACTTTTACGGACTCTGATCAAGAGACTGTGATTCTTCAAAAAAATCGGAGCAAATTCCCCCAATACGGATGAACTCACACCTAAGTACCGCAGGATCCTGCGTTTTTCATTACTTGCCCATGTTTTTCGAGAAATTTTGATCTAAGCAGTAACTCACGTCCCTTTGGGACACCCTGAAACCATAAAAAGTCGTAGATCGTAGGGTGGGCACAGCTTTATCGTGCCCACCAAAGTACTTTTCGAAGCAGCTTTTCACGTCCTTTTGGTACACCCTGAAACCACGAAAAGAGCCGTAGATACAAGGGTGGGCTAAGCGAAGCGCAGCCCACCAAGTCTTTTCGGAACATAGGAGTTTCTTATGAGAGATTTTGCGTGACCAGATCCAGGCAGGATAAACCCAAACACCACCGGCTTTCATTTCCGGCAAAGTTCATCAGTTTCGAAGGGATTGACGGGTGTGGGAAAAGCACCCTCATGGACCAGTTGGCGAGCTGGCTCACAAGGGCGGGAATCCCTTTCGTCAGGACTCGCGAGCCTGGTGGAACGAGAATCGGCGAAAGAATCCGCGAAATCCTGCTTGATCCTGCATCATCGGAAATGAGCAGCCGCGCCGAAGTGCTCCTCTACAGCGCCAGCAGGGCCCAATTGACCGATCAGGTCATCATTTCCGCCATGAAGAAAGGCTCGTGGGTCCTGACCGACCGGTTCGTTGACGCCACCTTTGCCTACCAGGGATTCGGGCGCGGTTTCGACCTCGAGCGCCTGAGGATAATCCAGGAATGGACGACAAAAGACCTGTGGCCCGACAGGACTATCCTGCTCGACTGCGATATAGATACTGCCATGTCCAGGCTTGGGGCTCGGGATGGAACGGACCGGGACAGGATCGAACAGGAGGATCGCATATTCCACGGGAAGGTCCGCAACGGCTACCTGGAGCTTGCCGAAAAGGAGCCGGAAAGGTTTCTGGTCCTGGATGCCTCCAGGCCGCTGGAAGAAGTAATCGAGGAATTCTACGAAAGGTTCTGGCTGGTGGAAGTCGCACGCTGACTTTTTGTTATCAAAACGATAAGCCCGAAGTCCAACAATATGAGCCTCTACGTCGGCGCCGGCGGTTACTCCTGCAAGCAGTGGAAAGGCGCATCCTATCCCGGAGACCTGCCCGGGAAGCGGATGCTCCACTATTACGGCGAGCGTTTTAAGACGGTTGAGATAAACATGTTCCAGTCGCCTTCAGTATCAATTGAGCGCCTAACAACGACATTCACTGATATTTTGTCTGCAGTAGTCTGAAATTTTTACATTTCTTGACGATCTCCACACAGCCTCTTACCATAAAAAGCATGAAAAGAAATTTCACCTCACTTTGGTGGCAACCGACCCGGCGTAAGTGCTGAAGTGACTTGCATTGCTGCCCGGAGATGGTGTGGCCAACGCTAACCAAAATGTGTCTGCCACCGGGTGAATCGCCAGAGCTGTTAAGCTTATTGGACACCCTCTTGCAGGGCAGCCGGCTAACGGCAAAGGAGAGTTCAATGAAAGCGGATACCGCGCCGCAAGTTCTGCCAATGGACAAGTACAACAGCGTTCTAGTAGCGAACCTGCATCCACCTGAATGGAGAAACCCGGAACCCTCCGGCCGCTATGATCTGGTAGTCATTGGAGCCGGCACCGCCGGACTCGTAACGGCGGCAGGTGCAGCAGGGCTGGGCGCAAAGGTCGCTCTCGTAGAAAAATACCTCTTTGGCGGCGATTGCCTTAACGTAGGATGCGTTCCATCCAAATGCATCATCCGCTCCTCACGTGCCGCTGGAGATATCCGTGCTGCGGCCGGATTTGGCGTCAACCTGACCGATACGGTTGAAGTGAATTTCCCCGCCGTTATGGAGCGCATGAGACGACTACGGTCGGGAATGAGCCACCACGATTCGGTCCAGCGTTTTCAGAGTCTGGGGGTCGACGTCTTTCTGGGAGAGGCTCAATTCACCGGACCGGATTCTGTCGTCGTGGGAGACAAGGCTCTTCACTTCATCAAGGCTGCAATCGCCACGGGAGCACGAGCGGTGGAACTGCCCATCGAAGGCCTGAGAGAAGCGGGATACCTCACTAATGAAACGGTTTTTTCTCTGACGGAGCGGCCCGGACGCCTTGCCGTAATCGGAGGCGGCCCGCTTGGATCCGAACTGGCCCAGGCATTCCAGCGGCTGGGATCGCAAGTCTTCATTTTTCAGGGGCCTGACCATCTCTTAAACCGCGAAGATGCAGATGCAGCCGAAATACTCCAGAGGTCTTTTCTCAGGGAAGGGATTGAACTCCTCCTTAACACCCGCCCCACAAAAGTAACTCCCATCCAGCAGGGAAAGCAGATCAGCTACGAGCGGGACGGTAAATTAGAGAGTTTGATTGTGGATGAAATTCTCCTTGGCCTTGGGCGGGCCCCCAATGTCGAGGGGCTCAATCTTGAGGCTGCAGGGGTCGAGTACGACAATAAAGACGGGGTCAAAGTGAATGATTATCTCCAGACAACAAACTCTCGGATCTATGCTGCCGGAGACATCTGCCTTAAGTATAAATTCACTCACATGGCCGACGCGACCGCTCGTATAGTGATTCAGAACGCACTCTTTATGGGGCGGAAGAAACTGAGCACACTTCACATTCCCTGGTGCACCTACACTGACCCGGAAATCGCTCATGTCGGGATGTATGAAGGTGACGCTCAGGAAAGAGGCATTCCTTTGGACACCTTCGTCAGACCCATGAAGGAAGTGGACAGGGCTATTACGGACGGGGAGGAAGAGGGATTTGTGAAGGTGCACGTGAAACGCGGCACCGACAAGATCCTTGGGGCCACCATTGTGGCCCGTCATGCAGGTGATATGATCGGTGAAATCAGTCTTGCCATGGTGGGAGGACTTGGCCTCAAGACCATGGCCAACGTCATCCACCCTTATCCGACTCAGGCTGAGGCCATCCGGCAGGTGGCCGATGAGTATAACCGTACTCGATTGACTCCATTTGCAAAGTCAGTTTTACGATGGTGGCTTAGCTGGAGACGGTGGAATTTTATGGAGAAGCTAAAAAATATTGGGCACGGGTCCGCTAAGAGGCCCCAAGGCTTGGAGGCTTAGTTGCATGGAATCTCATAAAAAACAAATGGGAGCAGAGATAAAGGCGGCCGCCTTGGTTCTTTTCGTAATCACGGCCGTGGTCATTGTTCGCTTCACGCCGGTGAAAGAATTCCTTACAGCCCAAAGATTGGGCAACTTTCTGGAGTATGCGGGATTCCTGGCCCCGCTGGCATTTATCATTGTGTACGCGGCAGGGGTATGCCTGTTTGTGCCGGGAACCCTTCTCACCGCCTTGGGGGCAGCCATCTTCGGACCCTATTTTGGCTTTGTCTACGTCTGGGTGGCGGCCATGTTGGGATCGAGCCTGGCATTCTTTATCGGGCGCTACCTGGGGCGGGATTTTGCCGCGTCACTCATCGGCGACAGGCTCAGGAAATATGATGAGGCCATCGAGCGAAACGGCTTTGCCACAGTACTTTACCTGCGCCTCGTCTACTTCCCATTTACCCCTTTGAACTTCGGCATGGGATTAACCCGTGTGCGTTTCCGGGATTATTTTTCCGGGACGGCGCTGGGTATCATCGTCGGCACCTTCATTTTCACTTTTTTTGTCGGGACGGTCAGAGACGTCTGGGCAAGCGGCGAATGGAGAGAATTGCTTAGCTGGAAGGTATTCTTCTCACTTGGTCTTTTTGCCTTTTCGTTCTTCATCCCCAAAATTATCGAGAGGGTAAAAGCATTTAGGAGAGTTGATGCGGGATAACTTCCAGCCTGGTTTACAGTATTGAGCATGGTGATATGGGCTGACAACCCTCCACAAGACCTTCTTGTGGGTATAAATAAATAAGGAGAACGTGATGGAAAAATGCTTAACTCTGATACAGCGGGTGGCAATCTGCTTCGCGGCGGGGGTTATAGGTGCGCTGGCCGTGGTCCTTTTCAGCCACGTCCTGTTTGGGTTGGGGCTTAGCGCGGCTTTCGGGGTAAAGGCCCCGGTATCGCTTAAATCGCCGGACATATACAAGCCGCTCTTCTGGGGCGGGCTGTGGGGTATCCTGTTCGGGCTTTTTATAGAGACCGGCTGGAAGCACCTATACCTCTACGGTCTTCTATTCTTCCTCGCGCCGGTGCTGGCGCTCTACATAATCTTCCTGCCGATGAGCGGCGCGGGGTATTTCGGGCTTCAGCAGGGACCGATGTTCGCAGTCTACCTGCTGCTGGTAAATCTGCCCTTCGGGATAGTCACCGCTTTGGCAGCAGTGGCGATATTAGGGAAGAACCCGACGTTCTGCGGGGTCCAGAGATGAGCACCTCTGATTAACCACCTGCGCATACCCGGTGACGTCCCGAACGAGGAGGGGCTGTCGTACCTGGAGCAGGTCGAGGCCACCGTGAAGCCATACGGCGGGAGGTGGCTCGCCCGGGGCGATGTGGACGTGCTCGAGCGAGCATGGCCGGCGCGACGCTCGCATTCAACAAATCTGACTTGGATTCAGGTGAACGCGTAGGGGGTAAAAACATGGCAAATCCCATTCTGGTCACCGGCGCGGCGGGCCGAGTCGGCGCGGTAGGGCGCGCGGTCACCTCACTGCTGTTGAAGCAAGGCAAAGCGGTGCGCGCCATGGTGCGAAATGAAGACGAACGCGCGCAGGCGTTGCGCGACATGGGTGCGGAGGTCGTGACCGGCGATCTGCTCGATCTCGATTCGATGCATAGGGTGATTGGCGGCTGCGAGACGATGTACTTCGGTATGTCGGTTTCGGATGCCTATCTGGCCGCGACGGTCAATACGGCGGCGGTGGCTAAGCATCACGGCGTGAAGGCGTTCATCAATATGTCGCAGATGACGGTCTCACAGATGAGCATTACGGAAACCACCGCGAGCCCGCAGCACAAGCTGCACTGGCTCGCCGAGCAGGCGCTGAACTGGTCCGGTCTGCCGGTCGTGCACGTGCGGCCGACAGTGTTTCTCGAAGGTTTCTTCCTGATTTTCGCTTCGGATTCGGTCAGGAAATTAAATCAGATCCGACTACCGTTCGGCGAGGGGAAGACTTCGCCGGTCTCAGCGGAAGACGTTGCACGTGTGGTCGCCGCGCTGCTCGCCAATCCGCAGCCGCACATCGGCAAGATCTATAACCTGACCGGTCCGCAGTCCGAGAACATGCATTTCTATGCACAGGAGTATTCGAAGGCGCTTGGCCGCACGATCACCTTTCAGGACATTCCGGTCGAGCCGTGGCGGGACGGGTTGCTCGAGCGCGGCTTGCCGGTTCACCTGGTGAACCACCTCGTGACGATGGCCGATCTACACCGCGTGGGACGTTACGACCGGATGTCGGGCGACGTGCTCACGCTAACGGGGCAAGGGCCGCTGAGCGTGCAGGAGTTCGTCGGGAAGAATGCGGCGACATTCACCGCGTCGGCAAAAGAGGCGATTTATTCGAACGCATAGGTGGAAAGAAGATGGCAAATCTGAAGTTTGACAAAAGAAGGTAGGGGTCAAATCTCTGTTAACCGTTTAATCTGTTCAAACGGAGATTTGCCCCCCATTTCCCGGACATCGTCTAGGTACGCGAAGACGTTATGTAGGTCGTGCTCTGTTGCGTAGATGGGTAGCCAAGGCAATTTTTACGCCGAACTATCAGCTAAGCGGCCCGAGCCACTCCGCCAATGGACTCCAGGATATACCAAAGAATCCGCAGAGCGTGGGCTTCGCGTCCAGCTTGATCCACTGGTTAGGCGCTATCATCGTCTTCAAACTCCTTCTTTAGTTCAAGATAGTCTTTGTACCTCATTTCCTTCCATTCCTCTTGGGTAAAGGGGCTTTCCCGAGCTTGACTATCGGATCTGTATCGCTTCCTTGGAGGATCGATATCTTCCACATCAACGATCTCTAATTCTATTATGTCTCCCACTTCAATGTCCACTTCGGACCACCGAAAATGCTCACAAAATCCTTGCTCGTTTTCTTTGGATAACCCATGGATCGATAACCGCATGTAGTCTTCGACACCTCTCTCGCTATTGTCTCGACTGGCGGTCACGTGCGTGGAAAGAATGGACCAATCATTCTGGCCCGCCGTGACGAGAGGCTTTCTGTTCACTCTTATTCTGTACGCGATCATTTGTTTGTCCCTAACATTAGCGATAACCGGCACGCACCGCAAATCGTTGATCCCGGTAAAACCATGGCGCGGCGTGTGTCCGGTTCATTGCCAGGAGATTCCGATTTATACAGTCTGTATTTACCGGTTCAGAACTCGTCGAGGCACTCGATACCCGTAGTCCCTTTTGTCTGAAAAGTGGGTGTAAATCATGACAGCGCTGACGTCTTTGCGCCCAACGAAATGTTCACAGGATACGTCCATATCGGAATGCCGTCAATCGGGAGATGCTCGATTCGATTGAAATTTTTTAGATGGTGGGTATGGGTTCCCGGAGATACCTGCCAGAGCAAGAAAAAAGCAGGAGGCGTTCCCAGCAACTCAACCATCCTTGCCACTGTTTCGAAAGAATCCAGTTTGCAGCGACTCGGTGAACAAATGATCCACAGATAGAAAGAGTCTGAATGGCCCATCGCAGAACGCCATATAGTAGCTGAGTGAATTCCGAAAGGTGTTGCTCCGTGGTGCGAATAATCTGGAAATAGTAGTCGAACTGCAACGCAAAGATGAGCGGTGGCGGGCCAAGGGACAAAGAGAATGACTAAGGGGTCAAGTCTCCGTTTGAGTAGTTGCTAGACGTGTCTGGACGCGCTGGCGCGAGGCTCAAGAAGTTCTGAGTTCAATGCCAAGCGCTTTCGCATCGAGTCAAGCAAATTACCGGACCCGGAAAGCAGTTCAAACGGAGACTTGACCCCGTTTCATCCAGAAGTCATAAGAAACTCCATCTCCTTTTTGGAAAGCTTAAGGATGACCTTCCAATCTGCATCCCGTCGCACCCTCCCCTTTATTCTCACCAGCCCCAATTTCTTCCCTTTGAATAGGTCCATTTCCTGGCACGGCCAAATTCCATCCTGGGGTGACTTAACCCAAAGTCTCATTGCGTCCCAAATCAAAGTGACATACGTAGGCCCTCCGTCAAAGGACGAAGAAACAATGCCCACCAGTCGACCATCCTTGTTATAAACAGGTCCCCCACTCATCCCGCCCCAACACTCCATGGCAACTTCGACACAGATGGACGGCATTCGCTCGCCTCTCCCGTTGGCAAAGCACCGTTTCACAATCCCAGAAGCAACCAGCGGAGTTAATCCCGTCACATTTTGTTCAATCGATCCATGCTTGTAACCGATTGCCCAGAGTCTCTCTTCGGGAAGGGGAAGGCACAACTCAATCGGTGCCAAAGAAAGAGGGTATGAGGCATGAGCGTCGGAGTGAAGAGCACAAGAAACGAGCGACAGATCAGAAACCTTCTTTCTATGCTCATTGAATGTTACGAATTCACTCTGTCCCGATGCAGTAACTGTTTCTGTTGGAATCCATGCACGAGTGGCGCCGCCCTGAAGGAAGGTAAGAAAAACTGGCCCAGAGCCACTGCGCGGGAACTCTTTCAGGACATGCGTCGCTGTGAGCATTAAACCGGGAGAAATCATAACCCCGCTTCCAACTATGATGAATTGTTCGTCGAAGTAACCACCAATAGCTATGATTGCATCGCCAGCTTGATATAGACTTGCTAGTGGCCCAATTCCGTCATCGGCGGAAAACTCCGGCCTTCCCCAAAAGCACTCCGACATTGCTAAATCCGGGTTTTCGACGGTGATCTGTACGGCACGCTTTATCATAACACCCAGCCCAAGTTGAAAATTAGTAGTTTAACTTGTTAGTTTGGAAGGTGTCAATCCTGAGACTAAGGGGTCAAGTCTCCGTTTGAGTAGTTGTTAGACGTGTCTGGACGCGCTGGCGCCAGGCTCAAGAAGTTCTGAGTTCAATGCCAGGCGCTTTCGCATCGAGTCAAGCAAATTACCGGACCCGGAAAGCAGTTCAAACGGAGACTTGACCCCGTTTCACCTGCAACCAGTCTGTCTGCCCCACCATTGTCGGGAGTGTAGGTGTGCCCCCTCTCTTTCTTGCTTCTAGGTTATTCCTCTAATCTTAATCCGTGTGCCTGCCGATTGAATTTCCAGCAACGGCATTCGGCATTGGGTCGGACCACGCTAAAAGCTTGCTGGCCAAGGGCAGAGTGGTAATAATCGGCCACTTTTCAGCCTTAAAATGCTCTTTTTAGCCTGGGAATGGTCCCTTTAACGACGACCATCTGGTGAGGAAATATTCCTCACCCACTCCACAAAATACTCACACCCAAGGATTGTCGATGCAGTCACTTTCTCGAATGCGCTTGGAGACCCTCTCCTGACTACTCCCTCCACGAAACCCGGTACCGCTTCCGAACTTCCCAATCGGACCCGAAGAAGTTCAGGGTGAACTCCGGCCATTTAAGCGCCATGTTCGCCAGGTTTCATCCTCAGAGCCATGGCTTTCTTGCTGATTTCTTCTATGGATAAATCCTCGTCCAGACTTTGACGCCACTTCGTGTAATCAAACGGTTCCCGCTGAATAAGGGCGATAAACCGCTCCGCTTCGACATCGTCGAGGTGCCTGGCAAGGATTTCAAGCCCTTTCAACCCGATTTCTGTGTCGGTCATCATGGGAAGACGTCTATGAGTCGGGGATTGGTTAGCAGGTCTTGCTCGGATTTAATGGCATTTGGACCGTTCAATGCCGAATTTATGGTGTCCCAATTCGCCCGGTTGGTCTCCCCCTCTGCATGAATCGCCTGCCCCGTCTGCTGAATAAAGTGCCTGCGATGGCGTTGTTGCGCCGCAGGTTCATTGGGATGTTCCTGGCGGGCCAGATCGGTTACCGCCTGAAGTCCGGCTTCGTAGTTCTCCGTGAGGTTCTGCGCGGTCGGGACCCCGTTTGAGTAGGACAGGTCATACTTGCCTCTGCGCCAGGTGCGCCTACAGGGGTGACAGCGACCGCCACAGGCGTCAGCCAGGCAACAGTGAGCTTCGTTGCCCCTGCATCGGATGGCGGAAGCCATAACCAGCTACACGGTTACATCGAATCCTACGGGCGGCAACGACACCAACGCCGGATCGGCTTCATCGCCTCATATCGTGGCAAACCTGAAAAATGGTACAGCCTATACATTCACGGTAACGGCAACTAACACCAAGGGTTTGTCAACCTCGTCAAAGCCATCCCAAAAGATAATGACATGGACAGTCGCTAGCCAGCCTGCAATAACATCCTTAACAGCCGGCAACGGCCAGGTAACGGTTAAGTTCAGTGCGCCAAAATCAAATGGGGGCAGCGCGATTACGGGCTATACGGTGGCATCGAATCCTACGGGAGGTAACGACTCCAACGCAGGCGCCGGACCGACTGTATTTACCCACACGGTAGACAACCTGCAAAACGGGACTCCGTACACATTTACCGTAACTGCAACAAACTCCGTCGGCCCGAGTACATCAAAGGCTTCAAAGTCCATTACTCCGGCCACGGTTCCCGATGCGCCGACAAACGTGTCCGCAACGCAAGGTAGCAAGAAGGGCACAGTCATAGTGACCTTTGGTCAACCGAATTCAAACGGCAGCCCCATCAAAAGTTATACTGTCTCAACTCCCGAGAACAGCAAGATCAAAGTAACCCGCAACAGCACGCAAATAACGGTGACGGGATTAACGAGCGGGCAAAGCTACACCTTCTCGGTGGTTGCGACAAACTCAATGGGGCCAGGGAGTACAGGCACATCCAATTCCGTTACAGCTCCGTGACTTCCAACGAGTTAATACCCGGCAGGAGGCGAGATCATTCTCCGTTATGGCTATAATACATTCCTTTACCCCGGCCAGACAGATCACTGCGTGGCTGGGTTGATTAAGCATCTTAGAATTTTAATCTATCTTGCCAGAACTGAAAATGGGGGCTCTTCTGCGGCTGCTTACACAATGATCCGAAAATGGCAAAAATTTCAGCTCTACAATTCTCAATGAGAAGGAGAGATGTACTTCGTTTTGCTGGCCCTGGTGTTTGTAGGCTTTGGCAATGGGGGGCGGCCATTCCGTTTCTCACCCTCGTCGTAAGGCCAAGAAACCCGAATGGTTGTACCTGCACCAGTGGCCGATTCAACCGTCAATTTGCCGCCGATCAATTCGGACTCAAGATGCATTATCATCTAAGCATATTTATAAAGCACCATCGCTTCAATTAATCAGATGCGCAATCCGGTCTTTCTTGTCTTTTGACATCAAAGCAGATGCGACCAGCGAAATAACATCATCGATTTTGAGATTTCCCTTGACCAAAAAATGGCTCGCTCCATTGAGGAAAGCCACTTCACGGTACTCAGGCATGTCATGGCTCGTGAGGATGATGATCTCTATTTCCGGATCGATCTTTTTGATTGTCCGGGTAATTTCCAGCCCGCTCACGTCGGGCAACCTGATATCCATAAAGATCAGGAAGGGATCGATTTTCCGGAATTGGATGAGGGCCTCCTCGCCGTTGGACGCCTCCTCGACGACGATTGATGGGATTCTGGCCGTCAATATACCTTTGATGACAGTACGAAAAACGGGGTTATCTTCCACAATCAGAACCGGGCGCATCTTGTTTATCCTGGAGAGCGGTTTGAACTTTTGCAAGGAGAAAATAACATTTTCCATTCCGGATTAGAATACAAAGCTTTATAGGCAAATAATCAGAATACAGTAGACCTTCATACGCAGAAGCTGTCCTTCAACAGGAGCTAAAAGCCTATTCTGTTTACAGTGCAGTGATGGCCCGGTGTGCGGCAAAAGCCTCATTCACCAATATCCAGGGCTCAGAATTTTCATCCGTGTTGGAATACTTACCGAAACGGTGTGAATAAAATGAAAGGGACCGGCCGACTGGTATTTCGGCGAGCAGTCCCTTCAGACGCAGTCTCCATTATTCACTTTACTATTCTGCCCTTCTAATGAAGGATATTACCTCACCCAGGGTTGTTCCTCCTTCCAGGAGGTCATCGGGGATCCTCACACCGAATGTTTCTTCCAGAAAGACTTTGAAATTGACAGAAGTCATCGAGTCCCATTCCGGAATATCGTTCAACAAAGTATCCGGTTCCATTGTGAAACCCAACGCACCGGGGAAAAGTTCCGGGATGCCTTCTCTGATAGTTGTAAGAGCTTCTAACAAGGGGTTACCTCCTTCTTTAAAACTAACAAACAAGCGATAGATTCATTACCCAAATGGACTCACGCAGACAACCAACGCCAAAGAGAGGCAACGATCAGAATCGATTTGGCGGACCATATTGCTTGAAATTGACCCATCCCGAGCAGCCATGACCGAAGATCCAACAGTGATTTGAATCATCTCCAGAGCCAATGGCGAAAGTTTATGTCGGATTAAAAATTCTTCAATTGGGGAAAACTCGGTATTTTAAGGGGGAGGAAAAGTCAATGAAGTAAGGGCTTCCATGGAAAGTTCAAACGACACCCTTTTCAATCGCCGGTCGCAATCCAGTGGGCAGAGCAGGCTCCGGGATACAGTCAGTTCACCACGGGAATACTGCCTTCACCTGATTGCAAACGCCGTCTTCTCCAGAACCGGTTTGATTGATTGCTGGGAAAGGGGTCAAGTCTCCGTTTGAGATTTTGGATCGATCTTGGTAGCCTCGATACATGAGCAGACCGTTACGCATTGAATTTCCCGGCGCTTGGTATCACGTGATGAATCGCGGCCGTCGCCGCGAGCGGGTGTACGAAGACGAAGCCGATTATCAAAGATTCATCGAACTGCTACAGGAAGCGGCCAAGTTGTGGGACGTCAGGATAAGCGCCTATTGCTTGCTGCCAAACCATTACCATTTATTGATTCACACACGTTTGGGAAATCTCTCCCGGTGCATGCGCCACATGAACGGTGTCTGCACGCAACGCTAAAACAGGGCCCATGGTTATGACGGGCAATTGTTTCGAGGACGTTTTAAAGCCATTCTGGTCGATGGAGACCCTTTCCTGATCCAGTTAGTACCAGTGCGGGCAGGCATTGCGGAGCGCCCTGATCTTTACCAGTGGAGCAGTCACCTGGGCTATTTGTCTTCTGCAAGCAGGTGGAACTGGATTTACAAGGGCTTCATTCTCTCCATCCTCTCTCCCCGCAAGAAGGCTCGAATAGCAGGATACCGGCGGTTCATGGCGCTGGAGGGCCAGGAGGATATCACTCGGATATTGAGCGGTGAAAGATGGCCGCCTTTACTCGGTGATGAGAGTTCACTCAATCGGTTGAAGACACGCTTCTTTGGTGACAAAATTCACCCCTAGGTTCCCGATTCAAGGACGCTCGCTCCGGAAGTGAGGCAGATAATGCAGGCTGTCTGCGCCTATTACGGGCTTGACGCGTCGGATGCATTATTCCGAATAAAAAGTTCATAGGCATAGACAAATCTGAAAACTGCAATATCTTTATTAACTAAAAGCCCGAGAAGGCCCCGATCTCGGCGGATCATTCAGAAGCAGTTTTTCTTAAATTGATTTAAAGGAGGACAAAACATGAAGGCTAAATCAACTTTAGTAATCGCTTGTTTGGCTCTTGCTTTTCTCATGACTGTCGGGACAACCACGGCGCAGGCCCAATCCTGCTGCTGCATTGGCCAATATATTGTTGGCGCGCCTGTCTATGTAGGCGCTGGAGCGCTGCTGGTAATGGGGGCTATCGTGACGGCCCCTTTCAGTGCTCTTGGTTGCAGCAGCGGCAATTGCGGCTTTTCCATGTTCTGCAATTACTCCTTTCCCAAGTGCAATGACTGAAGATGCTTGATTTTTTGATTTGACTTAAACTTAGGATTCCGCCGGCCCTGGTTTTCCGGGGCCTTCGGTGGCCACAGGTGCCACAGGTGGCCACAGGGCAGGTGGCCACAGGGTCGGACCACGCTAAAGTGTGACTACGCTTGGAAAGAGTGCTCCGGATTGCCTGCTTTAGAGGCTTAAAATGTGGTTTTCGACCCCCAAATAGCCTCTTTAACTGCGACTGTACCCGA
>JBKQTS010000163.1:0-5992 GCA_052143075.1 Syntrophobacteraceae bacterium | reverse complement strand
AAGATAAGCGCCTTGACCAACTTCAAATGTTCTAAGGTCGCCACCTTTTAGGTGGCCATTGGTTTACAACCGCTTTGAGCGGTCCATGATTTTCCAGGCCTCCGGCTTGGCCGGAGGTATCTGACTTCCTAAATTCCTAAATTCCTAAATTCCTAAATCCATGGCAATTCTTATCCGTGTCCATCCGTGTCTAAAAAGCTTTTCTCTCCCTGCCACCTTCCGATCAGAACCGAATCAGATTGGCTCCGTAATTCAAACCGCCGCCAAACGCAACGGTAGCTACCAGGCTGCCCTCGTGGATCATATTGCACTCAATCGCCTCATCCATCGCTATTATGACTGAAGCGCTGGCGGTGTTCCCGTACCGGTCGAGATTTACGTAGAACTTTTCGAACGGTATATTGAGAGTAGAAGATAGTTCCTTGAGGATATTTATGTTGGCCTGATGGCACATGAAGCAATCGACATCGTCCAAAGATATACCGCTTTCCCTGGCCAACCTCACCAGGATTTCGGTCCCCCTTTTCATGGCGAACTCTTTAATAGCTCGTCCGTTCATTTTCAGGTAAACCGAGTTCGGATGGGGAAGCCTTTTGAACGGGATCATAGTCCCGCCGCCGAAAACGCCCACTTCTTCGCACAGGTGGCCATCGGATCCAAGACATGAGTGCTGGACGCCTTTTTCGCCGTTGCCGGCTTCAAACAGGATCGCCCCGGCGCCGTCGCCGAAGTAAGGAAAAGTGCTGAAATCGTTCGGATTGAGAATCTTGGAATACATTTCGGCCGCAATGAACAATACGTTTTCGAACCTTTCGGACCTTATCAGGGCATCGGCCATGCAAATGCCGTAAGTGCTGCCTGCGCAGACCGAATTCATGTCGAAGGCAAAAGCCTGAGGTGCGCCCAGGGCGGCTTGCGTGCGGGTTGCGGTCGGGGGCTGCACGCGGTCCGGAGATGAGGTCGACAGCACAATGCCCTGCAGTTTGTCGGCCGGAAAATTCGCCTTCTCAAGACACTTGCGGCCCGCTTCGATGGCCAGGTCGGACGTGCATGCCTCCTCCGGTGCGATCCTTCTGGAAAGAACCCCTGTTTTGATCGCTATGCGCGGCCTCGAGTCTTCCGGAAACTGGGTCAAGTCTTCGTTGAATACCACATTGTCCGGCAGATAACTGCCTGTAGCCTTAATAACTGTGTTTCTCATGGTAGTGGCAGTCCTTTTGATAGAGTTTCTGGTAAAAAACGAAAAACGGCTTCGCCCCAAGGGCCCTGAATGCCGTTCGAAAACTGAGGTCGAACATGGAATTGAATTTTAGGTCGAATGAACTTCGGGTTTAATCGGGATCGAGGTGGCCGGGTCCCTCTTTTGACTGGACTAATTTTATACGTGGACGTCCGGCGATCAATGGGGCAAATACAGTATTTGATAGTACCGTTGGGCTTTATGAAATATCAGGCTGAGGGGATTTAGGCTGAAGGGGTATAAAGCAAAACCGCGACATCGTCGCCCGTTTAAACGCATTGAGTTAAATAATATCTCGTACCATCAATCTCTTCAGCCTAAATCCCTTCAGCCTATACCCCCAATTCCTCAATCTCAGATTCGATAGTGGCGCACAGATCCTCGGCAAAAGGAAAAAGGCAGCTTGTATCAAGGCGCCCGATATAGTGTTTTATGCCTGCAATTCCCTCCACCTTGAGAAATCGCTCTATTCCCTCGATTATTTCCACTGTTGCGGCGGGATTTACGAAATTGGCCGTCCCCACCTGGACGGCGCCGGCCCCGATCAGCAAAAATTCCAGCGCGTCCGTTGCGTTGGTGATCCCGCCGATTCCTATTACCGGGCATTCGACCGCCCGGGTGACCTCATAGACGCAACGAAGGGCAACGGGTTTTACGGCAGGTCCGGAAAGTCCTCCCAAAACGTTGGCCAGCCTCGGCCTCCTGGAAAAAATATCGACGGACATGGCCGCCACGGTGTTTATACACGAGATGATATCGCTTCCAGCGCCATGAGCGGCTTTGGCGATCTCCGAGATGCTCGTCACGTTGGGCGTGAGCTTTGTTATTACCGGAAGGCTTGTGGCGCCTCTTACGGCTTCGACCACCCTGGTGGTCATCGCCGGATCGGTCCCGAAGACCATCCCGCCTTCTTTCACGTTCGGACAGCTTACGTTGATTTCCAGGGCTGCTATTCCAGGCGCCCCGTCGAGCCGGGCGGCAAGTTCGCCGTATTCCTCGATCGTGTTGCCGAAGATATTTACGATCACAGGAACGCCCAGATCGCGCAAAAAAGGGAGCTTTACAGCCAAAAACCTTCCGGCGCCAACATTTTCCAGGCCTATGGCGTTTATCATCCCTGCCGGTGTTTCGACCAGCCGGGGAGGAGGGTTCCCGGCGCGGGGCTTAAGCGAAATCCCCTTTACTACAATCGCCCCGAGACGGCCCAAATCTATGAACTTCGAGTATTCCTCACCGTAGCCGAACGTGCCGGACGCGCTCATAACCGGGTTTTTGAGCCTCAGCGGACCTAGCTGAACAGCAAGGTCGGGGGAGGCGTCTGCTGGACCAGAATTTTGTTCCATTTGATAGATCCTGCCGAAAAGATTGGACCATCTTCGCACACGTGGACAAAGCGTTCGGATTCCGGGTCATCGGGTGTTGCAGCGGGGAGCGCGCACCCCAGACAGGCCCCGATCCCGCAGGCCATGAGCGATTCCATCGAAAGCTGGGCGAGCGTATCGTTTGAGAGCGCCCAACCGGCCACGTGATACTGCATGGCGAGAGGTCCGCATGAATAGAGCCCGAAGGGCCGGAAGTCTCCCGCCGCCATAAATTCTTCAAACATTTGAGTAATGCGCCCTTTGTAGCCTGAGCTGCCGTCGTCGGTTGCAAAATGGACCCGGATACCCCGGCCACGGAGAAAGTCTTCGGGCAAAAGCTCGATTGCCGTGCGGGCGCCGTAAAAAAGGCGCAGGTTCTCCGCACTCTTTGCCCCGCGATCTGAAACCACCTGCGCTATCAGCTCCAAAAGAGGCGCTATCCCGATCCCGCCGGCAATGAAGGCCAGGGGAACGGTCCTGTCGATTGGAAGCTCAAATCCGTTTCCAAGAGGCCCTATAATGCTTAGGGTCGATCCGGGCTCGAGCTGCGACATGAGCCAGGTGCCGCGGCCGATGACCCTGTAGAGGATTTCGAAGTCTCCGTCTTCGGGATATATCCGGCTGAAGGAAAAAGGGCGGCGCAACAAAGGATCGGTCCCTTCACGGACGCGAAGCATCACGAACTGCCCGCAGCGGGCCGCGCCCGCGATACCAGGCGAATGCAGCCGGAGCCGGAATATCTGCCCGGAAATCCTCTGCCGGTCAACTATGCGGGCCTCTTCGATTATCTTACCCAAAATCAGCTCCGATGTTCAAACGCCCTGCAATTAAGTGTTCACCGCAGAGCCGCAGAGGACGCAGAGGGAAACTAAAATTCAAGAATCGGCAGGGGTTGCAGGACTTGGAAATGTTCATTTCTCCTAATCCTGCCGAAGCTTTTCTCCGCGTTTCTGCGTCCTCTGCGGTGAAATCCTTCTATTTCCACCCGATTACCGAGGCCATGCGCCCCGTTGGGCCTTCGGCCCGGTACGAAAAAAAATCCGCCTTCCCGCACACGGTGCATTTTGCCGCAAACTCGATGTTCCCATCGCCAATTCCGGCCCCCCTCAGTTGGTCCCGGGTGATAGCCCAGAAATCGAAATATTCGGGGCGAATCTGAAAGGACTGGAACTCTTCGGGAAGCTCCCTTCGGTAGTTCACAAATTCGGCGCAGCAGGGGCCAAGCGAGGGTGATACGGCGGCAAGCGTCTGTGCAGGATTTAGCCCGAACCTGTCCTTGAGGGTTCCGACGGTCTTTCCTGCGATGTTTTGGACGCTTCCGCGCCATCCGCTATGGATATTGGCAATGATGCGGCTTTGCGGATCGGCCAGCAAAATCGACTGGCAATCCGCGATCTTTATAAGAAGACCAAGGCCGGCAAGATTGGTCGCAAGCGCGTCTGCGGGCGGCGCTATGAGCGCGTGCGGGCGCTCCACAAGCTCTTTTAAGGACTCTTTTTCGATGAAATTTACCGCATCGCCATGGAACTGGCGGCTGGAAACGAGCTTTTCAAGTCCGGTCGCAGTCTTTATGCGGGTGAGGTTTTCCAGCACGGCCCCGGGTGAGTCGCCGTTGCTCCAGGATACGTTAAGGCTCTCGTAAGGGGGCAGGCTTACTCCGCCGTGCCTTGTGAAAACTCCATGCACAAGCCCCGGTACGCCGGAAAGGTTTTCGAAGGTAAGGCATGGGAGGCTTTGAGCCGCAAAATCCTGCTTCATGCAATGTCCGTTCATGCAAGGGATAGAGGAAAGGGTGTTGCCATGAGTTAAACCTTCTCTATCCGTGTTAATCCGTGTCCATCCGTGTCTGAATATTCTCTTGGTAAAGTGTGTTCGCCCACTTTAGCTTTTAATCAGAATGCATACGACAGTAAACAGAAAATGTCCCCTTTTTGCCGGTCAATGGTTAAAATGGTGAATGGTGAATGGTGAATGGTGAATCGGGAATCGGGAATGGTGAATAGTGAATCGTGAATCGTGAATAGTTCTTTTGGGAGCAGCTCCTCACGCCCCTGCGGGACACCCTGAAACCATGAAAAGGTTGAGCCTCTCACTGGGGTGGCCCGGATACTTGTTATCCGGGGCGCGTAGCGCCAAGAGGACCACGCAACTTTTCGAAACAGTGGCGCGTACTACTGGGCGCAACGGCACTATCAGATTGACCAGCGCCGAACCGGGGGTTCTCACGTCCCTTCGGGACACCCTGAAACCATGAAAAGGTTGAGCCTCTCACTGGGGTGGCCCGGATAACTCGTTATCCGGGGCGCGTAGCGCCAAGAGGACCACGCAAAATTTCGAAGCGAGGAACAGGAGCAATATGGACGAACTTATCAAGGAATGTTCCATGGTGACAATCGAGTGCGAGATGCGGGTCGTACCGGCCGATGGTCCGGGGCCGATTGTCCGGTCTCAGGCATGCAGTTTTGTAATGGGCGTTGACAGCCAGTATCCCTCGGTTGAAACAGCGCTTATGAACAAAAAGGCCGGTGACCGCGTAAAGGTCTACATCCCGCCCGAAGAGATCTACGGCACAAACGACCCGGAGCTTGTCCGCGAGCTGCCCAGGGGCGACTATAAGCAGGAGCGGCTTAAGCCGGGAAGGATGTACCGCGAGATGAAGTGCAAGAGCCTCGTGCAGTTCATGGTAAAAGAGGTGCGCGACGAGGTGATCGTTGCGGATTTTAACGATCCTCGAGCTGGAACGTGGGCCGAATTTGACATTGTGGTAAAAGAGGTCCGTCCGGCAAAAAAAGAGGAAATGAAGCCCGCCTGCGCCAAGACGCCCGACTTTTCGGAGTGCTAGCCTGCCAATAAATCTCACCGCGGAGCGCGCAGAGAGCGACGAGGAGAAAAACCGGAAATCTTCACCACGGAGTCACAGAGATCATCGAAGCTTCGCCAGATCGGACTTCCGACTGACCGGATTTTTCGCCGCATATCCGCATGAAGAAAACCGCTTTCTTAGACAGATCCTCACGCCCCTTCGGGACACCATGGAGCCATGAAAAGGATGAGCCTCTCACTGGGGTGGCCCGGATAACTCGTTATCCGGGGCGCGTAGCGCCAAGAGGACCGCGCAACTTTTCGAACCAGTGGCGCGTACTACTCGGCGCAACGGCACTATCAGATTGCCCAGCGCCGAACCGGAGGTTCTCACGTCTCTTCGGGGCACCCTGAAACAATGAAAAGGGGCGGGGCTCCCACTTTCGTCATTCCGGCGGCGCGTTTGGGCCGGAATCCGTGCGCCTGGAAGCGGGCACGATCTGAGGGGTGAAAGTCCCCTCCCGGGAGATGCTCGCTCCCGGTAGTCAAAGGAAACTGCGTCGCCGCGAGGCGGGGTGGAGAGCAACCC
>JBKQTS010000162.1:0-26728 GCA_052143075.1 Syntrophobacteraceae bacterium | reverse complement strand
ATTAAATTATTTTGATACTTCCGAAGTTCCTCTACAGCCCGTTTAAGATAATTAATCCCATGTTTTTCTCTAAATTCATCCCGCCAAGCCTGCCCAGGTAGAGTTAAATGAAACATTTTGAGAGGATACTTATACCCGGCAGCAAGCAATTCATTACAAGTTTTTACAAGCAATCCCGTCGCAGCCCTCGCATTAAAAAGAGAAACTTTCCTTTTGGCGCAAACACGACAAGACCATCGACCACAGGTAAGATTTAAAACAATTCCTTTATAGAGGACTTCACAGCCCCATTCCATCGACAGGGGATAACCACGGACGATTAAAACTTTTCTTTTTACGAAGGGACAGCGAGCAGGATATCGAGAAGCAGGGAGAGGCGGAGAGGTTAATTCCTCTCGCCACGAATCCAGAAAATCTAAGAATTTCAAAGAAGTCGGAGAACAGCTATATATATATTCAAGTGAAGGAGCGGCTTCGCCGCGCGCCTGCCCGTCACCCTCGGGGGAGGGTGCGGAGGGGCAGGCGCGATCACCCGCAGAAGACCTCGGAGAGAGGTTTTGACTGTTTTTCTTATCGGAATCAATCATAAAAACATCCACAAAGAGACCTTAACAGCCTTGGTCATGACTGCAGCCCAAACACGCTGATCCGATACCAAGGTCGTCCCCCGTCTCATTCGTATCAAAATCGCCCCGTGAGTCACCCTTTTTCCGCCAGTAATCCAATCTACGCCGCCGTTGAGCTTCTCTTGTGGCCACACTGAAATTAGGATTCGTCCCAAACCGAAATGGCCATAGGGAACAATTATCGAGATGATCCAGAACCGGCGAACAGGCCTTCACATCAGAGGGAGAACCACCAACACAATCAAGACACTTTGCCCGAATGGCCCTCAAAGGTGAGACACCCCTAACACTCTTTCCAAACCGCAAAAGCCAAATCGGACACGACTTACCAGATCGACACAGCCTGATCTCATGCACCTGATCCAAACAGCACCAAAGACACTTTTGACGAATCGCCTTCAAGGGAGTACTCACTTCCTTATCCTTTCACACCATCGTGCACACGTCCCCGAACCTTATCGAACCATTCACGCAGGCTATAGACCCCTAAAGAATGAAGAAATTCAGCCTCACCCAAAGAAGCCGAAATCAAGTTGCGAGCCAAAACATTGACTGAAAGGCCCGTTTTTTCAGACAAAGCATAAATGCGATCACGAACATCACCGTCAACATAAACCGTCAACTTCGTTCCATCCTGTACCGATTTAGGACGTCCCATTATTTTTCTCCCTTGCATCAAGTGAGTTTTTACAGTAAATACTCCATAAACTGCGAAAGTGTCAAACATTTTTTTTTCTTCAGCTCCACGGACCCCATTCCTGAGTTATTCGCTTCAACCCCCCGCCACATTATGAGGGGGTTGAAGCGAAGAACTCAGGGAAGGGAGGACGAAGCACCCAGGCGCCAAGCGAAAACAAAAGGTACGCTCCACGAGCAAGGGCATTCCAGCGCCCACCACATACCAGACAAACCCACACGTACCACCGCGCGCTGTCATTACCCTTGCACGCTCCGCATCAAAAGCATTGAACGAAGGGGTCTCAGCTCAGTAGCCTAGGGATGGGTGGGGTCAGGGAATTCTGCGGATAGTGTCGGCAGACACTCCGGAACGCGCGTCTGTTAGGCCAAACCCCCTGCATCGACTTGGCGCTTTGCACATGGCGGCTCCGCTTCCCCCTCGTCGGGCAGGTCTAAGCCTGACAGCCACTTATTCCGGTTTCTACCTTCTTCACTTCAAGCCCTCCAGGGTTCCGCTCGACTTACTCAGCTCTCAGCGATAAAGCGACGAGACAATGAATTATCTGCCCATAGGTCAAAACTACTTCTCTAAGAGGACGCGAAGTTGTAAATTATTGCCGTCAACCCTGCTACTTTCTTTCCACCCGTACCGTTCTTCAGGGAGGGACGAATGGAAAGCAACGTTCGTTTTTGGAGACAAGCACAGGTCATAGGCTGGATAACGGGTATCGGTCTCTTCATATATTGCTTCTTCAGCAATTGGTGGACTCTCATCCCGGCGGCTTTGAGCATGGGGTTTAGTGCCTTCGCATACTCAAGGGTCCGGGCTCAGGAACAACTCGTCCGGAAAATAGACTCTGCTATTCTAGACGTTCAGACGGCAACATATGCTCGACTTAGAGATAAGTATGCAAAGCACCGCCTCCCTGGTTTAATTGCTGGTGCAGTTGTAAACGAGCTGTTCTCAAACGAGTCTCCGACTGACGAAGGTAGGCAGTTCGCCCAGAAACATGCCAAATTGATCCGGGAGAAGATTTCGGAACTCAAAGAGGACATTAGACTGCGTACAGTTATGACGCAAACATTGCGTGTTAAGGCTGCGTTTGAGGCTGGATTGCAACTTCGATCCCCAGAAGAGGCAATGAGGCCATTGGAAAGACTTTCCGAATTGGGAATCCTCATTCCTGGCGGCGAAAGTCCGACGTTGGATACCTTTCTCATGTTGGTTCGAGACTACTGTAGAGAGCACGGCTTGGAGTAAATGCGGCTCTCATATTCCGACACTCCTAAGGTTTTGCTATATGAGCGTAAGAGAAACAGATATTGGGAAAATGAAATTTGGGGTGCCACGGCTATGGGAACAAGATTGGCCTGCAGCAATCGATAATGCCGAGGAACTGGAGAAGGAACTTGTCAAAATGCAATCAGAGGCAGCTCAACTCCTTCGTCACGTGGCTGATTCTGAGGTTACTTTTGGGCGTCTAGCCTGGCTCAATTTGTGGACCAAAGCTTTTGCTATATTGGACGCTTCTCGCTGTGCTGCTCGACACAAGTCACTCCTCATTTTAAATATGTTGACAAGGACCTCATTGGAGCAGGCACTGCACACTCAGGCCATAATCGATCCATTCCGCGAATTTAAAGCTCCCCCAGGAGAAACAGACAGGCCAAGCCAAACGAGGCAAACTAAAAACGAGTATATCAACCGACTTGAGGCATATGCCGCATGGTCAATCTGGAATGATCAACTTTATTACGAAAAGGTCGTCGACCGAGATACACTCGATTCTCTCTGGCAACTAGACCCTCGCATAGAGGAGATTGCTGTAGATCCGATTAGCCGTGAAGTATATGAAGCCCGGTATGGGCACTTAGAAATTCAGGACGGAAAAGAGCTCAGGAAAGGGTGCTTTCGCCAACAAGAGGAGGGTCATAGTCGTTTGAGCAGAACTACCGTGTGGTTAAATCAGCCCGCCCTGAGCCCTTGGCATGAAAAGCTGAAACATTTTGCCGAGCGGAACAAAAATAAGAAGGACAAAACGGTTTCATTCTTCACTTTACTCGGTGAAACTAACGTGGGTGTTAGGGGATATTTGAAGGATTCCGACCTTCTTTTTGCCTATGCAAATTACGCTAGAGGATCACAGATAATCCACGGATCGTCATTTGACGAATTTCTCCATTTTGGAGATAACACAATCATTCCTCAATTCATGGATTTTCATGATCAGACAAGTTCTAAAGTGAATGAGATCAGCACGTATTGTAACATGATCATTGTAGCACTTTTCTTGCTTGCCAATAGCATTTGGCCTGGCAGATAATTCCGTGTGGAAGTTGTAACCAGTTTGCTTAGTGTCTGTTGGGCTTTTCTTACTCGGCTTCAATTCTCGCGTTCGCTGAATGAAAAAGGGAGGCGCGACTGATTCCGCCTCCCGCTCAGCTCGCCTATTCCACCTGTGTTTCACTGCTTATCCGGACAGTTGCTGGCAAAGGACAACCGCTGATTCGAATCCAGTCGTCCCGACTCTTTTGGTGCAACTTTGGTGCAGGTTCAAAACGCTCCTTATCCCGTCTATATTTGCGGGTGATGTCGGAGGTCCAAATCCTCTCACCCCCGATTATTATTACGATGTAATCTACTATTAGTAGATTTTTTCAATTTCTTTAGATTTTGAATTTACGTGTAAGTGCTTGGAATTATTTGATCGGGACGACTGGATTCGAACCAGCGACCTCTGCGTCCCGAACGCAGCGCTCTACCAGGCTGAGCCACGTCCCGATCGAATAGTGCCGCTTATTTAACAAAATTCCCCCACCCTGTCCACATCCTTTTGGATTGAGAAACACCCCGAGATCGATCCAACCGGAGTAATTAATCAGGATGCAAGCCGTGCTTGAAGCGCAACGGACCATTATCTTCAATTACAGGAGCAAGATGAAAAAGGCAAGAAGCACGAATAACCTGGAGCTATGACCGAGAGGGATGCATGGTTTTTTTATTCCCGCTCCCCACTCCCTGCTCCCGGCTTCCTGCTTCCCGATTCATGGAGGGAGATGAACATGTTAATCGCTATCACCATTATCGGCGTTTTTCTGATATTCGCTGTACTGTGGGAGGCGTTCGAAACCTTTATCTTTCCGCGCCGGGTTAACCGGCGGTTACGGATGGCCCGCATTTTTTACCGGGTGACATGGCGTGTATGGAAAGCGGTCGTACACCCGATATCGGCCAGGCGCCTGAGGGAGAGTTTATTGAGCATCTACGGGCCGCTCTCTTTAATAGTGCTTCTGGGTTTATGGGCCTTTATGCTGATTCTGGGTTTTGGGCTCCTGTATTGGGGGGCCGCGGCCATATCCGAAGACCAGAAAAGCCTCGTAACAAATCTTTATTACAGCGGAACGACTTTCTTCACGATCGGATTGGGCGATGTGCGGGCACTCACGCCTTTCGGGCGATTTCTGACAGTGGCAGAGGGTGGGACAGGGCTTGGCTTTCTGGCCCTTGTCATCGGCTACCTTCCCGGTTTAAATCAGTCCTTTTCAAAACGTGAGGTAAACATATCGCTTTTAGATGCCCGCGCCGGCTCGCCGCCTACGGCTGCCGAAATGATTTACAGGCGCCACGACGACCATGGCATGGAATCGATCCGGGAGTTTTTGCACGAGTGGGAGAGATGGTCTGCGGAATTGCTCGAAAGCCACCTGTCATATCCGGTACTCGCCTACTGGAGGTCTCAACACGATAACCAGTCATGGCTCGCTGCGCTGACGTCGATTCTGGATACAAGCGCATTCGTAATGGCTGGCCTGGAAGGCGCTTGCGTACGCCAGGCGCAACTCACTTTCGCCATGGCGAGGCACGCGGTTGTCGATCTTTCCCTGATTTTCGGTGTTACACCCCAATGGCCTGATCCTGACCGCCTTCCACCCGCACAACTGGAGAACTTGAGATCCAGGTTAGAAGCGGCCGGTCTGCGTCCACGAGCCGGAGATGAAGCGGACCGGAAGCTGATGGAACTTCGCGGCATGTATGAACCATTCGTTTTTGGCCTCTCAACCCATTTTCGTCTGGCTCTGCCGCCCTGGGTCCCGGAAGCGGCCGTTACCAACAACTGGCAGGAGAGCGTTTCGACCCCGGAACCGGGCGCGACAAGGGTTGTTCGGCTCCGCAGAAGGGCTGAGGGGCACTTTTAGTCCTCCCCTGAAAGCCTCGGACAGGATTGCACCACAGAGGCGGGACAGGGTCCGGACAAGAAGAGGTGGAGAGGCAAAAGACCTTTGGCCTGTTGTTTTCCGTCAATCCTGTCGAAGGTCTTTTGCCTTTAGCCCGTAGTTTTCCTGTCAATCCTGTCTGACTGGTTCTGCCTCTCCCTCGCCTGTCCATGCCCGGCCTCTGAGGTGAATCGCTTTGGTGAGTGCTTACGGCTTCTGTGCTATAATCAAATTTGGCATGATCAAGATTCCGGTAACTGAGAAACAGATACAAAATGCTCGAATTTGAAGTCGAAAACCAAAACGGACCCTCTGGGCCGGATATCGAGGATAAGCTCGCCCAATCCGGGAAGACTGCGGACCCAGCCGCCCGCCTCGCGGAGCGTCGAGATCCTGGCTTGCGGTCCGACCGCCCCGCCGCCCTTGTCGGCCGGATATCCGCGTTTCCGCACCTGCCCGGTATATACATGTTCAAGGACGCAGACAGTGTTATCCTTTACATCGGAAAGGCCCGGGACCTGAGGAAAAGGATCGGCAATTATTTCCGGGGTGGCGACGCAATAGATGTCAAGACCAGGATCATGCTCGCCAAGGCCGCCGACGTCGAATACGCCATTACATCATCCGAGAAGGAGGCGCTGCTCCTCGAGGCCAGCCTCATAAAGAAACACCGCCCGCGCTACAATGTCGTGCTTCGCGACGACAAAAATTACCTCTCGATCCGGATCGACCCCCGTGACCCCTACCCCAGGCTGGACATAGTACGGCGATTTCAAAAAGACGGAGCGCTATACTTCGGCCCCTATACATCGGCTCGAGCGGCCCGCGACACGCTCAAATACCTGCACCAGCTTTTCCCGCTCAGGCTTTGCAAGGGTAAAAAGCTCATCCCGCGGGAACGTCCCTGCCTGAACTTTTCGATGGGCCAATGTCTCGCCGCCTGTGCAGGCAAAGTTCCCCGGGAAGAGTACATGAAGATGGTCGAGGAAGTGGTGCTCTTCCTGGAAGGCAAGACCGACATTCTTCAAAGACAGCTTCAAAAAAGGATGCACGAGGCCGCCGAGGCGCTGCATTTCGAACTGGCCGCCTTCTACCGCGACCGGCTGCGAAACATCGCGGCCACAATCGAAAAGCAGCATGTCGTATCCGACCGCTTCCTGGACCAGGACGTGCTGGGCATCTACCAGGAGGAAGACCGGAGCGAACTGGTGACCCTCTTTATTCGGCAGGGAGTGCATTCCGGCCAGAGGGCTTTCGACCTCAAGGAGGCCCGGGGGGATCAGCATGAGCTAATCTCGGCCTTCATTCATCAATACTACTATGAAGGCGCCTTTATTCCCGATGAGGTGCTCGTCCCCGTTTCGCTCGATTCCGAAACGGTTCTCTCGGAATGGCTATCGGAGAAGAAAGGAAAACGCGTCAGGGTCTGGGCGGCAAAAAGAGGCGCCAGGAAGCATCTGCTCGATATGGCGCAAGCCAACGCCCGCGAGGGATTCATCAGCCGAAGGCGGTGGCAGAGGCGGGATACGGCGCTCATAGACGGTCTTCAGCGCCTCCTCAAGCTGCCGAGAACGCCTGCCCGAATCGCCTGCGTGGACATCTCCAACATCCAGGGACAGCACGCTGTCGGGGCGGTTGTTGTTTTTGAACACGGACGCCCCGATAAGAATTCCTACAGGCGCTACCGGATAAGGCTTACGAGCGAGCCCGACGATCCGGCAATGATGGCCGAGGTAATAGGCAGGCTTATTGAAAACGACCGGGAACTTTCCGCAGGCCTCGATCTGCTTCTGCTCGACGGCGGAAAGGGCCAGTTGAACAAGATCGTGCACCTGCTGGAGCAACTCGGACTTTCTGAGCCGCTCCCGGTCGCCTCCATTGCCAAGGAGCGAGAATCAGACATAGGGGAAAAGGGAAAAGGGCTATACGAGAAAATCTATCTGCCCGGTCGAAAGAACCCCCTCTTTCTGCACCGGAATCCGGACATTTTGCACCTGCTCCAGCGAATACGGGACGAGGCCCACCGGTTCGCCATATCGCACTATCAGAACGTACACAGGACCTCCCTTCTCACCTCGGCGCTGGACGGTATTGCAGGAATAGGTCCCGGAAGAAGACAGATGCTCCTCCAGCGCTTCGGCAGCCTGGATGCAATCCAGGAAGCCTCAGCCATCGAGCTGGAGAGGGCCGGCCTCCCCCTGAAGGTAGCGCAGAGCGTCATTCGCGTCCTTTCCGAAACTGAAAGCAGTGCGATTTTGAAGGAGCAGGAACTTACGGAAGACGGAGGGCGGAAAGCGGAAGACGGAGATTAAAGAAATCGCCTGCCGGAACCTTCCCCGGATTCGATCGGGATTGCGGACGCTGGACTCAAGGTGCTGAATTGTATGCAAGCAGGCTTTCTTCCGTCTTCCGTTCAATTCTTCAATGCGGTTTTGTAACGCAGCTTCACGAAAAAGATCAGTCCAGCGAGCAGGGCCGCCCCGACCACAATATCGACCTGATGGGAATAGCGCAGAACAAGGTCCCATCTTTCACGGAGGTACATCCCGCAGACCAGGAGGAAAGAATTCCAGAGGGTCGCACCGACAAGGGTGGCCGTAAGGAAAGGCAGAAGCTTCATTTTTCCTGTCCCTGCGGGAACTGAGACAAGATGTCTCACAACGGGTATGAACCGGCTGATGAAAAGGGTCAGGGTCCCCTTTCGGCGGCTGAAAAAATCCTCCGTCCGCTCAAGATCGTGCGGGTTGAGAAGCAGGTATCTGCCGACCTTCAGCACAAACGGCCTCCCTCCATAGTAGCCCATCGTATACGAGATTGCGGACCCAACTAACGAACCGGCGCTGGTTACAACAATGGCGGCCCAGAGATTCCATTGGCCGTCGGCAACCATAAATCCGACGAAAGGCATCACCGCCTCGCTTGGGACCGGAGCGATCATGCTCTCGAGCGCCATCAGGAAACCCGCCCCGAGATACCCTGCCCCATGAAGGCACAATATTGCGAAATTCGATACCAGGTTTGTCAGCATGAAATTCTTTCCTCTTTTTTTCCTATCCGGTAAGCAAACACCGGCCGACTGCGCCCGGTATTCAAAACAGAATTCGACGCAAATTGCCAGAACATTCTTGCGAACAGCCATTCAAGCATAGAATAATAGAAGAATCAGTAACGTATCGCACTTATCTCACGAGGTCTTATATTAATTCGGTATTTTTAACTGACTGCAACAGAGCTGACAACCTTGGTGTGTAACCATGAAAGAAGACGAAATAATCAACTACCCCATCGAAGACTCGATAGACCTGCATACCTTCAGGCCAAACGAAGTGAAAGACCTTCTGAACGACTACCTCGAAGCGGCGAGTGAGAAGGGGTTCGAAGAGGTCCGGATAATTCACGGAAAGGGCATAGGTGTCCTGCGCCGAACGGTCCATGCGGTCCTTAAAAGCCATCCCATTGTGGTTTCGTTTAGCGAGGCCGGCCCTGAGGCAGGTGGCTGGGGCGCAACGATTGCCGTCCTCAGTCCTCACACCCGGGCGCCCTTGTCATAGCTTCCGAGGAATTTGAAAAATTCGGTCTTTTCCAGCAGTTCGGCCAGGATGTGCCTCCGGCTCTCATCGGTCACATCGGTTTCCAAATCCACATAGAACAGGTACTCCCAGGGCCTGCTGTGGATCGGCCTAGACTCGAGTTTGACAATGTTTATATCGTTTTGTGCAAAAATCCGAAGCGTTTCGAACAAAGCTCCCGGCTTGTCGCTTACCGAGTAGATCAGGGAGGACTTATTTTGAGGACCTGGAAGAGATTCGTTCCTGGATATAACCACGAATCGGGTGAAATTCCGGGGATTGGTCTCTATGCCCTCCTTGAGAATCGCCAGCCGGGCAACCTGATCCGCTCCTTCGCCGGCTATGGCAGCCTCTTTGGGATCAGCGCCCTCTTTTACCCTTCCAACGGCCGAGGCAGTATCTTTACACGCTATCAAGTCCCAGCCGGGATTTTTTTCCAGATACTCCCTGCACTGCTGAAAGGCCTGAGGATGTGAGTAGATTCTTTCCAGCCCCTCGATCGATGCCTCCGGCTGCCCCAATAGATTATGTTTGATCCTCAAAGTCAACTCACCGACTATTTTAAGCTCATATTCGAGCAGCAGGTCATAGTTCTCATGAATGCTGCCCGTAAGGCTGTTTTCTACTGGAACGACGCCGAAGGCAGCCTGTTCGCTGTCCACCAGAGCGAAGACCTCTCTGAATGAGGAACTGTTCCGCAGAGGGACCTCATCGCCGAAAAATTGCGTGCACGCTTTGTGAGAGAAAGATCCGGGCACACCGCTGTAAGCAACCGTTGCAGGCGCCCTGCCCTCACCCCGGCGCGGTCTCATGACGGTGGCTTTGTCGAGGTAAGCGTAATCGAGCTGTTTTCCCACAACAGGGGCAATTACATAAAGATCTCTCATGAGCTGCTCGAACTGTTCCGGATACAGGCTCTGGGGCCCATCGGATAACGCTTTGTCCGGTTCTGTATGCACTTCCACTATGAGACCGTCGGCGCCCGCAGCTATGGCTGCGCGGGCCATGGGACTGACTTTTTCCCTGATCCCCGTGGCATGGCTCGGGTCCACAATAATCGGCAGGTGGGTAAGCTTCTTGATGACGGGAACGGCGGTAAGGTCCAGAGTATTTCGCGTGTAGCGCTCGAATGTTCGAATCCCGCGCTCGCACAGCATAACCTGGTCGTTGCCTTCCGAGAGAATGTATTCGGCCGACATGAGCCATTCCTCGATAGTCGCCGACAATCCCCGTTTCAAAAGCACCGGCTTGCCTATTCGGCCAACGGACTTCAGCAGTTCGAAATTTTGCATGTTTCGAGCCCCGACCTGAACAACGTCAACGTATTTCATCATCAGGTCGGCCTGGCTCGGAGAGGTCATCTCCGAGACAACTCCAAGTCCGGTCTCTTCCCTTACCTCACTGAGTATCTTAAGCCCCTCCTCTCCCAGACCCTGGAACGCATAGGGCGATGTCCTCGGCTTAAATGCCCCGCCCCGGAACAGCACTGCCCCATGTTTGCGCACGGTGCGCGCAATGTCCAGAGTTGTCTTCCTGTCTTCAACACCGCATGGACCGGCGATCACTACCAGGCGGTCCCCGCCTATGGCGACGTCTCCGACTTTTATGATGGAAGCGGCGGGATGCAGTTCGCGACTCACCAGCTTGTAAGGCTTGGATATGGGAACGGCCTTTTCCACGCCAGGCAGCGATTCATAATATGCGCTTTCCTTGTACATCTTGCCGACAATTCCCAGGACTCGTTCTTCCACCCCTCCTATGTCCTTCACCATATGGCCCTCGGAGCGAAGCAGGTCTTTGAGCCTCTCGACTTCTTCCTTTGTTGTCCCTTTTCCGAGTACGAGAATCACGGCAAATCCTCCGATCAGATTTTTTGAGTTGACTGCAATAAAAAACCCCGAAGAAAACTCCTCGGGGCTTAGGACTTAGTGGCCCCGGGGAAGATTCCTGATCCACCCTGGGGACTTTTTCCATAAACTAATGTCCAGGGAGGACGCTCCTGAAGAAGAAAAAAAAGAAGCCCGAAAAGGGCAAAAAACCGGCTTCATCCGGCCGGCGCCAGCCCGGGGAAAAAGAGCGAATATCGAGAAACAGGTGTCTATTCATAAAGAACCCTTTTTGAAATTCCAAACAAGCATAGAAAATCTGCCGGACTTTGTCAATCCCTCATACCGATACTTTGTAAATGTTCACTACAGACGCAGAGGGCGCAGAGAAAAACCTGGAGCTCTCACAGATACTGTCTGTCTCGAAACGTGGCCCCTCATCAGCTCAAAGCTGCCACAAGCAAGGCTCTACATAGTGGGTGACAGCCCCCATCCGGGAGTCCGCGCACTGGCAAACGATCGGGTAATCGTAACGGGATATGTGCCCGACACTGCTCCCTACCTGCGAAGATGTCGTGTGTCAATTGCCCCTCTTCGCTATGGCGCAGGAATGAAAGGCAAAGTCGGTGAAGCATTGGCCGCCGGCTTACCCGTGGTCGCCACCTCTATAGCCGTTGAGGGGACCGATCTGCAATCCGGCCGCAATGTCATTGTTGCCGACAATGCGCCCGATTTCGCCGATGCAGCCATCGCGCTCTATCATGATGAAGAACTGTGGAACAGGCTTTCAATAAACGGGAAGGAATTCGTCACAAAGCTCTATTCTCCGGAGGCAGTGGCGGCAAACCTTGAAAATGCCCTGTTCAGCAACCGCCCTCAACCGAATACCTTTATTCATTAACCGGACAATGTTGTAAACTGTCCGGCAATCTTGCTTCATGCAACATGTGATTTCTGTCACGGGAAAGGTTATGGGGGTGTCGCAGATGAACCAATTGGAAAAACTCATAGATCGCATCATAGACCGCGTAAACGTTAACCTGAGAAAACCCGCATTTGACGTTAGTCCTTACGTTCGCCACCTGATCCCGCCGGACCAGTTCGTCCGTTTTTACGCATTCTACGGCCTGACTCTGCACCATCCGATCCATTTCCTGTTCAATCATTCCAGCATCGCAGGAAGCTATTTTCTCGGCAAATGTATTGTCGATCATTCCGTCCTGTATAAGAGTGATGTTCGCGGCGATGAGTTAAAAGCCAAAGGCGATTTTTTCAAGGTTGAAAATCTGGAAATCCCCCTGCACGATGACGAAGTGATTCGCATAAAGGACAGCTATCTTATCAAAAACCTTGTGCATAATCATTCGCACGATCCCGAGAGCCCTGAAGAATTTTTCATTCAGAATACCGCCTCGATGCACTATGCTAATATTCACGGATCTCCCATAGAAGGCAGCTTCCTTGGCCCCTTTGCCACGGTCGATCTCACCAGGCTGCATGATTGTGTCATCGGAGCCCATGCTTACGTGCAGGCCGGCGAGCTTTCCCATAGCTTCATCGATGCCGGACGGATCTGGATCCAGGCCGGCGACTCTTTCAACTTCATCTACCGCTTCCCTGAAGAAATCCTTCAGAGATACATCCACATGGAACCCGGCCACCGGCCCTCCGGAATCTTCATGGATTTTGTCGAAAGGCGCAAAGCCGACTTCGAGAGGGTATTCGAGGTTGTCCAGTCGGTTGGCCCGATACCGGTTCCCTCCGGGGCATATCTAAGCCGGTATGCAGTTGTGAGGGGAGAGACAGAGATTAGAGAAAACGTGCTCGTGGCCCAAAGGGCCTACCTTGAAAACTCCTGGCTCGGCAAGGGCTCCAATGCCCAGGAAAATTCCTATATCGTCAACTCTCACCTTGAAGGGCTAAATATCACGGCTCACGGCGGCAAGGTGATCCACGCAAGGTTGGGAGAAAAAGTCTTTGTCGGTTTCAATGCCTTCCTGCGCGGAACCCCTGACTGTAAACTCAGTATCGGGGCCGGAAGCATCGTCATGCCGCATACGATCATTGATCTGGAACAGACTCTTGATATCCCCGAAGACAGGCTTGTCTGGGGTTATGTGAGGAACCGCAAAGACCTGGAACAGAACAGCCTTTCGCTCGAACAGCTTGCCCGGACCAAAAACAGGCTCGAACTGGGCGGCATGTGCTTTGAAGGAAGCGGGTTTCAAATGGTGGAAGCCTTCACCCGCCGCATCGAGCACATTCTCGAGGCCAACGGGGCCTACTTTGATGGAACCTTAAACCGTGGCCATGCTCAGAAAACCCAACATATCTCGTTCAACACCGTCCAACCGTATCCCGAAGGCCCCATGAAGGGGCTTTACCCTAGAATCGATATTTGCCCGTAACGGATTGCCGGCTGCCGGTTGGGCAGGAAGTCCCTGTCACCTGACTCATAAATCATTCAGGTTGACAAATACGAACCATTCGATGTCTCTTACCCCGAATTTCGGTAATTTCCCCAAGGAGTAGGCTTCTAAAAGCAAATCATATCTTGAAAAAAGGAAAAGTTACGACGTTGGCAAGGAGGGTTGACTTTTGTTGAGCCTCGGATGGCAGCTGTTTCAAGGATTTGTTACGTATAGGAGTAGTATAGAATCTATCGGCTTCTTTAGTTGCTGGTCAGAATATCATGAAATCGTACCGAGTGGGGATGGTTCTTATTTCGAATTTTTAAAAAAGAGTCTATGTTTACGTGAATGAATCATTCCCCGCTGCAAGGAGTTTAAGGCGCTCGCTTAGTCAGAGAGTAGAGAATCATAGCGGCTGCGTTAATTTACGAACAGAAAAAAAAGCAAACTCATCAAGTGCCTTCAGGGATCAGAAGTAAAGGGTCACAACAGCCAGTACTTCACGGTCCGGATAAAATGGTTGCAAGTCAAATGAGTTAGCCGGATTTAGGGAGAACGCGGCAAGGGAGTCAGTTTGATAATAGAAATGTTGATTGAATAAGTTGGTTATTCCCAGGGCTGCATATCCACGTTTGTTGGCAAAATATTTGCCGAAGGTGATATCGAACAGATTGAAAGGATTCCCCATGTCTGCCTGTTTCTGCGCAAGGCTCTGATCGCTGAGGCCGCTGAGGTCTTGGTGCACCACGGTATCTCTAATTGTTGCAAACCAGCCGCTGGGGTGTATGTAAGAAAGGGTGACGATTCCGTCTATCTCATTAAAATCGCCCGTGAGGGGCTGAGTAGGATCGTCCGTGGACACCAAACTCCCGGAGACACCGACCGAGAGGCCAAGGGCCGATGTCAACAGGCGATTGACGCTGAATGAGCCCCCGAGGCCTTCGGTTCGCACATTGAGCAGAGTGTCCACATTGGAAAATTCAGGACTGTCGACGCGATTAGCCAACAGGCGCAAGACGGTGAACGTAAGGGGGTTCCACTGCGACTCCCACGCAAAGCCCAACTCCTTTACGTGCGAACCGTCATCGGCATAGACCTGTGAAGGAAATCCGGCCACTTCAGAAGGACTTATACTGGGGGCGGGTACAGAAGTGTGGGTGTTTACATAGCTCTGGTAAGAAAGGCGTAGAGTATTTGAAGTATTAATCTGGTAATTCAGTCCCACCGATGGATTGACGGTAGACGAAGATATAGAATCAGGGTAGCCGTCGCGGGGACTTGAGGTAATATCCCCCGAAAAGCCCAGTTCCGCAAGGAGCTGGGGGCTAATGCGCCAGTAGTCGAATACATAGAAGGAGGTGGCACGATAGGGGGAGTGGTAATTCTCGACGGAGTTGAAAGGAACGTCGCTGTCAACTTGAAAATCCTGAAAAAAACGATGAGAGCCGGTAAAATAATCAAGCCCGCCTATGAAGGTATGATCGCCAATCTTGAGTTGTTGCTGGAGTTGGACAGTATCGTAATCCACAAGATCTCGAATATGTAAAAGAAAGCTCGGGAGAGAAGAAAAAGTGGAATAGTTCACGTTAATGTTACCCCAATTAAAGTATCCCAGAAAAACAGCCGAGGGTGAAAAACGGTGGACGTATCCACCCTCGACAGAGTCCTCTATGTACGTCTCCCGCAAGTTCGGGTCAGGTTTATAGGAGAAATCATTCAGGTTGAGGGCATCTCCCGACCAATTCGGATTATAGATATAACTGGCGTAAAAAGAATCCTTGATTGTGGGTTCAAATTTTCCCTCCACGGCTCCGTAAAAGTATTCCTGGTCGCAATTGATCTTCCTGAACCCCGGATCGTTTGAATATTCTGCGTAAGCATCCAGCGCCAGGCCGGGCTGGCCGCCTAAAACATCGAGGTAATGATCCTGAACCGGGGCCTGATGATCAGCCCAGGTGCCGACCTCCGCGCTGGCCGAAACTCTCGCATACGGCATTTCGAACATCTGGGTGTAGTCGGTGTATTCACTGAGGGTGTTTTCATTTGCTGGAGAAAGCAGTTTATACAGGGTAAATTGAGAATTGGCGGCGCCGATTCGTTGCGATCCGTATGCGTCGGCGAGGAAAAGGCGAGCTGAAGCGTTCAGGGGGTCGTTCTGCACTGCCGTAAGGGCCTTGCTGTATGCCCAATCTCCCAGCCCCAGTTGGTTGTAGGCGCGCGCCAGGTCAGTGTTTCTTACGGCCAGGTCACGGTCCAGCATGAGTCTGGTCCGGAAAACCGCCATGTTGTCGTTTAGTTCTATCGATTTGTTGATTTCCTGTATTGCTTCTCCGGGACGGTACAGATCGGAGAGGGCAATGCCTTTGTAGAGATACGGGGTGGGATCGTTGGGGTCGAGGGTCTTGGCGTAATCGTAGACCTCGAGCGCCTTATCGAAAGACCGCGTCTGATAGAGCGCCTTTCCAAGGCTGCTCTGGTAAAGCGATATCCTGGGCTCGAGCAGCGTCGCTGTAAGCATTTCCGTCAGGCCCAGGCTGAAATTTCGATTCCTGAACGCGACATTGGCCAGGCCGATGTGAGGTTCTCCAAACCCCGGATTATTCTTTATCGACTCCGTGAACAAAACCGACGCTTTGTTAAAGTCTCTGTAGCCCAGGCGGATGAATCCAGCCAGACTCAGGGCTTCGCTGTCCGTTTTTGAAATCTCGAGCGCCTTGCCGATAACCTCCCATGCCCGGTCCAAATAATCAGCCCCAAGCCAAAGCCTGGCCAGGTAAACGTAAGCCTCCAGGAAATGGGGGTCGGCGGCAAGGGCCTCTTCCAGAAGTCTCCTGGCCGCAGGCAAGTCAAAATAGGATATCTTGATCAAAGCGGCCGTCATTCGCACCATCGGCGACTCACCATTTAGCTGCATGGCGGTTGCCGCCTCGCGGGAGGCTTGCTCCTTGCTGTTCTGGACGAGGTATATCTGGCTCAGCAGTGAATGTGCGATGGCCGATTCGCGCCCGCTGATGCGGCTGTCCGTTAGAAGCGCCTTCGCCTGGTCTATTTTCCCGACAAGCATTGAAAAATAGCCCGACATAACCAGCATGAGAGAAGAAGGAGGCGCCTTTTTCAGCTCTGCGGCCATGAGCTTATAGGCCCCTACGGCATCGCCCGTGCGGTAGCGGGCCAAGGCCAGCCCACAGACAGTCAACTCCACCGAACGATCCCTGAGGCCTGTGGCTGCCGAAGACAACCCCGATCCCGGCTGCGGCTCCTCCGCCTTTCGGGCTCTTTCGAAATAGTCCGTGGCTTTTTGCGGGTCCTGCCTCTGCAGGGTTATCCAGCCAAGGATAACAAGGGCCAGGCCATTTTCTGGCTCCCGTGCCAGCGCTTCATTGGCATCCCGCTCGCTGCTGTCCAGGTCTCCACGGTCATAGCCGGCCAGGGCCTCACGAATCATGGGAGATGCATCCCCCTCATCGAAGGCCCCCCCGAGGGGAATATCGCGGTAGCTGAAGATTCCCGGGTAATAGAGTGACCACTGGACGGCATCTTTCGGCTGCAGAACCACTCTTTTTACCGGCGCCCGGCCGACCTGGGCAAAACCTTCTTCACCGGGATCGAGATCGATCTGCCCCTGAGGATTGGCCAGTGTGAGTCTGCCGTCCAGAAGGACAAGATCCGTTGCCCCTTCTCGATCCACTTTCAGATTAAATTCAGTACCGCGAATTGTTGCAGTTACCGCTGGAGTTTCGACCTTAAACCGAGCTTTTTCATTTTTGTTCCGAAGCCAGATTTCTCCCGCGGGCACTTCATACAGACTGCTGCCGAGCTCTCTTTGAGTTGCGGGAACGGCGATTCCCATTCGCGAGGAAGGCGCACTGCCCTTAAGGACGACAATGGTATTTTCATTCAATTTCAATTGCGTCTCGTCGATACACAGAATCGAAACGCGGGAATCCTGCCCGGTTTTTACGGAATCTCCGGCAAAAAGGTCCCTCTCGTTCGTTGCCTCCTCCCAGGAAGGCTTGCCTAGAGCAAGAACGGCGACTGATCCCTGAGGATTGATCAGACGGCCCACAGGAATATCGGAGGCGTTTGATAAACCTGCCTGGCAACACCTGAAAACCAGAAACAGCAGAAACAGAAAGACTATTTTATTCATGGATGCGGGCCGTGCTGATCGCAAATGGTGTTCGCAAGGGACCTCAGCGGGCTTATTTCCAGGTTTCTGCCTGACCGGGCGGAAAATTGAGCCGGCAAAACCGGTCGAATCGCTAAAGTCAGCCATGGTGTCACCCTAATGATGTAAGGTTTGGCTTTTGGCCGTGTATGAGCGTGAGACGATGACTCTGGATAGCGCAAGAGCATCCCCTTTCCAGGGCCGAAGCAACGGGTTGCTAACACGTTATTGGTCCGAATAATGCCTCAACTTGACCTCTAACTGATGCCGAACCGTGTTTCGGCGCCGCATTTCACCTGAAAAGCTTTTGAAACTGCCGGAAGGCCCATTCAAGTATCCTTTATCTCAGTCATGATGGCAAGTGATATGCCAGCGGGCCTGTTTGCGCGCTGCCGGATAACTCAGAAAGAGTATCAGCAGCTCTCCTGATCTATGAGAAATGGACCTCCGAAATAATCAGCTTGTCCGAATCATACAGTTACCTCAGAGTTCCGAAATCATTTGAGGAGAAGTCTATCCGACTCCTCCTCGCTGAACCGTTATCATCCGTACAAATTCTCAATCCATCTGGTTGCCTCAGTGTCGCTGATCTTTCCGAGATACCGCTGAGTAGTTGACAGATTGGCATGTCTGAGAATGACTTTGCTAACGATTTAGATTGGCACGCCTGATCTGGATGCGTATGTTGCAGCATGTCTCCTGAGATCACGTGGCCTCAGCTCAATTCCTACCAGTTTTCCGGCCTTCTTTACCACCAGTCTCGCTCCGGCGTAGGTGATCGGGAATATCCTTTGGCCGGGTTCGATGCTTTTTCCTCTGATATAGCCGTTTAGCCTATCGGCGACCCTCCTCGGAATAAATACCACCTCCTCATCATTTCCGCTCTTTGGGGTTTGGAGCATAAGCTTCTGGTCGTTCACATGCCTGGGAGTCAGTTTGAGCACCTCGCCGACTCTCATCCCGCCTCTGGCCATCAGCTCCAGGATAAGCCGGTTTCTCGCTTGGGTTGTCCGGAAGATGATCTCGTCAATGGTTTCTTTTTCAACAATACTCCAGTGGTTCGGCTTTCCTGGCCGATACAGCTTCCTGAGCATCGGCGTATCACAGGGGTTTTGAAGGGTAGAATCGAAGTTGATCTTGATGAAGTTGAAAAAGGCTTTCAGGTGAGAGTACCGTCCGTGCTTGGTCTGCTGTTTTCCTCCTTCAGTTATTTTGTTCAGAAAGGATAGGACCTCTCCTGAGCTGATCCCATCAAGTTGGCGAGAGTTTCCGATCTGGTCGCGGAATTTTGAAAGGGTGGCCTTATACGACTCGATTGTATTTTTTTCCTGAGTTCGATTTGTGGTACTCATGATAGACATGGGTTGCATGATCAAGTTTCATCAATTCTCTCCTTTGCTGGTTCGAAATCTGCCGCCAAGCAGCTGCTGCCTTAAATTTAAGTATGCTTTTCATACATGAACGGAAACCGACCCCGCAGGCAGGTGCAGCTTTTGGCAAGAAACTTTGATTGATTATCAGGCGGCTTGTGAAGGTTGGGGCCAGGGTGGTCTACCATGTGGGGAGGTGGCATCTCCATGTTGCGTCGGCTTTTCCACTAGCCCGGTATTATACCATCGTTTTCGCCTGAACCCCTTAACTCTGACAGGCGGAAAGCGGGCTATAAAACACCGGGGATGGAGGTGCGTCCTGAAATCGCAAAAACGAATCTCACTGAGATATCTCTTGCATGTCCTATCTGTAAATCGTATGATTTTTACGGGTTTCAGGGTCGCAGGGGAAGTGTTTCGGGCAAGAATCCGATCTCAACATATTGCAACATATTGATTTGTAATCGACTTTGCGTGACTGGGATGAACGCACAAAGAAAAAGGAGATAATCCATGGCCGAAACCGAAGCCGAAACCGAGGAACAATGGACTTGTCCCAAATGCAAGGCAGTCAACAAGCTGAGCTTTAAGTATTGCCTAGTTTGCGCCAAAAGGAATCCCGCGCTGCCTGAAGCTGAGAAAAAATGCGCCAAGTGCGGGTTTCACACGGCCGAAAGCTGCTGTCCGGCCTGCAACAGTAAAGAGTTCCTGCAACTATAGCAGTGGTGAGGAGGAAAAGGGCACAGACCGAAGCGCACGACAATCGCACTGACTGTCGACTCCTCCTCCTACCCGATTTGCTCGTAAAGCCGGACCGCACGTGCAAGAAACTACCGTACACAAAGTTTTAAGACATCTCTCCTTCGCCTTGAGAAATTGAGCGCCAAAATCTTTGCCGTTTCGAATCATTTGTTTACCAATTCGCCTCAAACAGACTGTTTCGAAATTGGCAAGGAATATGAACTTTTGGTTTGCAATAGTTAGTCTCAAGGAAACTAGCTGCATTAATAGGGTTTATTGCCGATCTGAGGTTCGATCAGTCGGTTTGAAAGTAGATGGTGGATTGGATTATTATTTTGGATATTCATATATGTAGGAAGGAAGCATCATTTCAGTGGGCGGAAGATGTCTGGTTCTATGTGTCTGCAAAAAGAGATAAGGAACTGTTGTTGGACAATCCAAAACGAATGCTTATCTTCTGAGTATGTCGGATAATAGTTATCGGTCATGATGTAAGAGCTTAAAAGAACTGAACATATATCGGTAAGATAAGGATTTATAACAATGGAACTCAATATTGCAGAACTTAGAACGGAAAGAAAGCCAACTCTTGGGGCGCCGTTGTCTACCGGATACGAGGCTGCAATTGCGGCACATGGCGCCAAGCCGATCTTCAGACCGGCGGGAACCGCACCGGCAGTGTATGGTCCGGGGGATCTTTACTCACTGTTGGTCACAGGCAAAGAATCCAATAATGCCTTTTTTCAGTTTGAAGCCGTTGTCCCTGAAGGTGGTGGGCCTCCTCCGCATGTACACAGCAGAGAAGATGAGACCTTTTATGTCGTGCGCGGCAGTTTGGAGATTCTTTTGGGGGATAGGACGCACCTCGCCAAAGCCGGGGATTTCGTCTACATCCCCCGAGGCACGGTTCATCAGTTTAAGAATGTCGGCAGCGGCGTGGCTGTGCAGCTTGTCACTTTTTCCCCTGCGGGAATAGAAAAGTTTTTCAAGGAAGTCTTTCCTGCAGTGAAAGATCGCAAGGCGGCGCCTCCTCCGGTAACGGATGAATTGATTCGAAAGATGAACGATGCCGCGCCAAAATATGGACTGAAATTTGTTCCACCCCCTGATGGCGGCAAACGCTAGTTATCCGGAATAATGCATCAACTTCTGCGCTCGGCATCCAAACTCGATGCTGGGATCGGATTTTTGTCCCCAAAACGTCCACTGCGCCCTTGGAACCCGCAAAACCATATGGTTTTCCAATCAAACACGCAAGTGGTACGCTGATAAGGCCGGTTTTGGCATTTTCAGGATACCCCGCGTATTCCTGTGTGGCCTTACCGTGCAAAACCTGAACCGGCAGATCGAGAAGCGGAATAACCTCAACCGGCCTGACACGATAAGCCTTAAAATGGCTAGAGCCAGGGGGAAGGCGCCCGGCATTGGACCTACCCCTGGCTCTCTGGAGGGAAATAGGGAGTTAACCCTTAATGGTGTAATCGGTATAATGAATACTTTGCTTAAGAGAGAAATGGCCTGTGCCGCCCGCCTCTTTAATCACTAAGATCCTTAAACCTGTATCGTCTCTCATCAACGTATCAAAATCATATCGGCGCGAATTATTGCTCAGCAAAAGTTCACACCTTGGCAAGGATGTTTGAATTTTGCATAGGAATGGCAACCTTTGAGACCTGCTCTTTTGACCAGATTTTTGACCTTCTGGGTGATGAACTATGACTTTTGCTCTCATGTCGAGCGTTCTAATCTCTCATTTAACAACCGTGAAAGCCCCCGGGAGGACGCTTTGCCCTTGTGAATCGGCGACCGTCACGGAGTACGTCCCATGGGGTATCGTTGACGGTACCGTGAAAGTGATGGAGGTGTCAGTCCATTGGGTGACCTTTACCTGAACCTTTCCAAGAAACACTTTCCCAGTGGCCGTACCAAAATTTATTCCGGTTATTTGCACAGAAGACCCGCGTTTTCCCGAAGAGGGATTCAGACTCGCCACCTGGGGAGGGTTTAGCACGGTAAATTCTACCGAATCGTTACTTGTCCAGGTATCGGTTACAACAGTGACAGCCTCAGGCCCGAATGCAACAATTTGCGGGACAGTACACCGGATTTGGGTATTTGACCAGCTGAGAATTTTATCGCAGAGAACGTTGCCGATAATGACTAGGCTGGCGCCCTGTGATGCGCCGAACTGGAAACCATTTATTGTTAACTCGCTCCCGCGCACGCTCGAGGCGGGAGATATCCCGGTTATGACCGGAGGAGGAGTGGTAATGGTACCGGCGCCAACCTTAAACTCCTTCAAGCGAGAGGTTTCTGCGGGTGAAGCCCACTCCCGTAATACCCAACCCAAATAGGGTGTGAACCAATCAGTCCACGAAGACTTGTAACTCTTCCCACTGGTTGAAGCCGTAAGATCATAAGCGATCGGCCAGGCCATGAAGTGACCCGCAGGGGCACTTACAAGCGCCATGGGGTGCACCGTCGCCTTTATCGTGGCCTCGCCGTCTAGCCTTAGGGTGGAACTCCCCGTCCATCTCTTTCCCGCCGCCAGGGGAGTTTGGATATAAGGGAGAGCCGAATCGAAAGTGAACCAATACCCTAGCCCGGTCATTTCGTCGACAACGAGCCCATTGTCAAACACCTGGTACCAGTTCATACGCAAGTTCATACCGTTCGGGTGGTTCTGGGCATCCATGTAGGAAGGCTGGGCAAAGCTATACGTATCTAATGAGATGTCTTGGATTACATGCCCGTAACGGGTGTCCTCGGACTCAAAATGGTTTCCCGCATCCATTCCAAAGTAGTCGAAATGCCGGTTGAAAACGGCTGTTATGGTATGGTCGGAGTTTATGTTGTTGAAGGCATAGGCGACCGTTGCGGTTGAAGGGCCTGAAACATTTACTCCGTCGACAAACAAAGCGGCCAACTGGTAATTGACATTGGGGGTCATGAGGTAGATTTTTGTTGTGCCCTCCAGATCTTTGTTCTCGCCTTGAGGCGACATCGTCCCTCCTGCTCCCGCGGAAGCCGTTATTGTGTGTAGCGCGAAGTGCCTGTTCTGGTCCGTTTCGTAGGCCCCAATGTCCAGCTTGCCATTGATATCCCTGGGTTTCCCGTCCAGGTCCGATGCGGAGAGATAGATGGAACTCGCGTCACCCGCACCAATAGCGGGCGACCCGAAATAGAGGTGATAATCGTTGTTTATGGGGTCCAAAAACACTGGGTCCGCTGAGATATTTCCGTTGATCCCCGTCTTATCCGGTACTCCGGAGTAGTTGACTGTATTGCCGTAAGCGAGGTTGTTTTGCAAATCCTCATCGGGCAGCGTATCGTATCCGATATTGATCCCATTCCCATTGCCCACGATTATGTTGTTCTTTATCAGGGGGGCCCCCGATCCTATAACACCCCCGTAAAACCAGATCCCATTTCTATGGCTGCCTACAATAGTATTGTTGGTTATCTCAGGAGCGCCCTCTATATAATCCGAAAACTCTATTGCGTCGTTACTGCTATCCAGGATCAGGTTGTTCGTAATTATGGGTGAGCCGTTATAATCCCCTTGAAGATGAATACCGCCGGAATTGAAAAAAGCGTTTCTTTCAATCACAGGTGACGCCGATCCGGAGACGTTGATGGCAATATCCGGATAATTCGATCCAGCGTAGGCGCTCAGAAAAATATTGTCCGTTATCAACGGCGAGCACGGTGATAGGACGGCAACGCCGTTGCCGTAAAAACCTGCACCGTTCGTCAGGACGAAACCCTGCAAAACGGATTGCTTTTGTCCACAATTATCGAATGTAACAGGAGTCCCTTTCCCTTTGGCATCGATTACAGGCGCCTCTGGTCCCGAGCTGCCCGTTACAGTGATCCCTTTACCCAGGAAATCAATGCATTCCTCATAAGTGCCGGGAGCGACCAGCACCCAATCGCCATCGGCTGCAGCGGCAATAGCAGCTTGAATGCTCGGATAATCTCCGGGTACGTTTATCGCCTGATAAGGCACAGGACTAAAGGCGGCGGTGATGGAATGATCTCCTGTCACAAAGTTGAAGACATAGAAATTGGGGGTGCCTGCGGATACACCGTCCACCACAACATTGGAAATTCCGTAACCCATATCCGGCGTAATGTTCAAACTTAACAAGCCTCCATCGATGACTGAAATACTGCCTGATGGCGTGATATGGCCTCCCACACCTGCTGCGGCACTTATGGTATGTATCGCATTCGACTTTCCGCTCAACGCGACCGAGATCTGCGGTTTATTCGGGTCGTTGCTGGTTATAAGCAGATTGCCGGTTTTTGTTCCTGTCGGGGTGGGGGTAAAACTCACTTCAATAGCGACTGACTGATGTGGCCCGATATCAAAAGGCAGCGGAGGGTTTTGGACCCCGAATTCGCCACCGGTACAAACGATGCTTTGCACTTCTAGGGAATCGTCTCCCAGATTACTTACGGGAATTGTCTGCGGAAGTGTCCGACCAAGATCGGTACGGTCAAATGTGACCGATTCGAATACATAGATAACGGGAAGCCCCAGGCCAATGGCTGATAATGTTCCGTCTAAGCCTGCTACATAAAGGGCGCCCTCGCCAAGGGACAAGTACCCGGAGGACGGATAAGACCACGCGACTTGGCAAGTCACCGGATCAATACAATAAGTATTGCTTTGAGAGCCAACGAAAACGTACGCATTCGTAACAATAATATTATCTTGAAGCGTTTCACCCGAGGGGGGCGCCCACGCCCATTGCGAAGTCCCCGTCTTTTGATCGTAAGCCCCCAGGGCGCCTGCGTTTATAGCGTAAACAACCCCGTTTGCGACCGACGGCTGTCCGGAGAACTTTCCACTGTTCACCCAGCTCATGGCACGGGCATTGAGATCGAACCTGATGAGCCGTCCATTATTTATTACAAACAGATCCGATAGCCCCCCAAGCACAGGGGTAAGACTAGGGCCGTAAAAAACCTGAAAATTCGGGTCATGGATCTGGAAAGCCAGTTGTCCTGTAACGCGATCGACCGCGAAGACACCAGCGGAAGCGTCTCCGATTATATCGTAATTACCCACATAAGCGTAAGCCAAACTCTCATCGACTGCCGGGGTCCAAAGCCAAAATTGCGGCAAGCCGTAAAACCAATCCTGCATTCCGGTTGTCCCATCAAAACTGTACATGCCTCCATATTCTCCACCCTGGATGTAAACTTTACCCTTATAGACGGTGGGAGCGTTATAGTTATAACCCTGATCGTCGAACTCACTGGCGAACACGTCATTTCCGGTTGCAGCATCATAGGCATGCAAATAAGCGAGTGTGTAATTAGAATAATCATAGGGATTTTGTATATACACCTTTCCATCGGAATAGCTGGCGGAAGCGTGGAAACCTTTATCGAAATTCTGCGACCAGATATTATCGCCTGAACCTGAATCAAGGGCGTCAAGGGTCCCTCCTCCGGATTTAGTGGCAAAGACACGCCCGCCGCCGGCTGCCACAGGATTCAATGCGCTTGAACCCAAGTTCTTTTGCCAGCGCAAAATGAACTTATTTGGATCGAGTGAAACGGGAACATAGCCCGTATGAGCGGGGTTGGCTTGGTACATAGGCCACTGATCGCTTGCATCGGCAACATGGGGCGAAAGTAATGCAAAGATAATTGCGACAGCTAAAATAGTCGCCTTCAGTAGTCTGCGCATACACTACCTCACGTTTGACTTGAGGTGCAAAGCAATACAACCAGCATAAGTAGCCGGGGCGACCAGCACCGTATCACCTTCCTGCGCCGCATCGATCCCGGCCTGGATACTGGGGTAATCCTGCGGGACATTTAATGTAGCGGCATTGGCATCGAGCACGCAGAAAAGGAATACTCCTGCGATGATCGTTAATAGACAGAGGGTTTTTTGAGGTCGTCGTCGGCTCATTATTTCCCCTTTTGCCATTGGAAGGGATTCCAACCCGGCAGTCTGAGGCGTAGACAGGGAAATACCTCAGAGCTTAGATATCTCTTATCCAGCATCAGCTTTGGAGATGCAAAGATCTTGCGGTAAATTAATCTAATGTCAAGGAAACTGTAATACATTGAGTGGATTTTGCATATAGAAAAATCGTCAATCAAAGGTGTATTTAGGTGGGTATATATTGGGTACTTCAATTACACATTATGATTATAATAGACGTTATCTCGATGGAATGTACAAGACAGGCTAACAATTATCGTCTGACGTTGATTATGGTTTTCCTCATTTGAACCGGTCTTAAAATTGCCTTCGTTACTAGACTGCAAATTTTACCTGCATCTTCAAAGCACTTAGGTTGGCAGAGAAACACCGGGCGCTTCGATTATGGCTCGGATTTTTTCTTCAACTCCATCGGCTGCTGTGACAGCTAACCAGCCTGTCGTGTAACGCCACTCGATAAAGAGTTTTCCGCATCGCTGATTTCGATTAATCCGGTGGATATGCAGCAAGAGATAGGTAGCAAGCTTGAAAAATGAAAAATCAACCTCTCTCTCCTCAATTGCGACAAATCGGAAGTGCAAAAAGGTTAAGATTGCCAGATCATATGAAAGAAACCCGCCGATTCACTCATTGGCAAGGAGGGCTGACTCCAGCGACCTCAAACAGGAAGGAATCCTCGTTCAAAGGAGAATGCATGCGGCAGCTAAATTTGGGGAATCGGTTTTCGTCAGCATAGAAGGGCAGAGGTGTTCAACGCTCGGCGAACACGCATCGGTGGTGGCGGGCACGGATAAGACACCGCCCGGTGTGACTCCCAAGAAAAAGGGGCGCTTCAAAAGGTAAATTGCCCTCTTTGTTTTTCTACCTCAATGCTCCGATCGAGCTATCATCGGCTTTCGATCGACGGCTTTGAGAAATTTCAGCCTGGGATAACCTATAATCAGGATACTGTGCACCGTGTTTCCTACCGGGAGTTCCAGTGCCTCATAGACCTTCGCGGACCCCTCGGCAGCAATTCTCAGCAGCCCAATGTAACAGGTCCCCAATCCTGCGGTCATGGACGCCAAAACGACGGTTTGAGCGGCAATGATACAGTCATCTTTGGGAGTGCTGGGGGAAGGCGGCGAATGAAACAGCATCAGTACCGGGGCCTTAT
>JBKQTS010000161.1:0-97755 GCA_052143075.1 Syntrophobacteraceae bacterium | reverse complement strand
GCCCGGAATCAACGAGGGGGTCGGTAGCAGGATACGTGGGGCAGAATTTGCATCGGCATAAACCGATTTTAGGGGCATTTTAAAGGGAGTGTATTTTTAGCTCGAGTCGAAAAATAATTTACTACCTAACTTCACCACCTAACTTCGTCAGCGGTCAGAAGGAACATAGATTCTAGGCGGGAATTCGGCTGCATGAGGTAAGCTTTTCATCTCTGGACCCGTCGCCCGGATACGATCCAGGCGAGCATTCCCCACGAGAGGTAGTAAACGTTTTTGAATCCCTGCTTATTCAGCCTGGACGCCACGAGTGGCGAACGGTGACCAGAGAGGCAGACTATTACCAACGACCTTTCCTTTTCTCATGAGTCAAATGAGCCAGGATCGAAAAGTAGTCCAGGCATGCTTCCGGCGCCTTCGATGTGAAATAGTCTGAATTGGGCAGCGGTCCTTACGTCTACCGGGAGCGGCTCTCTTTCTGCTGGCTCTTGGAGCATCCTTTTCCAACCGCAGAGGACCGAAGGGCCGAGCACCTGCTATCATAAAAGGATCTCTTTCGGGTTAGTGCCGGCGGCTGACTTTGGTTCCCAAGGCGGCAAGGCAGGGAATGGCGGACACGGGCGTTGTTTAGCTCATCTTTTAAAGCTATTTTCCACCGCTTCTTGGGATTATCGAAATGCACTTCTTCCGGATCGAACTTATCAGGTCGGTACGTGTGGCCACCTCTCGTCTGCCCTTTGGCCCAGACAACTGTTTCCTGATACTCTTCGTGCTTGGGATTGCCGAGAATTTCCAGGATCCGATAATAACCTAGCACTCCCCCGCAGTCTTCCGGTGGACAAGTGCGTTTGCCGGCAATACATCGCGGATATTTTACGCCTTGTTCTTTCAATAGGATTCCTTCGAGCAGCACTTCGTGTTCCCACCCATCGCCAAAATCATATTCGTAAACAGCAGCGACACCGGGTTCGGTAAAATGCTCGGCTATTGCGATTTCCCAGCCGGACAATACTTAAGCTTCATCCTTATCACCCGGTGTGCCGTGTAGTTGCCTTGTGACGCTTCCCTTCCCCCGGCGTTCCCTCTTGGATAATAGCGGGCTTCAAACCTAGCCATGCACGGTATGCCGCAACATATTCGGCACCTTCAGAGCCGTTTGGAAAGACCAATTCAGAAAGCGCAACCTCGTAGCTTTTCGTCCCTTTATGACATAAGGCTGTAAGGCCGCGACGCTCGTTACCGTCGTAGCCGAAGCCGGTCACTGTGACTGGCTCTCCAATTGCAAATGCATCGGCGGGGAGTGTTACATTGTCCTCAAATGCCTGTAAGAAAGCCCACAATTGCTCATCCTCCCCGTAAGCATCCACGAGGATCTCTTCGATTAAAGCATCAACCCGGTCGATGGTTGCGTCCCCACTTTTTCGTTTCGAGGCCATTTTTCTTTCCTCCTGCTCGGAGACGTTGGGCGGCCCTTGACTGCCGTCATTTTTCCTATGTTCACTGCGCCTCTTCGTTATTTGGGCTTCGCACGAGATCCGATTAATCTCTGGGTTAAGCGGGTATAGCGTTTCTGGGTTTTGTTGTTCTTAACGGCAATAGACAGCGCCCTTCTGGTCCCGACCATCACTACCAGTTTCCGTCCACGAGTGATTCCCGTATAGATCAAATTCCTCTGGAGAAGTGCATAATGCTGAGTATGAACGGGAATGACCACCACCGGATACTGTGACCCCTGTGCCTTGTGAACTGAAACGGCATAAGCCAGCACGACTTCATCGAGATCGGCAAAGTCGTAGTCCACCTCCCGGCCATCAAATGAGATGGTCAGTTCCTGAGCTTCCTGGTCGATCTTTGCGACTCGTCCGATATCCCCGTTAAAGACCTCTTTGTCGTAGTTGTTTTTGATTTGCATGACCTTATCACGAACACGGAAACTCCGGCCCCACCTGGTTACATCCTCTCCTGATGGGTTGAGTTGATTTTGCAATTCGACATTGAGGTTTCCGGCGCCCACTGTCCCTTTGTGCATCGGCGTTAAGATCTGAATATCATCTATGGGGTCAAACCCGAACCGATTTGGAATCCGCTCCTTCAAAAGTTCCAGAATAACCTGCAAAACTTCTTCGGGTTCTTCACGCTGGATGAAGTAGAAATCGTCAAGCTCCCCTTCTGCGGGTTTAAAAGAAGGAACGATGCCAGCATTGATCTTATGGGCATTCACGATGATGGAGCTTTGCTGAGCCTGACGGAAAATCTCATTTAATTCCACCACGGGAACGGCTCCAGATGAAATTACGTCATTTAGGACATTGCCAGCGCCGACCGAAGGAAGTTGGTTGACATCTCCGACCATGATGAAGGTAGCATGGAAAGGGATAGCTTTAAGCAGGTGGTGCATCAGAACGCAATCGACCATCGAAAATTCATCGACTATGAGCAGGTCACAGTTCAGCGGATATTCATCATTTTTTTGGAAGCCGGCTTTCTTCGGGCTGTACTCAAGGAGCCTATGGATGGTCTTTGCCTCATACCCTGTGGCCTCACTCATTCGCTTTGCCGCTCTCCCGGTCGGTGCCGCCAGAAGAATATTGACACCAAGAGCTTTGTAAATTTTGAGTATGGAGTTGATGATGGTTGTCTTACCAGTGCCGGGCTGGCCAGAGAGTACCATAACTTTAGATCGGCAGGCTCTATTCACCGCTTCTACCTGCTTATCGGCCAGAGTGATGTCGAGTTTTTCCTGGACCCAAGGGACTGCCTTATCGGCGTCAATCTCTCTGATGGATTTTCGTTTGTTTATGAGGGTCTTCAGTCGTTTGACTATGCTTGTTTCGGAGAGGTAAAATTTCTCAAGCTAGACAGCTTTGTTGTTTTCCTGGATGTTTTCCAGGTCACCGCCCAGGTCTTCGATTACAATCATTTTCTCCAGAGCTATGGTTCCAATAGCTTTGGCGATCATCTCTCGGCCAGTTTGGAGAATCTCTTCGCATTTCTCGATCAGTGGCTCGTAGGGGTAATAAACATGTCCCTCATCGGAAAGCTCGTGGAGAACGTAAAGGATGCCCGCTTGTGCCCGAAGCTCAGAGTCCTTCCCAAATCCGAGTTTCTCTGCGATCTTATCAGCAGTGATGAATCCGATCCCGAAGATGTCCGTGGCCAGTCGGTAAGGATTCTCCGTCACCACTTTGATTGCTTCATTCCCATACTGCTTGAAAATTTTAGTTGCGTATCCAGAACTGACGCCGTGGCTTTGCAGGAAAATCATCACTTCCCGGATTTCCTTCTGGTCTGCCCATGCCTTGTTGATCATCTCAATTCGCTTTGTACCGATCCCTTCGACGGTTGAAAGCCTTTCGACATCGGCTTCAATGACATCGAGTGTGTTTTTTCCAAATTTCTTGACGATCCTCTTTGCCATGACCGGTCCGATCCCTTTTATGAGACCGGAACCCAAGTATTTTTGAATGCCGTTAACTGAGGCTGGGATCATCGATTTGTAAAAGACTATCTTGAACTGCTCGCCAAATTTGGGATGGTTTGTCCACTCCCCCTGCATTTTGATGATTTCGCCGGGCATGGGGGCCATGAGATTCCCTACCGCACAGACAAGGTCCTGCCGCCCCGGAACCTTCACTTTTGCGATAGTGAAGCCGTTTTCTTCATTGGTGTAGGTGATCCTTTCGATCTGACCTTGAAGTTCGGTCAACATGCTATCCTCTTCGAAACCCTCAATTCGGCAGCGCGGAATATATCACAGAACGGAGGAAGAGAGGGTTTTGACCGGCTGATAGGCGGGGGTGTCCTTTTCCATCTTCGGCTCTGAGTTGCAAAATTGGAATTCGCTCAGAAAATGAGTTCATCGACGAGAATGCGTTTTGATGGTAATATAAGGAGTCGGTCAAGGCGGGCATTGTGGGAGTGTAAGACTGCATGAAACACATTTCTGGAGATACTGTGCAGCTTGACAACATAAAGGCTGCTTATGTCTCATTTAGTGATGTCCAGTGCGCAGAGTGTGAAAAAGCCGTGGACAAAGGGGATTTCATTGTCTTACGAAATGACCGAAAGCCGATTTGTCTCACTTGTGCCGATCTGGATCATCTGGTCTACCTGCCGACAGGAAATACGGCTCTCACAAGAAGAGCTGCAAAGTACTCAACTCTGCATGCGGTCGTACTAAAATTGAGCAAAGCAAGAAAGCGTAACGAGCGACAAGGTGTGCTCGTAGAACAGCCTGCTCTGGAAAAGGCCGAACTGGAGTGCATGGCGGACAGCGATGCCAGGGCAATACAGAGGGCAAGGGCCGCGAAGCGACGGGCGGAGTTAGATCTCGAGTATGTGCAACGTTTCGCCGAACATATTGGCAAGCTCTTTCCTCATTGTCCGGCCCGAACAGAAACAGAAATAGCCGAACATGCTTGCCTCAAACATAGTGGGCGTGTCGGTCGCTCAGCGGCTGCAAAGAGCCTCGATAAAAATGCCGTGATGCTGGCCGTTGTTGCCCATGTCCGGCACACCGAAACAGAATATGACCAACTCTTGACTCAAGGCTACGATAGGCATGACGCACGTGAGAGGGTAAGGGATACGATTGACGAGGTCCTGTCGAAATGGAAATCATATGAATGAAGTGAACATCAACTCCTTGCTCCTGACAACACGATCACACGCACACTCGATCACGCTCGCCGGAAATCTGACCTGATGCCGATGATTCTACGTTCAGGCGATTTCTTTGCGTAGAAATAGGCAATCTCCCATGCAGTACCATCGTCCACCTGAGAACCATCCAGAAGGGTGATCAATGACTCTTACCAAAGCCCATATAGTAGATGAACTTTTCGCCAGAGGCGACTTCACGAAAAGAGATTCCGCCCAGATCATCGATACCCTTTTCGATCCGATTAAACAGTCCCTGCAAAACGGCGAAGATGTTCTCATTAGCGGATTCGGAAAATTTTCAGTCAAAGAAAAGCATGGACGTAGAGGCAGAAATCCACAGACGGGGGAGCCGTTGAAGCTGTCGCCCAGGAAAGTGGCGACATTCAAGTGTTTCCAACGTTCTGCGGACCGCAATAAATGGGGAGGGTGACCAAGACATGCGCATTCCGAGCCCGGCGCGTTCAGCGGCTATTATGAAATAAGAGGGTAACCCGGGAGAAAGTTGAACCCCCAATGCTCATTTCAGTTGCCGGCCGTCACCATGTTTGATTCATCCCAGCCCGTTTTTTCAACTTCCCCTCGAAGATTTAACTCTACAAGTTTTATTTCTCCGCCGAATCTGAAGGGGACCCATTCTTCTTATCTACCAATACGCAAATTCAGCGGTTTTGAGACCAGTATCCATGTCGCAGTTTACTACAGCCTTCTCGAATGGCCCGAGATCGCCGGAGCTAAGCCCTTTGCACAGCAGAGTCCATTTTTCGGCAACCATGCTCACCGCCTTTGGGAATACATCGATTTCATAAGTCCCAAACTTGCCGTCCGGTAACCGGTGTTCCTTATAGTAAAGCGCCTTGTCCGCGTCGCTCATTTTATCTGTCGGATTGTAAGTGTAGGGGGCCTCCGGGTTGATGAGGTTGCTGATGGCTCGGCCCAGAAATGGAGGATCGCCTGCAAAATTCATCGATTTCAAATAGTACTTATGCCAGTGATCGATGACGGGCGGGATGATCTCGTACTCGTGAGGAAAAAGATCGTCGAGCAGAGGGCCCCAGAACTTGGCCAGAATGGGGTGTATTTTTTCATCGTCATCGGGATCAGAGCATAGCCGGGCACCGGAAATAAACTTGCTCTCCCTGATTTCCTCTCCGGTAATCTTTTTATAGATGAAGGCATCCTGGATCATTTCGAGCTCGCGGTGGTTGTCCTCGTGCCCTTTATACGATCCTACGTTTGCGTAGATGAAGGGATGGACAGCCAAGTCTGCGGTGACGTGCGAGAGGTAGCCCGAAGCCCAGGAGAAAGGGAGTACGAATTCATCGTAGTCGATTCCGTAAGTTTTCTTCGCTTCCAGCAGCTTCGAAGCCATGCTCATTAGCATATCCCCTGTGAATTCATAATGCATATGGTCGGCCCAGAGCTTTTGTTTGGAATCGAGAAGGCCGAGATCAAGATACGGGTAGTCGGGAGCAACGGAACCAATGTGGATGAAATGCAAATGCGAATCGAAAAGATTGAGAAGGCCGGGATCAATGTTTGCTTGCCCTCTGATGGCTTTTATGGCCTCATTGCTTATCATGAAATGAGCGTATCCGGCAGGCATTTTCCTCTCCTGTTCTTAAAAAGAGAAACTGCAAAAAAGGCAGAGCTGTCCTTTGGGTTGGCTATTTGGTATACCGAAACTGGCTTGACTGTCAAACGCAAAAGGCGAAGCCTTCTGAATGCTCAGGAATCCATTAGCCATGGCTGTTATCATGACCTGGAATTTATCATTACCTTTGGAATCTTTGAATTCCATCTCTCATAGTCAGCAGAGGAGACGTGAAACCGCTTCCAGCAATTCCTCACTGCTCCTCACAACCCAAACACACGAACACTCGAGCATCGGATTCACTATGGCGCCTTCACTCTCACCTGCCCGGCGGAAATCAGTCCTGATTCCGATAATTTTCTGTTCGGGTGATTTCTTCGCGTAATAATAGCCGATCTCCCATGCGGTCCCATCATCCACCTGAGGACCGTCCAGCATGGCGATTACAAGGTCGGCATCATCGAGATGAGATTTGCAGCGGGAGAAAATCTCGTGTTTCGCATTTGTACCCAGACTTTGGATTTCTTCCTGGGGAATCAAATCGTAAGGGAAGATGATCTCGAGCTTTGCGCTATGTTGGGCAGCAAGGGTTTCAATCTTCTGGATGGTGGAGCGAATCCATTCCCGTTCAGCTTCGGAAAATAGTGGTCCTGCGAAATAGATTTTCATTTGCTCCTGAATTCTGCCTCTTTTGGGGTTGGTTTCGGTTTTCTGAAAATCAGAAGATAAAACGGTCTGTTGGTAACCGTGATGCCGACTTGATGGCATCGAGAGATCTTCCAATCAATTTGTTATCACAGCCCAACAGAATAAAGCAGGCATGGGATATGTAAGCAAAACCGTGAACGCCGTCAGATGCCAATGTTGATAATTTGTCATTCAATTGTTCCCGCTCTTTTCCTCGGGCTAGGCTTTGATCGAAAACAAGGGTTAGTAACTTAGGGCGGTTTGTGGCAATTTCGACGAGTTCCGGTCCAAACACGTACGATGGCCCTTTTGAACCATTCGTTTTCACCATTCGAATCCCTGTGTCTGGGTCCAAAAAAAGGTGGGACATACATTTCCGGGCAGAAGCCAAGTAGGTGCTGCGATCTGTTCCCGTCGAAAGGATATCCAGAGAAACAAGACGAGCACTTAGAAATCGAGAGAAAGCTTCGGCATCAACCCCTGAAACGGGTTCGGTAAACATGGGATGAACAGTCCATTCACCAAAAGATCTGAGCCACTGAAGCATGCACTGCTTCACAATGTCATAGGAATCTCCAAAGAAACGCAACTTCATTGTTATCACCCCTCCTGTAACACCACCCTCCACATTTGTAATCCAGACAAGATTAGACGATTATTCCATCTTCTTCGGGCTAAACCGTTGCCTGACTTTCTTGACTCTCGGGTCTCCCGGACTACTCGATTTGGCTGCCACTTTCTCTGTTACCGCCGGCTTGGATGCCTCAGCCTTGCTCTGCCTTCTCGCCTCAATATATTTCTGCAGCTTCTCGGGCAGTCCTCTCTTCTTGGCTGCTTTGCTTCGGGCTTTGGTCAATGACTTTGCCGCCAATGGGGTCGCCATTGTGAAACCGTATTTCTTTCTGTACTCCTTCTGGTTCATGCCGTGGGAAACGAGATGCTTCGAAGTGAGCTGTCTCATCTCTGCCCCGCATTCAAGGCAAATCACTTTGTCATCTTGAATGGAGTCCTGAGGAGCAATGGCTTTGGGAGCTTCTTCAGGCATCATTTGCGGGGCGAGAACGGTTCCTCCCGTTTCAGCCTTATGCATCGCTTGGAGAGTTTGGAATACCTGCCGGAGAGAAGATGCAATCTCCATTGTTGTCATTGAAGCTGACGCTGCTTGGGTTTGTACGATTTCGGCAGCGATTTCGAGCAGTTTTTTGGTCATGCTAGGAACCCTCCATTTTGGTAGTCGTATCGGCTATGTGGCTTAATTATGAGCAGTGGGAGCATTTTGGCAAGACAAATCAGATACTTTTGAACAAATACTAATCCCTTTTCCATTTTTCGGTTTTTGATCGCATTTCTGAAAAGCCTTTAGCTTGGCTTCAAAACGGGTATTCTGAGGAGCCGGGCTTGGGTAAGGATGGCCGAGAAATCGGCTGAGAGGTGGTGGAGCAAGAGTGGAGGGACAATAGTGATAGTGACTGAATACTCTGCGTGATTTGGGGCTATGTGGCTAATAGTTGTAAGGTTTATACCCTTGCTTGCGCCCTTCTCCAATCGTGGTATAATCTCGCGAAAATACGGGCAAACATTTCATTTTTGGGATGGTCGCCCCCCGCCCGCCGTGCATAATGATTGGCGAAGCAAGGACGTAGAGGATGTTTATGTCGCGTCTGACGGAACAGGCAAAGATGGGCAGGCATCACTGCCGAAGGCCAAGTGCACCATAGTTGCATCAGCTACGGAGGGAGGTGGTATGAATTGGACCGCAATCGTGACCGCTGCAGTCGCTGTTTATGGGGCCGCACTCTCCACATATACCCTGATACAGAACCGAAAAGAGAAACGGCGCCAAATTAGGGTAAAACTGTCCAACGGTTTTTTGACCTCCGGGCCGGAATTAAGCCCAGCCATGCTGCTGATCGAGGCCACAAATCCAGGAAACCGCACAGTCATTCTGAATACAGTCGGTATTTCTCTGCCGGACAAGAAAACTCTAGCCTTTCCGATTCCGCACAGCAACGTCCGATTCCCCCATCCGTTACCGGAGGGAAATAGCTGTTTGGTGTGGACACCACTGAAAGAACTTGCACAACAATTAAGGCAAGAGGGTTACTCTGGCAAAGTTAAGCTTGTTGGATTTTACCGCGACCAAGTTGGCACTCAGTACAGTAGTAATGCCTTTGCCTTCGAAATTGATGGGTGGACTAACTAAGTTATTCCACCACAAAAGGTAAGTGGGCAACATAACAGCCAAGAGGATGTTGCATCCATGAAGTTCAAAGTAATGAGCCAGACAACATGGGAAGATGGTGAAATAGTTTTAAACCAGATCGAGAGCGGCTTGAGCCATAAAGCGGCAGCAAAGAGAGCCTATGATTTGAACAGCAATCGCAAGGAGTCGGAGTTTCGACAAAAGCCTGAAAGCATCGTGGTCTACTATGTCGATGAAGATGTGAAACCAGCTATCACGTAATCACGCCGCAATGTGCGGCTGCTTTTTTCCCCATTTCACCATCTTTCATCGACCGGACATGAACATCAAGGGAGCAACTCGGGCAAATGAACTATGTAATGCACAATACCATCGTCAATTTTATTTGGGGTATTGCAGATGACGTTCTGCGCGACGTATATGTCCGGGGCAAGTATCGCGATGTTATCTTGCCGATGACAGTCATGCGCCGCCTCGACGCTCTGCTTGAGCCGAGCAAAGACGCCGTACTGAGAATGAAAAAACAGCTCGACGGAGCAGGTATTGCCAACCAGCACGCCGCGCTCTGCCAAGCTTCCGGCGAGGCTTTTTACAATATATCGCCCTTTACCTTGCGCGATCTGAAATCTCGGGCCAAGCTGCAGCAGCTCAGAGCCGATTTCGAAGCCTACCTAGACGGATTTTCCCCCAACGTCCAGGAGATCCTCGACAAGTTCAAGTTCCGCAACCAGATTCCAACGCTCATCGATGCGGACATTTTAGGCTATCTCATCGAAAAATTCCTAGACTCCAACATCAATCTCAGCCCCAAGCCAGTTCTGGATGTAAACGGCAACGAACTACTCCCAGCGCTCGACAACCACTCCATGGGAACAATCTTCGAGGAACTGATCCGCCGCTTTAACGAAGAGAACAACGAAGAGGCCGGTGAGCACTTCACACCCCGCGATGTCGTCAAGCTCATGGCCGATCTAATTTTCCTGCCAATCGCCGATGACATCGAATCAGGCACTTATCTTGTCTATGACGGCGCATGCGGAACCGGCGGCATGCTTACCGTGGCTGAAGAGCGGCTGGCTGAACTTGCCAAGAGCCACGGCAAGGAGGTCTCCATTCACCTCTACGGCCAGGAGGTGCAGCCGGAAACCTATGCTATCGTCAAGGCGGACCTGCTGCTGAAAGGCGAAGGGGCCGAGGCCGAGAACATGAAGTACGGCTCCACGCTCTCCAGCGATGCCTTTCCTTCGCAGGAATTCGACTTCATGCTTTCAAATCCGCCCTACGGCAAGAGTTGGAAGACCGACCTGGAACGGCTGGGCGGCAAAGGGGATATCAAGGACCCGCGATTTGTCGTTCAACATGGCGGCGACCCTGAATACAAGATGATTACCCGGTCCAGCGACGGTCAGCTCATGTTCCTGGTCAACAAGCTGTCCAAGATGAAGCACTCCACCCGTCTCGGGAGCCGCATCGCTGAGGTCCACAACGGCTCATCGCTTTTTACCGGCGACGCTGGTCAAGGTGAAGGCAATATCCGCCGCTGGATTATTGAAAATGATTGGCTCGAAGCAATTATCGCATTACCACTAAACATGTTCTACAACACCGGCATTGCCACTTACATTTGGGTGCTAACCAACAGTAAACGAGAACAACGCAAGGGCAAGGTGCAGCTCATCAATGCCAGCGATTGGTTTGTACCGCTACGCCGCAATCTCGGCAAGAAGAACTGCGAGTTTTCCGAGGAACACATCCAGCAGATATGTGACCTGGTCATCAATCCTGTTGAAACCGAGAAGTCCAAGATTTTCCCTAAGGAAACCTTCGGTTACTGGAAAGTAACGGTCGAGCGTCCGCTGCGCCTTGCCACGGATTTAAGCCCAGCAAGGCTGGAACAATTCGATAAAGCCTGCGCCAAGGTCAAGGAAGAACCGCTCGCCAAACTGATACGGCGCGTGGCCGAGAACATCGGTGCTGGCCCGCACCTGGATTTCAACGTCTTCATGGAGTCCTGTGAAGCTGATGCCAACGAGCATGGTTTCAAACTGACCGCCAAAGGCAAGAAGCTGCTGCAAAGCGAGCTCACATCAACTCGCGAGGGCGCCTCCCCGGTGATCAAAAAGATTTATAAGTTGGATAAGGCCACACCAGATACGGTTCACGGACTTTTCAAGGCCGAGGTGAACGAGAAGCAATGTGTCGTCGAGTACGAGCCTGACACTGCTTTGCGCGATACCGAGCAGGTTACGTTGCTTGAGGAAGGCAGCATCGAGGCCTTCTTCAACCGTGAGGTATTGCCCTTTATCACGGATGCATGGATCGATCCATCCAAGACGCTGATCGGCTACGAAATCTCCTTCACCCGTCATTTCTACAAGCCCGCGCCCATGCGCACCCTGGATGATATAAAGGCCGATATCTACGCCTTGGAACAGGAAACCGAAGGGTTGCTTGAGCAGATTGTGGGGGAGGCAGAGTAATGAAGCTGGTCCCGTATCCCCAATACAAGGACTGCGGAGTGGGTTGGGTCGGCCACATTCCGGCGCATTGGCCTGAAAAGCGGGCAAAGTATTACTTCAAAGAAATCGATCAACGTTCACAAACCGGCGATGAAGAAATGCTTTCCGTGTCGCACATAACCGGAGTGACGCTACGCAGCCAAAAGAACGTCACCATGTTTAAGGCTGAATCGAATGTCGGCCAGAAGCTTTGCCAACCGGGTGATCTGGTCATCAACACCATGTGGGCATGGATGGCCGCACTAGGAGTTTCGAACCATGCCGGTATCGTCAGCCCCTCCTACGGGGTCTACCGGCCAAGAGATAGCGAAGACTACGATTGCTACTATCTCGACCACTTGTTGCGGGTTGAGGGGTACCGATCTGAATACATTTGCCGTTCAACTGGCATTCGTTCCTCTCGGCTCAGGCTGTACCCGGATAAATTCTTGAGCATGCGGGTCGTCTGTCCTCCTCAAGAAGAACAGAAATCTATCTCAAGGTTCCTAAAGGCACAAGATAGGTTGTTCCGGAAATTTATCCACAACAAGCGGCGGCTGATCGAGCTGCTCAAAGAGCAAAAGCAGAACATCATCAATCAGGCCGTGACCAAGGGACTGAACCCAAACGTCAAGTTCAAGCCTAGCGGCGTGGAATGGACTGGTGATATTCCAGAGCATTGGGAAGCCACCAAACTCAAGCGCGTGGTCAACTTGAATCCGTCAAAGTCAGAAATGCGAGCAAATTCCTCCACCGGGGAACATGTTGTGTTTCTCCCAATGGAAAATATCTCAATTAATGGCGAGATCAATTGTGGCGAGAAACGCTCATTATCTGAGGTATATAATGGCTTCACTTATTTCCGTCGCGGGGATGTGGTTATCGCCAAAATTACACCGTGCTTTGAGAACGGCAAAGGAGCCTTTCTCCAGGAGCTCGCAACTGATTACGGCTTTGGGACAACGGAATTGATCGTACTTCGGCCTTCCAGATTAATCGATGGCGCTTTTCTTAGGTTTCTAACATCCAGTAAGCAGTTCTTGTTGCTCGGTAAGCAGTATATGACAGGCGCAGCAGGGCAACAGCGGATTTCTTCAGATTTTGTAAAGAACTACCCGATCGGTCTTCCGCCGATTAGTGAACAAGGAGAGATCCTTGCGCACATTAATAAGAAATGCGCAGAGTTCAGCCATGCTGTTTCTCGCGCCGAACGCGAGATTGAGTTGATGCGGGAATACCGTACCCGGTTGATTTCCGATGTTGTTACCGGCAAGGTGGATGTGCGCGGCATCGAAGTCCCGGAAATTCCCGATGATGAACACCTGGCCTTGGAGGATGAAACCACCGAGGCCGATGATTTGATCGATGATGATGGGGACATGGATGAAAACGACTGACACCAGCGAAAAGGGCCTGGAATCCATTATTGTCACCTCCCTTGTAAATGATGCGGGATACAAGCTGGGGGACCCCAAGGATTACGACCGCGAACACGCCGTTGACTTGGCCAAACTGCTTCAATTCCTTGCCGACACGCAGCCTGATACTCTGGAGAACCTCAGTATCGATCAGGAAGGCCCCAAGCGGACACAATTCCTGCACCGCCTGCAAGGCGAGATCGCCAAGCGCGGCGTGGTGGATGTTTTGCGGGGCGGCATTAAGCACGGCCCGGCCACCATCGACCTCTTCTACGGCACGCCAACCCCCGGGAATGTGAAGGCCGCCGAACGGTTCGCTGCAAATAGTTTCAGCGTTACCCGGCAGCTCCGATACAGCCGCAATGAGACCCAGCTTGCCCTAGACATGGCAGTATTCATCAACGGCCTACCCATTGTCACCTTCGAACTGAAGAACAAGCTCACTAAGCGGACAGTGGACGACGCGATACAACAGTACAGGCGCGATCGTGACGAAAAGGAGCTGCTCTTCCAGTTCGGTCGCTGTGCCGTTCATTTTGCGGTGGACGACCATGAGGTGTGGATGTGTACCCACCTCAAGGGTAAGTACTCCTGGTTCCTGCCCTTCAACAAGGGTTACAGCGACGGCGCGGGCAATCCGCCCAACCCTGATGGCATCGCCACCGACTACCTCTGGAAAAAGATCCTCACCAAGGATGGGCTGACCGACATCCTTGAAAACTACGCCCAAGTCGTGGAGGAAAAAGACGAGAAGACCGGCAAGAAGAAGCAGAAACAGATATTTCCCCGCTACCACCAGTTAAAGGTGGTTCGAAAGCTCCTGTCGAACGTAAACGAAACCGGCGTCGGCAAGCGTTACCTGGTTCAGCATTCGGCGGGTAGCGGCAAGAGTAACTCCATTGCCTGGCTTGCACACCAACTCGTCGGCCTGGAACATGGAAGCAAGGCCTTGTTTGATTCCGTCATTGTGGTCACGGATCGACGCGTGCTGGATAAACAAATCCGCGACACGATCAAGCAGTTCGCCCAGGTCTCGGCCACGGTTGGACACGCCGAGTATTCGGGCGACCTGCGCAAGTTTCTCAAGTCCGGAAAGAAGATCATCATCACGACGGTACAAAAGTTCCCATTCATCCTCGACGAGATTGGAGATGAACATAGGGGGAACAAGTTTGCCATCATCATCGACGAAGCCCACTCCAGCCAGGGCGGCCGCACCGCCGCCAAGATGAACCTAGCCTTGGCCGAAGGCCAGGAAGATACCGGAAAGGATGAAGAGGAGACGGTCGAGGATAAGATCAACCAGATCATGGAAGGCCGGAAGATGTTGACCAACGCCAGCTACTTCGCCTTCACCTCCACACCCAAGAACAAGACCTTGGAAATCTTCGGCGAACCAGCCCCTCAGCCCGACGGAGCCGTCAAGCACTACCCATTCCACAGCTACACCATGAAACAGGCCATCCAGGAAGGTTTCATTCTGGATGTGCTGGAGAACTACACACCGGTAGAGAGCTATTACCGCTTGGCCAAGACCGTAGAGGATGATCCGCTTTTCGACACCAATAAGTCGCAGAAGAAGCTCCGGCGCTATGTCGAATCACACGAGCATGCCATTCGCGAAAAGGCCGAGATCATGGTGGATCATTTCCACGAGAAGGTCATCGGCCGCCGCAAAATCGGCGGTCAGGCCAGGGCGATGGTCATCACCAACGGTATTGAGCGAGCTATCCAGTATTTCCATGCCTTCGGAGAATACCTCAAGGAGCGCAAGAGCCCCTATCAGCCTATCGTGGCGTTTTCCGGTGAACATGAGTACGGTGGGAAGAAGATAACGGAAGCGACATTGAACGGGTTCCCGAGCAGTCAGATTACGGACAAGATACAGCAGGACCCGTTCCGATTTTTGATTGTCGCCGACAAATACCAAACCGGCTATGACGAGCCGCTACTACACACCATGTATGTTGACAAAGCGCTCTCCGGAATCAAGGCGGTGCAGACCCTTTCGCGCTTGAACCGCGCCCGACCCCAGAAACATGACACATTCGTGCTGGATTTTTACAACGACACCGAAACCATTCAGAAGTCGTTTGAACCTTACTACCGAACTACCATTCTCAGCGACGAGACCGATCCGAACAAATTGCACGACCTCAAGGCGGATTTGGACGGCTACCAGGTCTACTTTCAGGAGCAAATTGACGATTTGGTAAAACGCTATCTGGGTGGAGAGGATCGCGACAAGCTTGACCCGATTCTGGATGCCTGCGTCGCGACCTACAACGCCGATCTGGATGAAGACGGCCAAGTGGACTTCAAGGGCAAGTCCAAGGCCTTCATCCGCACCTACGGCTTTCTGGCATCCATACTACCCTACTCAAATCCCGAGTGGGAAAAACTGTCGATTTTCCTAAACTTCCTTATTCCTAAGCTCCCTGCGCCTAAGGAAGAGGACCTGTCTAGGGGCATTCTGGAGGCCATCGACATGGACAGCTACCGTGTCGAGGTGAAATCCAGCCTGAAGATCGGTCTTGCAGATCAGGATTCCGAAATTGGCCCCGTACCGACCAGCGGTGGCGGACGCAAGCCCGAACCGGAACTGGACCAACTGAGCAATATTATCAAGGCATTCAATGACCAGTTCGGCAATATCGACTGGAAGGACGCCGACAAGATCAGCAAGGTCATTGCCGAGGAAATCCCTGCCAAGGTGAGCGCTGACACGGCGTATCAGAACGCCATGAAGAACTCGGACAAGCAGAATGCGCGCATCGAACACGACAAGGCATTGCAGCGGGTCATGATCGAGCTGTTGGCCGACCATACCGAGCTTTTCAAGCAATTCAGCGATAACCCGTCATTCAAGAAATGGTTGGGCGACACTATCTTTGGCGCGACCTATCAATCAGGCGAACAAGTTGCAACAGGGGCAAGCCGCTGACTGGTTAGGACGGCAGTGTTTCCCGTAACCGCAACCATGTCCTTTATTCCTTCGCAGTTTTCCATTATCGGGGCGCCGCAAGGGAAGAGACGTTCAACAAATATGGATACGTCAGGAAGATGAGCCTGAGTAGCAAGGGCCACTGATTCAAAAGTTCCCTACCAACCTCACCACAACCTCAGCCCGCCTTCAATTGAGCGCCTCTTCAATAATATCTTCCCGAACACATTATTGTCCTCACAAGCTTTCAAACACCGTATAAACAAGCGAGATTGTGTTCTCTCAGGGTTTTCCTATTGGCCACGGGTTTGGACACGGGTTGAATTGAAGCCTGGCGATACATGCTTTTATCATTCACCTGAATCCGTGAGCTTATAAATATCAGTTTCCTAGTTTTTTCCTATTTAAGCTATTGTAATAGTTCGCAATTTATAGCATTATGCCGCCTCACAAGAACTCACTTGGGAGGTGAAGCATGAAGCAATTCATCATCGCGCAGTCGAAAAAAGAATTCTATACCTCTCACTCGGGTCTCGCCCTGGTGGGGCTGTGTTTGAACAGGCTGTGCTCCCTGCCGGCCAAGGCTATAGACGCTTTTCCCGGGAAGGTCGGCGGCATTGGCCTTGACGATATCCTGCATAGCTATGTGGGGCTTCTGACAATGGGGAAAAGCGATTTTGAAGCCATAACGGACTGCCGCGACGACGAACACTTCTGTCAATCCTTGGGAGTTACACGCGTCCCCTCCGCTGAAACCTTGCGGCAGCGTCTGAACGAGGTTGCACCGACCCTGCGTCGCCTTGCTGACGTCTGCTCGGTGGGATTCTTGAAAAAAGCCAAGGTGACCATCTCCGCACTCGATACCGGACATATCCCCCTCGATTGCGATGTTTTTGCCATGGACAACTCGAAGACCAAAAAGGAGGGTGTGTCCCGTATCTACAATGGAGAGGACGGGTATGCCCCCATAGCGGCCTACCTGGGCACGGAAGGTTGGTGTCTGGAGTTGGAGTTGCGTCAGGGAAGCCAACACAGCCAAGATGGATTCATCCCTTTTCTTGAGCGGATCATCGAGAAGGCCCGTAGCCTTACTTCCAGAAAAATCCTTGTGCGCCTTGACTCGGCTCACGACGCGCTCGATACCCGTATTGCCATGGCGGGCAAAAGAAATGTCAGCTACATCATCAAATGGAATCCGCGAAGGGAAGACCAGTTGGAATGGGCGAGGCGGATTTTCAAGGATGGCAATGTTACCACCCCCCGGGACGGGAAAAGAGTGGGGCTGCTCACCGTCTCTATCCAGCAGGTCCACAAGGAGAAGACCTACAGGTTCAAAAGGGTTATGCGGGTAGTCGAGCGCACCATTGATCGGCGCGGGCAACGTCTTCTCATACCGGAAATCGAAGTCCAAGGATGGTGGACCACACTCGATTTGCCCGAAAAGGATGTGATCAGGCTTTACGGGGATCGTGGAACTAGCGAGCAGTTCCATGCTGAGATCAAATCCGACATGGACTTGGAAAGGCTCCCGTCGGGCAAATTCGCTACCAATGCCTTGATCCTGACTCTTGGGGGACTGGCTTACAACATTCTGCGCGCTATCGGGCAGCTCGGACTTGTTTCCGGAGAAACCCCCGTGCGCCATGCCGCAAAAAGACGCCGGATAAAGACTGTGATGCAGGAACTGATGTACTTGGCGTCGCGGTTGGTGCGCACAGGTCGCCGGCTGAAACTTGTATTCAGCCGTCATTGTCCCGCTTTTGCGGCTTACCAGACTGTCTACATGCGCTTTGCATGCGGCTGATGGCGCGTATACGGGCTTAGTGCACGCAGAATATTTACCGGAGAATAAAATCAAAGGGATAACTCCGTCCAAACTTCGACCAACTGACAGATATTGATTATTTGACGGGAGTAATTATCGTCCATTAGGCCGCCAGCCCAGTAATTTAGGCGCCTTTGGCGCCGTGTTTTGGCAAAAAATGGAACCCTAAAGGTTTGACAAGTAACCTCGCTCAATTTGAGCTCACGGATTCAGGATTCAGAACGCCTAAGCCATAATTCACTTTTCTTGATCGTCTTCATCTACAAGATCTACGTAATCAACTAAATCCACATCGATAAATCTCTATTTTATGGGCGTGTTACCATTCTCGCTCACGACCACTACCCATATATGCCTACGCGGTCGTTTGGAAGTGCAATTACTAGTATCTTGACTAGGTTAACAACACAAGTAATCGTAATTTAACAATTATTTTTGTATATCAGCCAACTCTTTGCTTTATGTACATCATCGAGGATCATATAATGTTACCTGCTTGGGTTATCGAACGATGTTAAACGAGGCTGGTATAGAAATATGAATAAAGATAAGCAAGAGCCAAGTGATAGTATAACGTCAACCCGCACGCATTTAGTATTCGTTTACGGCACGCTTCGAAAGGGCCAATGTAATCACTACTTTCTCGACCGATCAAAATTCCTCGGAAATGCAAAGACCAAGAAACGCTATGCACTTTATGGAAATTGGCTGCCTTTCCTATCACGAGTTGTTTCTATCTCACAGGTGATCGGGGAGGTCTATTCCGTAGATGATGCCACTCTTCGCAGACTCGATCAACTTGAAGGCCATCCCGACATGTACAAAAGGGAGCAGGCAGAAGTAGTCCTCGAAGCTGGAAGAGAACTCAGTGCATGGATTTATTTCCATGATACATCACGGGGCGATCTCATTGAGTCTGGAGACTTCCTGCAAAAGGCTTCACCCCGAAGGAGAAAACGCAATGTGTGAGCTCTTGGGGATCTCTTGCAGCGTGAAAGTAAGACCTGGACGTTATTTCAAAACCTTTCTACGGAGAGGACAAGAGCTTCCGGAAGGGCTGGGAAATCCTGATGGTTGGGGAATTGCGCTTTATCCAGACGGGAAAGCGGTCCAGGTAAACAAAGAGGCTATCCCGGCGGCTTCAAGCAAACTCTCAGAATTTCTCTCCACCTACGAGCACTTCTGTTCAAAGATTTTCATCGCTCATGTTCGCAAGGCAAGCCGAGGAGTTGTGACCTACAGCAACACTCACCCTTTTGGCAGAGAAGTCACGGGCAGGGAATACGCATTTGCTCACAATGGAACCATTCGCAGTATCCGAAGGTTTTCGCTGGGCAGACATAAGCCGGTTGGAAACACCGACTCAGAACATCTATTCTGCCACATTCTCAACTTTATCGAGCAAAAGAACATACGCGGCTGGACTGAGGAGGATCTCCTTGAGTTTTGGAAATTCCTTATCGGGATCAACCGCTGGTCCACCAAGGATAAGCCCAATAAGCTCAACCTACTGATTTCAGACGGAGAGACGCTCATCGCCTACACCGATTTTTACGGGATAGGAGGGCTTTACCGGCTGATGCTGCGAGTTAATGGTGAAGTTCTCTCCGGTGGAAGGAAGCTATCAGCGTGTTCACCGATCGAGGATAATGGTGAGGAGTACATTGGCATCGTCGCGACCAGGCCCATTGGCGGTGATAAAAGATGGGTATCCATGGAGCCCGGTGAGCTTTGCGCCATCCGAAATGGGGTCCAAGTTTTCTCAAGCGGGAAAAGCTGCAGGGGCCTACAGATTGGAGTTGAAGTGACAGCGTAAAACATCCGATACTAAGAGCCAACGCCTTTAACATCATCTTTGAGGAGGAAAGAAAATGACGAAAGCAGAAGTGGTTGCAAAAGTTGCAAGTGAAGCTGGAATTACCAAATCCCAGGCTGAGAAAGCAGTGGATGGATTCGTTTCCGCTGTTTCCGACGCTCTGGCGACCGGCGACAAGATTACCCTGGTAGGTTTCGGGATTTTCAGCGTAGGAGAAAGAGCTCAACGTGAGGGCCGCAATCCCCGGACCGGAGAGAAGATCAAGATCGCCGCCTCAAAGGTCGTTAAGTTCAAAGCAGGCAAGACACTCAGCGAAAAAGTCAAATAGAAATCCCTGACATTCAACAAGATGATCCTGAAGGGACTGGTCGCCGGAAAGTATAGGCGGCCAGTCCCTTTCATTTTTCCATGTGCCGCTTTTCGGGCGATGCAGCCCTATAATTGACGACTCAAAAGTTCAGTACATCCGGATCATTTCCGTTGTGCTCTCCCGCCTGCTCAGTATTCAAGGATCTGGCAAGTTCCCTTGAATTAATGCACTAAGAAGACAACTCCACCTTGACCCCACTGTTCTATAGCCGTATCCTGACGGTGCAATATTCTAGGCTACAACGACCTCAAGACGACGATGGTATATACCCCTGTCTTCAACCGGGGAGTGGCAGGCGTATGCATCCCGGTGGACGGCCTTAGAGGTAAGGGAGGAAGACCATTATGCCGAACCGCATAAAACACCGGGGGAAGCTGCGATACAGAGGGCAACTAGCGAAAGACAAAGTGCTTAGCACACTATTGGCTGACGGTTTGATGGCGTGTTATGCGGGCAGAAATCCGAAATCCCACATCTTATGCGGATCAATTTAATTATTGTTCGCCAAGGAAGCTTTATGGCAAATAGACAACTCACCGACGATGAAAGAAGATGCCTCTTCGAACCTCTCATCACTGAGGTCAGAACGCGACTCAAAGATCTGAGCGAAGGCGACGAGGATCTGATGTGGGCTCTCCGGCGGAAGTTGACCAAAGAACTCGGTTACGACGAGCGCAGCAAACCCATGCACAGGAAAATATTGAAGCTAAAGAAAATGGCTGCTCAGAAAGGACTCTGCGCTGTTTGTAAGAGGGAGCTTCCCGAAAAGAACACTGTACTTGATCGCTTTGAAGCTATGGGTGGGTACACAGAAGAGAACACAAGGCTTATTTGCACTGAATGCAACATCGAGATTCAGGAAGAACGCGGATACAAATAAAAATGGCGAAAGGGTCCAAGTCGGCCACCAAACCACACGGTGAACAACTGTAGGCCGTTTTACAGGCTCCTTTGCCGCGTGGTTTGGTGCCGCTCAACCCAGCCGTTTGGCGAACAGAGAAGGGGCAACGGAAAACAGCCACCGGAGGGCAAGAGATGCGTTGCTTTTTGAGCTACAACAAGGCCGACAAGGAAGTGGCTCGCTCCATCGGTGCCCACATGGTTCTCACCGGCATTGAGGTTTGGTTTGATGAGTGGGAGATCCAGGCGGGTGACTCCATCCCGGGTAAGCTCAACGAGGGTCTTAGTGCCTTCGACGCATTTGTTCTACTATGGTCTGCTGACGCCAATCGATCCAATTGGGTACGCCAGGAACTCCATACCGCGATCATGAGCGCGACAAAGGGTGGCTCATCGAAGATCGTTCCGTGCCTACTCGACAAGACCCAATTGCCGCCGCTCATTTCAGATCGCCGTGGCATCGATTTCCGCGATCTCCACAAGGGCATTGACGAATTGCTCGGCCACCTGACGGGCACCCGTTCGCGCCGGCAGCGCCTGCTGGCGATACAGGCTGCTCTACAGGAAATGGACGTGGACTGGATCACCCACCCAGCACTCCCTCCAATGGTGTGCTGCCCGAAGTGTGGCGAGACTGAGACTCTAAAAGGCTGGGAGCAGATTAGCGAAAGGGGTGACCTTTACAGGGGAATGAAGTGTACGAGCTGCGGTTGGTCTGATGGTGCTGAGATGTAGCCGCTACCCTTCAGTGGGAGCACACTTGAGAAGCCGCTGAACAGCCGGTTCCAGCGAACGGCCTTCCGCCACTGTTGTAACGGAACGTTCGGCAATGGACAATAGATATGTGGGCTCCTGATTGTCCGATAAAATTTGGTGATTTTCCGTGAAAAGGGAGAATTCGCTCTTGCTTGCGGGGAAAGACATCGGAAGGAACGACAACTACGACAATCATTTTCTAGTAAAGATTAATAGGGGTGGTTAGCGCATGCCCATCGAAATGCTACCAAGGCACGTCATTTGGCGTAGACAGTATGATATGCAAAGATATATGGACAGACTGTCCCGAGAAGAATTGTTACAGCGCACAAGAGACATCCTGAACAACTTTATGGTTATTACGGAGGATGGAATGCTTAGCCCCGTTTCGCTGGAAAAAGGAGGGAAGCATCTGATAGAGCTTTTCACTCACGTTCTGGAAGAATTCCAAATCCGATTTGGACCTCCTCCCAACGGGTTTCCCGATGGCTTCCTGGAGGGGGCGCGAATCCCTAATCCTGCTTTAACCTTGGCTCTAAAAGCTGTTGAGAGGCTGAAGAGCTTCAAGCTCTCATCCGGTAAGTATCTTGTTAAATACGGTCACAAGGAGCATATGAAGTCATTGTATGAACAAGGAAGAATAAAAATTTCTGCGGCGGGTACATTCAATGATCCATCAATTAATCCTGCTATACGTGACGAAGAACTGGAATTGTGTATTCCCTTATCAAAGGAAGCAGAAATCGAGATCCCCGGTGTGGGAAAAACTAAGCCAATTAATGGATATATAACTAGGAAGGCAACTACCGATTATTACATCTATTGTTTATCAATGATCCTCACTCCGAGGCTGTTTTTGGATTTTGAATATGATTCATGTCTGCTTATCCATCAACCCAGCACTTTCATAAACAGATTGCTCTCTGCCTTCCAGAGCCAACTCCAGGATTGGGACCACCCAGGCGTTCACACATCTGTATCTTATATCGATCCGTTACTTCCCCCACACTTAAACGACATTAACATTTTCACATGCAAACATTTCAGATATGCATATCAAAAAGAATATCGTCTTGTATGGCTCCCACCAAAGCCTCATACAGCTCTGCCAGATGTGTTTATGGATATAGACGCTGTGAGGGATTGCTGCGATCTAATTATTCTCTAGTCTCATCAGTTATCTGCATCCAGTTCATAGAAAAAGGAGCAGGAAACCTCTTTGGGAAACTGCGCTCTTGGCTTCCGCCCATATAAAGTTTGCAGCACCAGTGATCGCGAGTGCAGACTGCCAGAAAATCAGCATGTCCATAAGCTATTAAAGGTTCTGCTGCGAGCGTTGGTGGAACCAAACTCTTACAAATCATTTTCATGAGATCTCGATCTATCTTGTCCCATTCAAATTCCGCCTCTCTGACCTTGTCCCCCAACTCTTCTGCCAAAATTATTGCGTTAGTCTCGTTAAATGGATCATTGAGATTGCAAGCACTCTTCCATACTTTGAAAAGAAAACTGCGAAGAGATTCTAGCCTGCCTTCCGTCTGGAGGGTCAAGGCATGTCGGAGACGCAATGAACAAAGGGGTCAAACCTACACTCTGGACATATGGCGGCTGTTTTGCCCCCCCCCCCGGACCAGCCGAAGTTTAGTTATCTCTCCTATCTGACGTTCTGGAGAGACCCGTCTCTCCGGTTAACAAATTCAAATCATACTGGTATGCTCTCCGGCCGGAGTGGGATTTTCCACGTTGGCAAGGTCTCTTGAATAAGAGAAAGAGGACAACCTGGGCTTGACGCCAGCGTTTTACACTGTACACTGGCCCATGAACATTTTGGGTCATAAAGACATTATCTGCACATCCTCCACTACGGCCCTGCAGGCGTCTGCAACCAGTTCTGTGGCAGAGCTTTGAGAAGGGGGTTCTTATGCCGATCCTCAAAACATGCCGAGGTAAATTGCTGGGCCACTGGCAAGCCATGGAATGCACAGGGTTTATCGAATGCCTGCCAGAAAAACCGAAGGCGTCTTATGCGGATCAACCTAATTCTTGTTCGGCAGTAAAGATCCAAGTCTAAAGGGAGAGTGGAAGTGAATTCTGACAAAAACGATCAATTCACGCGCAAAGATCCAGAAGAACCGGACGAGTGGGAAGAGTTTCGTGGAGAAGATGGCGACCCTATAGGCGTCAAGGAATTAGAGCGACTGGACCTGGAGGCCATGCCTGAAGATATACATATCTTGGTATGGGACAACTACTTTCCGGAGACAACAGTGTCACGGGAAGGCGATTTCTTTGTCTGCGAAATACAGGAGCATCTCTACACCAAATATTGGGAGCATAAATTTTCAGCATATGCCTTCGCTGAAGCCATGGAGAGAGCTGTCCGTCGTCTTGCGCACGAGGGTCATCCTTTTGCAAATCCAACCCGGGACGACGAAGACGTGCACATTTTTGTACGGTGGCAAATTAGGCTCCTGCGGATCACTCCACCCAAGACGATTGTGGAGTCGATCAAGTCAGCCTTCGATTTGGTGTGGCAGCGCGCAGATTCAATCTTGGAGAATTCGGATTCGGTTCTTGTACTCGGGAAGGATACTGGAGCCGCGCTGGCTCGGTTGAAGAGAATCGAATCCAAGCTTCAGGAACTCGGCTACTATACGTATATTATCAAAGAGCAACCAGACAAAGCGGGTGAGAGCATCATCCAGAAAGTAATGCGCTACGCCCTGTCCTCCAAGTTTGTGTTGATCGAGAATACCGAAGCATCCGGGCATCTTTATGAAATCCCGCATGTGACAAAGGCCGCAGAATGTGTAACGGTGGTTTTGCAGGAAGAAGGCAAAGGCGCCACGTGGATGTTCGAAGACGCATATGCAAAGCATAAGCACTGGCACAAATTGACCTATTTGGACAAAGAGCTTGAGAATGCTGTTGAGCAGGCTGCGCTTTGGGCAGAGAAATTCGTGGGCGAGTTCGCTGATTACCAAGCGGCGAGGTTGCCTTGGGTAAGTAAAAGGTAATGACGTAGCTCGTGACGGAATGTGGCCGCGTGAACCACATTATCTGAAGGCCGAAAAAAAGATGCGGCGGACGGCAGGGGACGCTCTTTTCTTTCTTCTGGCCCCATGGCCCGCCGCAGATGATTTTCACGTTAGTGTACGAGTCGAGAAGGCAAATAGATTATGTTTACTGAAGAAATCATTGCCATAGCAAAACAGTTAGGCCGCTTGGGTGATCTACATGAACTCGAACAGGATCTCGCCAACCATAAATCGCGGCACATATACAAGACATCTTTGTCTCCCGAACTGGATGGCGTGACCGACCCTAAAGTCCTCTTTGGTTATAACTGCTTGCGCTTCATTCAACTTCTTTTATTCCGATCGCGATCCTTGATTGAAGGCAACATTGACGCTCTTAGTAACTACAATATGCTTTGTTCATTGACGTGCGTAATGGCACACTTTGAGACAACTGGAAGTATGGCATACCTTCTCAGAAGGCTAGATAGCTATTACTCAGGCAATATTGACTTTGACGCCGTAGATAACTACCTATTCAGGCTAAGCCTTGGGGCAAAAGTAATAGAAATGAAGGAAGTACCAGAGCCAATCAATGTCATGTCCATGATTGATTCTGTTGACTATCATATAAAGTATCTATTACAAGATGCCGAGAATGAGAAGATGTTTAGGTCCCTCTATGACGATCTCTCAGAATTCTGCCATCCCAACTTTCTCGGTATCTCTGGTGGTTCAGACATCAATTGTTCTGAAAAAGCAATAATCTACCACGAACCCGGAACTATGCTGGGTGGCCATATCTCATTTTTCTTTTATCTTAATATGTCTACCAGGCTGTTCCTCCATTTTCATAAAGAATCTACAGACCTTTTGAGAACAAGAGAAACTATGCCAATTATCCACTGTGAACCCCCGTCATAGGCGGCTGACCCTAACATGGCCATGCACGCTGACACAGAACCATGCGGCACGAATACGGCAGTGCTTTTTGTGGTCTTTTGGCTGCGTGGTTTCGTGCCGGTGATGACGGGCGTTTAGGCTAATGAGCAAGCCCGAATTTCATACAACTCTCCTGAATGGCGTTCCGCTGTGGGTTATCTGGGACCTTTCCATGTCCAGAACATATCCGAAATCAACACAGGGCAAATTGATATGGACTTGGAGCAAAAGTCCCAGAGAAAGGGCTATCTCACGGGCAGACAGGTGGGGTTCTTGCAGTTCCCATACTCTTTTTGGCAAAAAGATCCTCCCGATGTCCACCTTGCTACCTGCTTTATCTACCCGCAGCAATGCCTCATATCGTTTCCCCTCATTTATGGTATCGTGCTGTATAAGCTCGCATAAAAACAGGCAAATGCTTCGTTTTAAGATCCTCAATGGAATAGATTGTTGGGTCTTCGGCGTATTGAACCACGTCCAGCGCCTGCTGGTAACGCCAGGTAAATAGATCCCCCTTGCCGCCTCCCCGAAGAAGCGGCCCCCATGGACAGGTCAATATGTCCAGCGAGTGCGGAAAAGCGCTTGCAAAATCAGTGAGAAAGCCACCAGTCAGGTGGGGACCGAGATAGGGATTTCGCAGAAGCAGAAGGGCCGGATGGCTAATCACCTCAGCGTCAATCAAGGCTTTTCTCGTTACTGGATTTGCAATTAAACCTGCGAGGTTGGTGAGATCATGAGGTTTGCACGCGTCCGGAACCACTTTTCTCAGGATATGTACCACCTCATCAGAGTCTCCAAATCCAATGGCGCCGGCAATTTCCCTTTCGCTACGACGGTAAAGGCCATTGTAATCGAGCCGGGTTCTCCGGTCCCCGGTTTTTGCTCCAACCCTTATACGACCAGCGAGACAAACCGCCAAAGCCGGATTTGCGTCCATAAGATCTCCAAATCCAGGCCACTCATGGAGTGCTTCGATGAGCCGCCAATGGAAATGGGAAAATTTCCGTAACTTCTCAAGCACCTTTGGATCGATCTCGTCGATCAGGTTTGAAACGATCTCTTTCCAGTTCATATCTTTCTGCCAGTCCGGAAACGGGATAGTATCTGTCCAATCAGGCTCATATTCGAACCAGTCATTAGTTGGTATCAATCTGTAGACTTCAATAGCTGAGCGGTCGAACTCGGCTACTGGATCCAATTCCAAAGCCCAAAGCCCAAGCGTATCAAGTTTCAGGACGTCAAGGTGCGTCCGCTGCCAGCAGTTCGATCGCGTCTTTCTCCAGGCTATCGGACGCGGTTTCAACTGAACGGCAAATGCCTGATTCTGCAAAGCGTAATAGTAACAGTTTCCTATTTGAGTCAGTCCGTAAATTGTTTGTGTCATTTCTTGAGTTCCTTTCTACAAGCAGGCATCTGGGTTGAGCTCGGGCTGGGTGCGTATACACGGTGATTTCCGGCAAGTTGGTGGTGCTGTCTTTTCGTTTTGTCTTTCTGGGGGGCATCGATAATTGATTTTGGCTTGATCGGCATATTCGGATCAGCCTCGACAGTGCCGATATCATTCGATATCCGAACGCGTGTTTTCGTGCTTTGGTTCATGATCTCGGCTCCTTCATCATTCAATGGCCCTCATTCCGCTAACCTCAATATCGAGCGGAAGGCCTTCGCTACAAGTAATCGATTCAACAATGTTTTTGAGCTATTGGTTTTATATTAATCTTGTTGAGCATTGATTCGAACACTCGTTGCAAGTGTGGATTTTCCAGCATTCCAATACGGCCAAAAACATCGAGCAAATATATTGAGAATTTGAAAATATCACCCGGGTTGAGGAGGCGTGCAATGGTAAGTACCCAAGATAACGAGAAGAAGGGCCTGAGAGCAGCTCGCCGTGCAGTCGGATTGACCCAACGCGAACTTGGCGAGCTGGTAGGCCTAGCGCAAGTTCATGTCAGCCTTGTGGAACGGGGAAAACTCACGCTCCTCCAGCACCAGAGAGCGGCGGTTGAGTCAATTTTGGGAGAAATCGAGTGGGATCAATGGTATATGGGAAAGGCGACAGCGCAATGCCGGATTTAGTGCCGGAATAAGGTCCGAACAGCACTTAAAATGAAACGGACGAGCCGACTTGCGAAATCAACTCGTCCAAAACTCAAGAAGAAGATTGAAACCTATGCCTGAAGATAATTTAGATCCTTCGCTTCCTAAGCGGATTCAATCCTACGTCGAAGAACGCACCGGAGAGGTCGATGGCGTACGCCTCAACAAAGCCCCGTTTCTCGACCCATGTCTGCGCCTTACTCCACCTCAGAAAGCCGTGGCCGATAATCTGTTTCGAACACTTGAACATTCACAAAAAATCTTCAGGAAATCACGCACCGAGACATTTGAAATACTGTGCGCAAACCTGCTCTATTCAACAAGTCCCATTATAGTCCCCATGGATACCCATTACTGGATAGGAGAAGGGAAAAAATTGTCCTCGACCATTATTAAAGATGTCAACCTATTGAAACAACAAAACTATATTGGCGTAAAGACAGGCAATCCAAAGATTAGACGATATACTCGAATTTACCCGAAAAAAGGATTCAATATGCTGCCACTGAGACAAAACCCTGGAATAGACTACAAGCCTGACAAGTACGTCATCCTGAGAAAGACGAAATTCAAAGGTTACAAGTATTTCGAAAACCCCTTGACTGGAAAACGCGATCAGAAGCGGCACGTTAAAAAGATTGAAATCGACTACAAACCGACACGTGAAACTGAACGCGTAACGGATATCCTGAGGAAATACTGGTACGTATGCCACGAACACCGGATTGAACTGGAGCATCCCCGTTATCCTACCCAGTACCTCGTCACCGCCCTCACTTGTAGCCACACTAATGACCTGCGCCATGGCGGACGGCTGTATACCCATACAGAATGGGGTATCCAGCAGTTAGAAAAAGATTGGCGGAAGTTCATCAAAATCGATGGCGAACAAACTGTGGAACTTGATTTCAGCGGCCTATCGATTCGAATGCTTTACGCCAAAATCGACCGTGGATTTGACGGGGACCCTTACACGGGAGTACTGGACGCGATACCCCGGCTTAATTCCAACGAGAAGGAGGTAATTCGCGATTTTATGAAGAAGCTCCTACAAGCTATCCTGAATAGTGATGAAAAGGCCGATGCGGTGGGATCAGGCAATTTCGAAATACACGAGCAATGCAAAAGGGAAGAATTCGAAGTAGTGAATGTCCTTCGCCGACACGGCATTTCGGTCAGTCAGCTCGTAGATATGTTCGAGGAGTTACACCATCCAATCAGTCAGTACTTCTATTCAGGTATCGGACTTGATCTTCAATATCGTGATTCACGTATCGCACTGAAGGTAATTCACCACTTCAATCAACGTCGTATCCCTGTACTCGCAGTTCATGATTCATTCATCATTCAATCTCGATATGCTGATCAATTGCATTCAATAATGTCAAAGTCTTACATGTCAGTCATGCATACCAGTCATGAATGTCCTATCAAGTGATTTCGATTCAATGTTTCGTGACTCAATCCAATTCATACTTTGTGTCTTGATTATTCGCACTGTGCTCACTCTTCAGGGCCGTATCGATCTCGCTCGCATCTGCTCGCTCTCGGTCGTTGGCGGGTTGTGTATTTGATTATTCATTTTTCGGTGATCTCTCGCACTGTGCTCATGGTTCGTCTTGGCTTTCAGCCATTGTCGAGTCTGGTCTCAATCTTCGTATTTATAGTTGGCATCCACCTCCTGCCCTCGCCTTCGGCTCGGGGAGGTGTCGCCATGTCGTCGTCGCTTAGGCTCCTCCTCCTGTTCATTCGTTCCTCTGTGTTCTCTTTTTTCTCTCCTTGATTCAGAAAGAAAGAAGAAGGAAAGAAGAGGTATGCCCCAGGTCCCCCTGTCGTTTCCACCTTCGGTGGCTTCGATTTGGGTCCTAAATCGCTATTTTATTTCCTGTTCCTTCATAATATGACTCACAACTCTAGAGCGTAAAATAGCCAACACAAAGCATCTTCATCTTAATCCAGTTGATTCAGAAAGAAAGAAGAAGCAATGTCCCAGGTCCCGTGGTCGTTTCCACCCTCGGTGGCTTCGATTTGGGTCCTAAATCGCTGTTTATTCCCTGTTCCTTCATAGAATAACTCACAACTCTAGAGCTTAAAATAGCCATCACAAAGCATCTTCACCTTAATCCGCATGTGCAGCCGGCGGTATCACTTTTACTGAGACCGTAGCGACGTGAAGTTGGCAATTCACCTCAACTTTAATCACTTCAATCTCGGCAAGCTGGGGTGACTTTTCTCGCCGGGCTTCGCATGTGAGCCGACCTGTCCATGCGCAAACTTGTGGAATCCGTCATACACAAAGATATACCAACGAGACTAACGAGACCAGGCTTCTCGCTGTGGTTCAGGATTCAGAGGTGCTATCCAACATGTCGCTTCGAGCCGGCGATAAAACCGGTTATCAGGCCGATCTCGATTGCAACAACTTTTTCCTGCCACCTGTTACTTGACTCACTCTTATAAGAAACCATGCAAGATGTCGGATTTCCTTAATTTTTTGCTTGTGGCCTCAGTCATAAGTACATAATATAACAAGTCGAGTTTTACCTATATTCACATGAAAAAAAGCATACGCCATGAAAATCCAAACACGCCAAATTTTTAGTCTGGACGCGAAGCCAGCCCCAGGCATAGTAGTGGAATCCAGTCAAGAATCCTTCCGGGCATACTTCCCAGGCGTTAACGGGGAAGAGCCGCAAGTGCTCGAATTTGAACACCGCACCCAGATAGACCCCGACGAGCTGAATGTAATCGTAAGTCAGGATTACCACGCGGAACTTTCCGGTAGCACTATCCCGGATGGCGGAGAATTCGTTCTCCATGGGAATCGCGCAGTTTTCGCGATGGTTCGGGTTTTCCGGGTGGTCCCGTTCGGCGCTTAGAGGATTGAGATCTGAGGAGAAAACGGAAATGGGAGATAGAACACATGTATCAATTCAGATTCGGAAAATCGATTACGAGTGGCTTCTCCGGGCCGAGTTCAACGATGACCCTGAGCAAATGCGAGATGTCTTGTATTATGAGTATCTGGAGTTTCAGGACGACGTAGTTGATTTGGAAGCAGATCAGATCAATTACGGCGAATGGGATGAACTCGAAGGCCTCTTGTATGCACACTCCATCGAATACGACAAGACCTGGGGAGCCGGAGGCGATTACGCTGGGGGAGCCAGCTATCACCGCCTCGTCAACGGCAAGATGCAGGAGGTACAAATCTACGAAGGGAGTGAAGACTTCGTTCTCTTTCTCAAAGAGATAAAAGACCTGGACCCGGCGGAGATAAAACGAAGGGTGCAGGAAATGTACAAAAAGGTCATCCCCTGCGAGATTATCCCGCTAAGCGAGGAACTTCCCGTAAGCTTATGAATGTAAAATGTCTGTGCGGAGGGTCTCGTGAATGTTACCCCAAAACCCAACCAGTATTTAAGCAAATCGCTCTATATGACGGGGCGTCTGTGCCACAAGGCCCTGTGGTTCTACAAGCACCGGCCGGAATTAAAAGATGAGGTGTTGCCCGAACAGCAGGCGATGTTCGATTTCGCCACGGAGGTGGGTCTTTATGCACAGGAGCTTTTCCCGGGTGGTATTCTAATCCCGTACGGTGATCTTTCTCATTCACAACAATTGGCCATGACTCAGGACGCCATTGCACACGGCGCCACAACTATTTACGAAGGGGCTTTCAGCTTCAACGGTGTTTTCATAAAAGCCGACATTTTGCGCTTGGGCCGGGCTGGCTGGGAACTCTATGAAGTAAAGAGTTCTGCGAGTCCAAAGGAACATCACTCCGACGATATCGCAATTCAATACTATGTCATCTCCGGAACTGGGCTGCATTTGGTAAAAGCCTGCCTGGTTCACTTGAATACCGATTACGTCAGGCAAGGCACTATCGATGTCGGGCAGCTTTTTACAATTGTCGATTTGACGGACAAAATCCCGGAAATGCAGTCCGAGGTAAAAGAGAAACTCTCAGCCATGAGAGCGATGCTGCAGAACGATATGCCGGAGACCGATATAAGCCCTAATTGCGATGATCCCCACGCTTGCGCATTCCACGGACACTGCTGGGCACATATCCCTAAGAACTCTGTCTTCGATCTCCGGGGAACGGGCCGCCCGGATTCATTTGAACTTTATCGGCAAGGAACAGTGAGGATGGAAGATGTGCCGGCCAGCACACTTGGTTGGCGGCAGAAGCTGCAACTAGACGGACTCCTTTACAAGAAGAACCGTATTGATAAAGCGGCTGTGAAAGCTTTCCTCCATTCCCTCTGGTATCCGCTCTGCTTCCTCGATTTTGAAACCACTTACATGGTCCCGATCCCTTTGTTCGACGGTATGAAGCCATATGAGCAGTTGCCTTTTCAGTTTTCGCTGCATGTGATCGAGAAAGAGGGTGAATATCCAGTCCATTACGCTTACCTGGCAAAGGAATTCAAAAACCCTTGTGAGGAGTTTCTGTCCAATCTCCTTGCGGTGATACCTCCCGGCGCCTGCATTCTGACATGGAATAAGACGTTCGAGGTCCAGCGATTACAGGAACTGGCTGCCAAGTTTCCCGAGAATACAGCGGAGATTAACACCATTGTTGAACATATCCGCGACCTGATGGTCCCATTTCGTGACAAGTCTATCTACCATTGGAAATTAAATGGCTCGTATTCCATCAAAAATGTCCTGCCCGCCTTGGTGGCCGGCTATTCTTACGAAAACCTGCCTATCAACAACGGCGACATGGCTTCGGCCGCCTGGGTCCGGATGATTCAGGAGCCGGATTTGAATGAGCAGCAGCGGCTTTATTCTGAACTCCTCGAGTATTGCCACCTGGACACATGGGCCATGGTGTTGATTTGGAAAGAGATGCGTGCGCTGGTTGGATACAACCTTTAAACCCCCGAGGAAAACCACCGTCCGAGCCAGAGAAGAGCATCGGCTGGGCAGCGGCGGCGAAATTTGCGATGAGCTTATGAATACCTATACTGTGAAGTGGACAATAGATCGATGCTGAGACGCCGGAGGAAGCCGCACTGAAGGCATTGGAAATCCACCGCGACCCGGCTTCTCTTGCTACCGTCTTCGATATCTATGGCGCGGAGGGCAATGACACCTGCGTTGACTTGCTCGATCTGTAAGAATGAACCACTTAGGCATGCCACCACCTCCATTTGTGAACTTTTCACAAGTTTTGGACAACTGTAATCCATCAGATACAAAGATATACCAAGGAGAACCACCTTCTCGCCCAACAAATTCATCCAGTGGTATTTCGCGTCGTACCGAGACTGACTGGGGAATCGCCGGGCGAGATGGTGTCCAAAGCCGGTAATTGAGATTCTTGTCTGGAGAGGAAGAAGCATTGAAATGAGCATTCCCGAACTTTAAGTTTTGCAGCAGGAACCCTTTGAAATGCTCCTCCGCCGGGCCGGATACGATCTTGCCGAAGATACCGACGGATGAGGATTCATCATTTTTAACGAGGAGGTCGGGGTTCATTTGGGCCATATCCTGAAAAACCCTGGGAGGAAGCATTGAAAGTCATGGTTGCAGTCACCGTAGAATACTTTCAGGAAGGGTATGTTGAATAAGCCAATTCGAAGCTATAGACGGTTGCTTGCGTTCCCAGGCAATTCACGGATAGAAAGGAAACTCTATTATGGATCTTAATGAAATTTACAGAGAAATGCGCAGCAAATACGGTTGGAATGACGGTGATCTCGAGCCACACGGATCATATGAAGCCAGGAATGTTATAGTCAAATACATCAACAAACACCTGCCCCCGGACTGCCCCGTCGAAGCCTTCGGATACGACCGGCCCGGATTGCACAACGGCGCTATGATATTTTACCGAAAAAAAGGGATCACAGACGAGCAGGCACTTGCCGAGGAAGAAGCTCCTGAACCGGAAGAGATTGGGGACATCCTCAGACAGGCAGAAGAAAATTGTGATATTGAGATGTATCTCCAACTTGTTGTTGATACCGAAGAAATCTGAGAGGGAATAGCCATGCCATACCTATTGATCAGAGGATATGAAGACGCTGACGAATCCAGTTTCTACCCCACTGTCGTAGTCGATTTGGATCACGTCAAAGACCTCGTTGGCCGAATCGATAAGATCCTGGAATGGAGTAAGCTTTGGGAAGCAAAATCTCCCGATGGCAAATTCAGTTGGAACCAACTCGCAGCAGTGGAGTTTTGGGACCGCGCTCCCCGCTGGTACGAGCTGGATCTTTATCATTACGAATGGTGTGAAAAACAGTTGGACATGGGGCACCCGGTGATTCTTGAGGAACTTCCCGAGGAGATTTTAAAGGCTGATGCCGAGGATTATCCGAACAATAAGTGCATTCGTGTCGAAAGCGCGACGGTAGCCTACGATGGCTCTGAACCGTGGGAAATCACCTGGAGGGCTTATATAAAAGATAGCAATGTCCCGCTTTATACTCAGGCCCTGAACCTAAATGACCTGGACAAAATTGAACGGTTTTGAGAACTGCTTGAGTGCTGCCAACGGAAACGATCGGGATATGTCGATACTCTGAGGGCGGCCGTCAAGGACCAGAAGAGCACTCCAAAAACACCTCATCAAGGAGATCATGCACCTGCTCAATGTTCTCCATGACTTCTTCGGGCGGCTACGGCCAGCTCATTCTTACCGGCATCCGTCTGGACAACGTAGGATTGATCTTTCAGGGCGCAGTGCCCGCTGCGTTGCTTGCCCTTCTCGTGCAGGGCATATTCGATTTGGTGGGGCTGGTCGTAGTTCCAAAAGCCTTGAGGCTGAAGCCGACAAAGTAAGAGGAAACATTACTGCCTTATGCCTCGATGAAGTTATTGACAGGCCGCTTGCCCTCATTAGGTTGAAAAAAGAGGGCCTTTCGGAGTGCAGCGAGCCTGCATCGACCCTCAGGCCGCAGATAGGTAGCTACATGGCCTTAGTTTACACGCAGATGGATACCTGTTACCAGGAAGATGAAAGTATGTATGCGCATCCGCATGATCCCTGTCGCCGTTTCCACGATGCGCCTCTCGATGCGCCGCCTTAGCTCCAATGATCGGCCCAACCTTACCAGCCTGTGATGAAGGTATAATCCGTGCTGCTGCCCGGCATACGGTCGGGTGCCCCGAAGGTTCAAAGCCGTGGGTCTTGGCTGCGGCTATTCTCGGCTCGAGCATGGCCTTTATCGACACCTCGGTCGTCAGTGTGGCGCTGCCGGCCGTTCAGGCCGATCTGGCCGTGCCTTTTCTGCAAGCACAATGGATCGTGAACGCGTACATGCTCATGTTGGGAGCCCTGGTTCTGATTGGAGGCTCGGCCGGCGACCGTTTTGGCCAAAGGCGTGTGTTCGCCGCGGGAGCGGTTTCATTCACAGTGGCCTCAATCGCCTGCGGGCTGGCGCCCCAGGCTACAGCGCTCATCATGGCGCGCGCGATGCAGGGCATTGGGGGGCATTGCTTATCCCGAGCAGTCTCGCTATCGTTAGTGGAGCCTTCCCCGAGCAGGAGCGCGGCCGGGCAATCGGCTCCTGGGCCGGCGCTTCTGCGCTCACGACCGCGTTGGACCCGGTGCTTGGCGGCTGGCTGGTCGACACATGGTCGTGGCGCGCCATTTTCTTCGTCAACGTACCGATCGCTTTGGTCCTCCTCTTTCTCACTTTCCGGCATGTACCGGTAGGTCGCAGCCAATCCGAAAATGAAGCTGTAGACTGGCTGGGCGCTCTTCTGGCAACTGCGGGGCTCGGGGCAATCGCCTATGGGTTGACTTCTGCATCCACAGCCAGCTGGATGCACCCGGCGGTGCCAGGCTCATTGCTTGCAGGGGTGTTGATCCTGGGCATGTTCCTATGGTGGGAAGCGCACACAGCCTCGCCGATGATGCCGCTTGCTCTGTTTAGGTCATGGACCTTTAGCGGGGCGAATGCAATGACGCTGCAACTTTACTTCGCGCTTGGCGGCGCGCTGTTCTTCGTGCCGTTCAATCTGGTTAAGATTCAACACTATTCCGCCACGCTCGCGGGCGCAGCCTTCCTGCCGTTTAGCCTGATCATGGGCGGGCTGTCCCGCTGGTCCGGTGCTCTGATCGATCGTTACGGTGCACGTCAACCACTGATCATCGGTCCTCTCATCGCCTCAGCCGGGTTCGCCCTGTTGGCCGTGCCCGGAATTGGCGGCTCTTACTGGACAACCTTCTTTCCACCAATGGTGGTGCTGGGCTTTGGCATGGCAGTGAGTGTGGCGCCTCTGACCACTACCGTCATGGGAGCCGTGGAAGATCGTCACGCCGGCGTCGCCTCCGGCATCAACAACGCCTCTGCCCGCATCGCAGGGATGTTGGCGGTCGCTGTCCTTGGGACGCTCGCCGTGGGCGTGTTCGCCAGGGTGCTCGATGAGCGCCTGACTAAACTGCAGACTCCAGCCGAGATTCGACAAGCCTTGCACGCCGAAGTGCCGAAGCTCGCCGAAGCCGAAGTGCCGGCACGAGTCGGTGCTCAAAGGCAAAGTCTGCAGCGCGCATTGAACGAGTCTTTCGTGTCGAGTTTTCGCGCAGTAACATTGATGGCAGCGAGCCTGGCGCTCCTGAGCGCCCTGTGTGCCTGGCTGACAATCCACCCATCCGATAAAGGTCCTCATCAAGGCAAGAACTTGCGCTCCCGACAATAATTTGTAAATGACTGAAATAACGATATTCTCAGAGTTTGTTTTTTGTTGATAACGAGAGTTGGAATACCTACCAATAAAGGAGAACCCTTTCTAAGGCGACGGCCACAGGGTGCTACATTTCCATGCTGCAGGAGTAACTTTTGACTGCTACAATGCGGACTCAATCACCCGCAGGAACAATTGCTTTTTCATCGCTCGGCCCACGCGGGTGGGACATCTACATCACCGATGCCAACACCCGACAGACCAGCCGCCTTACCGATAGCCCGTCCCTGGACTATAACGTCGTCCTTTCTCCTGACGGCAATCGGATCGCCTTTGTCTCGGAACGCGACGGCAATATGGAACTCTACTCGGTCCGGCTAGACGGATCGGACTTGCGCCGCCTGACCGATAATTTTGCCCTGGATGATCACCCGGCCTGGTCGCCGAATGGCAGCAGGATTGCCTTCGTGAGCACAAGGGAACCGGCTCATACACCCGGAAAGGCCTGGAACGCCGTCTATGTCATGAATGCCGACGGCTCCGGAGTGCGGCGACTATCGCCCATCGATGCCTCCGATTATTCGCCCGCATGGTCGCCCACAGGAGACCTGATCGCATTCGCTTCAGGGAGTGGCGAAAAGGGGTGCACGGACATCCATGCCATGAAACCGGATGGGAGCGACCGCAGGCTAATTGTTAGGAATGGCGGCTGGCCGAGCTTTGAGGCTGACGGCCGAAGCATTTTCTTTCACAGCCCAAGAGAGGGTAAGTGGGGAATCTGGCGCATCGGACTGGATGGCTCCGGTTGGGAACGTATTACGTCTCCCGATATTGATGCCTACACCCCCCAAGCCTCATTGGATGGCAAGTGGTTGGCGGTGGTAGTTCAACTCGGCGAACACCGGCAGATCGGGCTGGTCGATTTGAAGACACGGAAGCTGGTTGTGCTGACAGATGATGCAACTGACCACTGGAATCCGTCGATTTCCTCCGATGGAGCGCGGATAGCATATCATAAAATTACGCCCGGTTTCATTCCACCTAACGTGGAGATATGGGGGGCGCCACCTTCGATCGAGGCTAGGTTGCTCCGCCTGAATGGCGCATTCCCTGCATTTTCGTCCGATGGCAGACAGGCGGCTTTTGTGGGAGGCGAACTTGCAAGATTAGACTTGATGACGCTTGATGGCTCTGGCCGTAGGACACTTTATGCCGGAAAAAACGAGGCCATATTCAGCACTAGCTGGTCGCGCCGAGGCAATGGTATCGCTTTTGCCGTCGGGGGAGTATTCCAGGATGCGGATGCGGCAGTGGACCTGTTTTGCATGCAGCCTGACGGCGGCGATCTGAAAAGGCTGACCATGGATTCCGGAAACAACGGTTTTCCTTCATTTTCGCCCGAAGGAAAACAACTCGTCTTCCGCTCTGGCAGGGAAAAGTTCAAGAATCTGTATATCATAAACAGCGACGGCACCAGTCTGAGGCGACTGACGAGAGGCAACTGGACGGACACCATGTGCGACTGGTCCCCCACAGGCGAGTGGATCGTTTTTTCGAGCGATCGGGACGGGGATTTCGAGCTCTGGCTGGTCAAACCGGACGGAAGCGGGCTGCGCAGGTTGATCGTTGGCGGAGGTCGGAACAACCATCCGCACTTCTCGCCCGACGGCAATTGGGTGGTCTTCACCAGCCAGCGAGCCGGCTATTCGGCCGAAGAGATTTCCTTACCTTTTCAATTTCAGCCCTATGGCGATCTCTTTGCAGTACTGCTGGACGGTACTGGTCTGATCCGGTTGACGCACAATGGGTTTGAGGAAGGGACTCCCGCTTGGGGACCGGCTAAAGTTTGAGATTGCTCAGCATGCAAACTGACGAGAAAGGCTGTGACTTCTCCCGGGAGGCACGAGGTAGTTACCCACGTAAGTTTCCCATTTAAGCAGCTTCCATATCTCCTTGACGACTGTAACCCGTCGAATACCAAACTATACCAAGGAGACCGGGCTTCTCACCGTTCGAATTCATGAGCAGGTATTTCGCATCCTACCAGGGACTGATTGGTGAATCAGCGGTGTCCATCTTTAAGCGGCTTTTAATCCTCCTGCGGGCCTCCCTTCTTGAAATACTGCTACCATGGATGAAACTGCACAATATGATCCGAAAGTTGAAAGGGTCTGGATTGCTCACCGCAAAACGCTATTGAGGAGAGGATGGTCGAGCTTTGATTCATTCATCAGGGAACAAACAGGCTCAACGGTTTCTGCATTTACTCTCAGAGGGTGTGCAAACTCACTTGAAACGTTCGTCGGCTTTGGACTGCTCCACTGCCTGAACTCTGCCTGAAAGCCAGCCGATCAGTTCCGTTTCTCTCGAATCGAATTGGGGTACGTAGGGCTTTATGTCCAAAAGTGGTGTCCCATCGACAATATCCACATCTTCGATGTAAAGGAATACTCCTTCGATTCCAATCAGCTTGACAACCGAAATTCCAATCGGGTTTGGACGTTTAGGCGCCCTTGTAGCAAATACTCCATGAAGCTGGTCATCGAGAAAAGGCTTCACTTCAAGAGCGTAGCCTTGAGAGAGGCTAAAGTGGTAAATTAGAATGATATGGGAGAAGCCATCGAGGTCTTTGAGTCCGGCAACGAATTCTTCCCGAAGTTCAATTTGTCCTCGAACCCCTTTAGCACCAACCGGCTGGATTGGGGTTCCCTCGACTGTTTTGAAGGGTGACCTCACAACCCCAATCGGGGCATATACCACTTCATCCATTACAAACTCTCACTGGGGATAGACTATCAAATTGATGGCGTTGGAACATCCTTCCATGCCGTTGCCTTTCCAACCCTTTGGTTGCTCACTATCTGTCCGGTCGAGGTGTCTATATCGATAAATGCGACCGGAATCCTTGTCGATTCAAACGAGAACAACCCTTCACCAGAAACATGGTTCTTTCCAGCATGATCGATCTCAATGAAGATGATGCGGCGGTAAGGACAATTTTCACAACTCAGATTGTGCTCAACCGCTATCGGGCAGTGGTGCATTCTGGCAATCGCCGGATCAACGCCATGCATTTTAGCCATCTGCGTGGCTGGCGATCGCCTTAGATGCTCGAATGGATGGACCACCCAATCAGTAATAAGGGCAAAGGTGTTGTGTCTATGGTGCAAATGGAACTCAGCACCGGTGTCCGCTATCATCCCCTGCATGATGTAATCTCCCGGCATGAGACAAGCCAAGTAGTCCTTCTCAGAGTCTATGAAATCGAGCTGGTGCGCTCCTATTTTTTCAACTACTGATTTCCCCTTCTCGGCATCTTCAGGAAGGATGGGCACAACCGTGATGTTCCCCGCTGTACTTAGATTAAGGGATTGCAGCGTGATTGAACGGAGTAGAAAACCTGAGCCAATGACGATAGCGACAATCGAGAGACTGACGGCAGCATATCTCATCGCGTCGTGGATCGATCTAAATGGAAACGCGAGGAAGGTTTCAATCGGCTTTGGAACGAACATTCCAGTGTTATCCATATACTTTCTGTACCCTCCCCCATACAGGCTCAGCATTCTTCTTTCCTCATCCTTGGCAAGGAAGTAGTAGAGAACGAACATAAACGACAGAGAAGCGAGCACCAGAAACCTCGCCCACAGTATCGCCATTCCGATTCCCCAAAGCCCAAGGGCAAGGTATTGCGGGTGACGGACATACGTGTAAAGACCCTTTTGGGCTATACCCCATTTGAAAATCTTTCCCAAATAGACCTGTAGAGCGCAGATGGTGAAGGTTACGCAGCCCACCACAAAGAGAATGGAACCAACAATCCGAATGGTTTTGAGAAAAAGCGTTGGAGGTAGAATCATGTGAGGCAAAAAAAAGGCGGTAAGCCACCGTGTGGCTGTGAAGTCATCCAGCCAATGGAGAAACGGATTAAATACCGAATAAAAGAAAAAGGCAAAGGGGCTAATCATTATCATCACTTCAAAGGCCATAATGAAGAAAACGATGATGCCGCCACGTGCCGCTATCCTTTCGATCCCTCTGAGAAGATTTTTCTTCATGACAGATCCACTCCTGCCTAGATTTCAAAGGATTTCCTGCTTCTCCAGAGCCATTTCCCACGTTCTCTATGATCTTCCTCCAGCTATTCGGGATTGGGGATGCTCACAAATTTATCAGGGCTTTCGCTCTATCGGTGCAAATCAGACCGCCTTATTCTTCCGAAGTCTCGTCCACTTCGGTTTACTCGCTGTCACTGTAGCCTTGGCAGATTGACCGGACGCTTCGGCTTTCCGTTGCATTCTGGCTTCAATGTACTTAGTCAGCGTCATTTTGTTTCTTCTTGGCCTTGGTCCTCAGACGTTCCATAAGTTCTTGCGCTTTCCTTTGCCCCTCACGTTCCTTATCATCAAGGTTCATTTCGGCCCACGGCTGGGTGACACGCCAAGTTAATTTACCGCTCAGAGGTGGCTCATGATATGCGCCTTGATCGTACAACGAATAACCACGAAACTCCACTGGACCCTCTTGGTAGCAGCACCAGACAGCCTTCCTTATTAAATCTGGATCTCCTTCAAATTGAAGATCAATCAGGCTGAGTTGCTTTCGGAACCGTTCAATCATTTGTACGGACAAGTTAAAGAGAAAAGGATGCGGTGCATCAGTCCCAATGATACGCTTTTTCTCATCAACACCATTTTGAATCAGAGCTTTTAAAGCTTCCCCGGTCAAATGCCCTTCAGATTCTGGCCCGCCAACGATCAGGTAACGTATATTAGGATTCCCGATGATATTGCAGACAATTTTTTCAAACCCAATATTTTCGGTTTGCACCGTTCCAGAGAGAGCCGCTCCCGTTTCTATCCCAGCCCTCACAAGGTGTTCCAGTTCCACAGGGATTTTGTCGGCATCACAATTTAAGATGATCGCCACGGCAACTGGAGAAGAATCATTCCCCCTGAGATACCTACCATCCTCAGATGGATAATCAGAATGTGGGTTGACCTTCAGCATATCTTTCTCCCATCTGATTTGACCTGAATAACGCGTCAACTTGACCCCCAATTGGAGCCGAACCGCATTTTGGGATCGGATTCCATCCGAAAAAGCTCTTGGAATGCCGAATGTCCGTAAATCATACGATATTCAAATCAAAACACACAAGAGAAAGCGCCGATCAGACCAATTTGGGCAATTCGAAGACATACCACCATCCTCGCAGTCAATAGCACGCTTCCTGCCCTCATGGTGCAGGAGAGGCTCAGCGAAAATTCACCCTCCCAAAAGTGAAAACCGCGATTGGGCTTCAGAACATAATGGAAATGATCCCAATGTATTGACACTCTATGTGCGGCCAACATCACGGAACCGAAGGAAATTCCAGAACCACCTCCTGAAGGATATCGTGCACCTGTTCAATGTTCTCCATGACTTCTTCGGGCACCCCGCCTTGCAAACACAAATTCCGAATGATCAATAAGAGCGGAGGCATTCGACCAAGGTTTCTGACGGATTCCCAGCTCATTGCCTCGTCGATGTGAAAAAGCACCGGGTTCATGCCCTCAAATCCGCCCGTCTCCACTACAGATTCACGAAGCAGGATCCATGCTCCTTGAAGGTCTGATAGGATAGTCTTTTCGTAGCCGCTGCTTTCCGTTGTGAATGACATCTCTGCCTCCAAAAAACCCAGACTCGGCTTGGGTGCATCCCTTGACCGGCATAATATCAACTCACAGAGTCCCGGCACAGCAGAAAGTCTTTTTCAACCTAAACGCCGGTCACACGACCTCCGCTGGCGCGCATGCAAGCAGGATTTGTATCTCACGTTCTGGACCACTGTAATCCGTAAAATACGAATATATACTAACGAGACCGGGCTGCTCACCCATTATTTTTCGAAAGAGGTATTTCGCATCGTACCGGGGACTGAGTGGTGAATCTCATGGGCCCTTCTGTAAGCAGCTTTGGATCTCTCACATTTTGAGGTTCACTTGATACAGGCCTCTCCATAGAAGATTCGACTGAATTTAGCTGAGTCTACATACACGCCCGATCCAGGAACAAGAACTCTGTCTTCAAGCCACGAGTTTTATGAGTAAGCATGGCAGGCCATATAAGGTGTTACACACATCAATAATCATGCTTCTTCTCTTAATATATACTTAGAGAAAAAGCATGATTATTGAGTCTTACTGCGCTTGGTCCTGCACTATTTTTACCCAGGAAATCTGTTTTCACATTTCAGAGTTTATTTTTTCCTTCCAGGAATCAGCTTCAGGGAGAGCGTCACGTTTTGTCCATACACATATATTCCATAGTACCAGTAAATGAATCGCCTATTAAGAAGTCCTTACAAGCACCTCAGCATTTTTAACTTTCTTTGTGTATATCCTAATTTTTTGCTTGTGATGTCCTCACATTCCACTTATAACTATAACTACAAGTGTTGGATTTTACTTTGAAATAAGGAGAAGGATCATGTCAAAGAAGACAAAGAAGGCACAGATAGCTGAAAATCAAGAAGGCACCAGTGAAACATCGGAAGAAAATCAGATGGAAGTTACTAATCAGACTATAGAAGAAACCACTCCGGCAACTATAGTCGAAGCTTCCGAGTCTGAGATATTTACAACTCATACCGAAAATCATGAATCTGTGAATGCCAGCGAAACTGAAAGTCAACTGGTTGAGAGTCCGGTAGTTGCAACTGAAGGTGAAGCAGTAGAGCAATCCGCACCAGCCAAGAAAGAGCGGGTGAGCAAGCGGCCCTATATCTCGCTGGTGGAGGAACACCTTGAGTTGGGTGATCTAGACAAGAAAGAATTGCTGGCGCTCATAACGGAGCAGTTCCCAACCGTCAGCAAGAATGGCGCTTCCACTTTCCTTACTGACGCACTGAATCCTCGTTATTCGCATTGGAAAGACCGCGTCGTATCGAAGACAGTCGACGGCAAACTCATCTTTGCCGATAAGATCGAGCCCTTGCCGGAGGATCTTGAAACTCCAGTACAAACGACACAGCCTGAGCAGGCATCAGAATAATCCAGATCAGGACGGCGCTTACATGAGCCACTATTTAACTTGAGGGAATTATAACCATGAAACCCTACGGTATTCCAAGAGATCCTGAACTTGAATACCCGGATATCGCAACGATTCAAAAATTTGCGTTCAAGTCCTGCTGTGGGCGCATTGCCGGGCGACGCGACGATTTCCGCCCATATGTCTGTGGGGCTAACAAAGCTCGCACTCGTCGTATCTGGAAAAGAAAGGCTCGCGCCGAAGGTCGTGTTGCTATCCAGGAAGGACTGACTGAATGGAAGTTGCAACAACCCGAGCAGCCATCAGAATGCCCTTCTCAGGGCGGTTCTTACTCTGGGGCGGGCCTTTCCTTGGGGAGTCACAAACAATGGATGCAGTAAAGAGGGTTTATGTTCTGGACTTTGGCGATGACACAGTATCCGCTTCCCGGTTTTTCACACATCCTAAGCCCCGGAGCGTTGAGCAATTTGAGGAAGATAGACTTGAAGGAGCCGTGACACAGGAAGCGCTTGAAGCTGAGGCCATGGAAGGCATGGATGAATTCGCCGAACAGCTCGCACGGCTCAAAGCTAAAGGGTACGCTGAAATCAGAGAGGTTCTCCATTGCCGGGTGACGCGAGGGATAACCGAAGAACTGAGATGAGATCGAGGTGGTTCAGTGTAGGGCCACCCTTTTTAGGGAACTGCGAGAACCTTCGAAATCGTAAGAAAGGGGAAAACATGTTCTTTCATCCTCACCTCATGGATTCATTTTTTGGGAACATACATGTGCTCCAAGACAGCATGCAGCTTCTTTCAGCTTTCGCTGTGGAGCAGGAGCTTCAGGAATCGTGGCGGAAGGAACAGCTTGAAAAGTCCAGCGATAACGTCCCTGAACACTCGAGAGTGAAATCGCTCCCATCTCGGTTCTAGCCCTTTACGTTCTTTGTGCAGGAGGCGTGAGGCGGCGCTGAGACGGGCCGCCCTTATTGAAAAGGCGAACAACAATGCCTGACCCGATTTACTCATATTTTCATGAAAATCTCGCAACGGTCTCGAAAGAAGAACTCCTTCAAGCTCTTCAAGGCGCTATGCAAAGTGCCAATTACTGGCGAGATGCTTGCCTGCTTGGATACCCATCTCTTCAAAGCCGAAGCGAAAGAAGTATGGAGATCGGGTCGGACCACCAAGATGCCTACGACAAGGGAGTCCAAGTAAGTGCCAAAGTATGATGTCCATTTATACGCAGTATTACGCTTCACAGTTCGGGGCATTGAAGCTGAGTCCATGGAAGAGGCATGCAAGAAAGCTGATGAACTCCTTACTGACGAAGCAATCAAGAGCGCCATTTGTGGTGGTTCCGACCATGAAGCTGACTTTGCCGACAAAGTTCTTGAAGCTTTGGTCGATGTCCGGGGGGATGAGGATTTCTCGGAAAGCACCTGGTTAAAGCCCGCCGGTGAGATATGGGTCCGGAAGGAGAGGAACAATCAATGACGGGTAGAGGCAGGAGATGATCTATGCAATGTATCGATTCAATAGAATATAAAGGGCACACGATAAACATCTGTCCTGACGAGGACGCACCTAACCCCCGTGAGAAATTCGACAACCTAGGCACAATGATTTGCTTCCATCGGCGCTACAATCTTGGCGACCAGCATGAGTTCCGGGACCCCGGTGAATTAGCGGAATTCCTGAAAGAACAGAAACCTGTCTGCCTCCCTCTTTACCTGTTCGATCACAGCGGGATCATAATGAGCACGAAAAGGGAGAGGTTCAGGGCTTGTGACCCTCAAGGCTGGGACTGGGGAATGCTCGGCTACATCTATGTCACAAAGGAGGAAGTCCGGAAGGAATACGGGGTAAAGCGAGTCACCCGGAAGATCTTGGATAAGGTCGCGAAGCTCCTGCTGGCTGAAGTCGAAGAATATGACCATTACCTCACCGGCAACGTCTACGGCTACGAGATAACCAGGGGCGAATCACAGACAAGGGAAGTGATCGACAATTGCTGGGGATTTTTCGGCTATCCCGAAGACTACATGATCCACGAAGCAAAACGAAGCATCGATCACATGGAGACCACAAATGATCGACATTAACGAAGCGCCGGACAAAACGGCCGCCACTTTGGAAAAATTCCTTGAGAACTGTGAACACGAAGATCCCTATATCCAAAATATCTGGATGGCCGCTCGTCACATGGTCACGGCGGGTTTAGGCCATTGCGAATATCAAACTCAGTATGCAAGCGGTACCACCCTCTGGACCGTTGCCGACTCCCATCGCTCCATTCCTCGAATACCTTATGAACCAAAGAAGCTCAAGATGGTGGTCACAATACATCGTGGACTTCTCGCTTCAGTGGTGAGTGATGTCCCGATCGATATCACAATACTGAAGGTTGATGAGGACACAGACGACACCATCTATCGAGAGGAAAGTCTCGAGGTCAATCCCGATTACGTTGCTCGGAAGTTTGCCGAAGCCGAGAAGTTCTGGGAGGAAGAGGAAGATGATTAGCCGGGCTAAAAGGAAAGAATACATCAAGGCGGCCGGCAGCTTCTGCATCAATTGCGGGAGCGGGAATATTTCTGCCGGGAAAATTGAATCGGAAGGCCGGGAAGCATGGCAGGTAGTCCAATGCTATGACTGCGGCAGCGAGTGGAACGACATTTTTAGACTTATCGGCGTCGATGACATTCGATTGGCCGAAGACGATCCCATGATCCCGGTCGTCTTTGGGAATAAGGAGAGCGCCGATGAGCTCCCCTAAAAGGCTTAGCATGTACTTGGAGCAAGGCGACGGTTGCTGTAACTGTCATGACTACTCAATTGAAGGCGGACCTTTTGAGCAGGATGGCGTGTTTGTCACCCAGGCAGTTTGGTGCACAGCGTGTGGCGCCGAATGGATAAACGTCTTCAAGCTCATAAGTGTCAGGGACTTCAAGATTGAGGATACAGAAAATGAAGCCGGTGAAGACTGAAGGGAATGAGGGCGAAACCAGAGGAGGGGCGTACGTGATGGAAATGGATGTCCCGATCTTTAAAGGCTGCGGGAAGCTCCTGGCTGCGGCTAAGCAAGTGGTATCGAACTGGGAACAGGGCGATTTAGCTGCGGCCGTCCGGGATCTCGATCAATCTATCCACGAAACCGAGGGCAAGGTAACTGAAAGGCCCCCTGACGTAATCCTTTTGATAATCGAGTTCCCCAATGGCCGCAATTTTTTCGCCTGTGAAGATGTGAGCAGAGCCAATGATGAGCTATACGAGTTTGTCGAAGAATATTGGCATGAGATGCCTGCCGAGTTAGGCAAAATCCCGTCTGATAAGCTGAAGGCAATCGAGCTGTACTACAAGGAAAAAGAAGACAAAGAGTCCTATGAAATGCAGGCTTTGCCGCTCCTTTCAGGAAGAGACGAGGAATAAAAGGAGAACTCATGCCGTATCTTTTGCTCAAAACTCATGTTTCCGACGAGTATTACGATCTCACTCCAATAGCAATCGTTGACCTGGATAACCTTGAACTCCTGAAAACCTACCGCGACAAAGGCATGCAAATTCTGGAACATGGAGAGCCAATACCAAACTACATCCAATATTTCAACAGCATGGCCGTGTTCTATGACGTGGATGTTTTCGAGTTTGAATTTGGGGATGACCTCGATAATGGATCGGCAATCTTGTTGGACGAGCTGCCCGAGGGGATGAGATCTCTTGCCCCCGACTCCAACCGCTACATACCGGTCGATGCTCTCATGATCGACATCTGCATGAGAAATCCCAATGAAATGTTTTGGACGGCGTATCTCAAGAATTCAGACCTCCGGGTCGAGACCGATCAGTTCGATCTCACTCGCCTTGATGAGTATCGCCGCACGGGAACAGGAGAGACGAAATGATAATGCTCCATTCTAGATGGCATCTCCATAATCAGACGATACGACGAGCAAGGAAAAGAGCCATGAACATTGAGGACACCATATTTCATGAGGGTATGGCGATCAATTCGCTGGTTGCGTTGAAGCGGCTGATCGAGATTATCCGTGAACATAATACCAATACTATCTTGGAAGATCCTGTGAGAAAGGACATACGCGTGAGACGTCTGTTCTGGTTCCTCAATTCCCAGATGTACGGACAGTTGGCCAGCATAGCCCAAGAGCAGATTTGGAACGAACTCTACAAGGAGTGGGAAAAGGAGAAAACAGCATGAGGCGAATCGTTGTCACAATAGAGGGCGGTCTGATAACCAGCGTCATGTCTGATGCGGATGGGATCGAGGTCCTGCTTGTAGACTATGACATCGACGATGCGCTCGAAAATGAACTGTTCACAAGCCCCGATGGAGACAAGGCGCGGATGTACGCTGAAACGCCGGAGCTTTTGCCCGACAGGGTTGAGGAGTTCTTTAAGTGCCACAGTGAAAACGAGGTGGCATGAAACCGAAGCCCTACAATGGTCACCACTGCTGGAACTGCTGGAATGTGGCGCTGTGGCTGGGGAATGATGAACCGGTCTACCGAGCCGCAATGTCCTACGTTAACAAGGTTCGGGATAAGCAGATTAATGCGACTGAGGCGGCACGCCGGTTCATAAAATCCTACTCATTGGAGACAACCCCGGACGGAGCAAGATACACGATCAGGGCAGTCAGATCAGCTCTGATCGGCTTCATGGAATAACTTGAGGAAAACGGTATGAATACCTCCTTTAAGCCATTTCCACTCGGCCGGCTCGTCGCAACACCGGGCGCGCTGGAAGCCGTACCGTCTGAAAGAGTACTTGAGTGCCTGCAACGCCACGCTCGCGGCGATTGGGGAAACATCTGTCCCGCGGATGCTGAACTTAACAATCGCGCAACTCTTGAGGGGACCCGGATACTGTCAGCTTATTCAATCGACCCCGCTAAACCCTGCAAAGGTCATGGTGACAATTGCATCTGGATAATCACTGAGGCCGACCGATCGTCAACGTGCGTCCTTCTTCCGGAGGAATATTGAAATGCCTGAGATCTACATCCCAACACGCTCTGCAATGCGTTTCTTTATGGGACACTGTCGCACGGTTTGTGACTGCCACCTGTGCGCAATCAATTGTCGATTCATTCCCGGTTACCTCTTGCCGGAAGACCTGGACTACATAGCGACGTTTCTCGGCTATTCCAAGTTGTCCGAATTTGCCGAAAAGAATCTTCTGGCGTCACCAGGCGCGCTCATTATCAAAAATAGAAGACTTTGTAGAATCCGCACACTCGTTCCTGCACGCAATGATAGTGGTTGGTGCAAATTCTTCGATGGAAGTCTGTGTACCATTCACCCAGTTGCTCCGTTTGGCTGCGCGTTCTTTGATTCACATCAAGACCAGTATGAAAGCATTGCTGTTTCAGCCGAGGGTTTACAGATAATCGCCGGCCTTTGGGAAGATCAACCCTTTTCTCGCTATTGCCAGATTTGGAATCACCTGCACGGGAGAGGCATGAGGGCTCCAGCGCCCGAGGAGTGCAGGGACAGAATGAGAAATTACAAATAGGGAATTATCATGCGCAAAACTCTGAACAGAAAACAGATCGACGCGATATTCGAGGCCTCGATCAACCAGTCTGAAGCGTGCGTTGCTCTTTACCGACTGGCTTTTCCTGAATGGGATGAGCTTAAGAGCATCGATGGTTGGCCGGGAATCGGAAAAGAAGCCGGCCTTTATATCATCAGAAAATTCATAGAATTCGACCGGAAGCATCACCCGGACGTTTTCAGCGGCGGTCTGTGGATGAATAAAGGTTTCTCAACCCATGAAGGCGCCGATATGGGTTTAGACCCGTGGGAACTGTGCACCGATAATGTGCACCACATCATCTTGACCCTTAAGGAGAGAAATGTCTGCCCTGGACATGATGCAGCGCACGCTGAGGAGAAATCGTCAAGCGATGACGATTAAGGAAGGAGACACCGCCATGATCTATCTCTACCCGGAACACGGCCATGAACGGTTGGCGATCGACTTAGAGGAACTCGACAGACAAAGCACATGGCTTCATGCTCAGCCAATGTGCGACGAGAACGAGGGAATCTGGAACCTTTTGGAATCCATCCGTGAGCTTGGAAAATCAGGTGAGCAAGGATGAATTATGGAGGGTTCCGCCAGATTTGTCCCATTGCCCTTCTGAAATCTCCGGCGTCCACCAAAATCTCAGCGACACCATCTCACGGCTTCATGCGCAGTGCCGAGATGCAGGACGGTCTTTACCGCCATAGGAGTATTCGTATGTCTCACCCGCAGCTCTACATCCCAACACGCGCTGAGATTCAATCGCTGGAAGTGGGCGACTTAGCTCCTGACTGTTTTGGTCAGTGGAGACGAGTCACAAAGGTCTACGCCAAAGGTCATGACGTCAACGGAAAGGCATACGTCTGCTATTACACGGAATTTGGGCCGACCTCAAGCATTTCAAATTCACTCAAGGAAGGCGAGATAAATCGCACCGTTGGTTTAACGGGAAATTCACCAGCCATGAGCTTGATGACTTGCAAGAGAAGCACTTGGAGGACGAGAGTGAATGATATGCAAAAAGAACACACGCCGGGACCGTGGTTTGCCGAGCCGGAAGAGGCAAGCGACCGCAGGGGGATTGCGATAGTTGCGCCAGGGAACGGATGGATAGTAGCGACAATAACGCCGGACGAGGGTCGCAAAACCGATGCGATTGATTGGGCCAATGCCAGACTGATCGCCGCCGCACCCGATCTCCTGGAGACGCTCCTGGAATTTATCAAGGATACTGAGGCTACGGGGCCGGATTACATTGCCGGGGACTGGCCGGATTTGATTGAAACTTACAAGCACGCCAAGGCCGCCATAGCCAAGATTTCCCATTGGGAGGACGATCCCGAGCTCCCCTCCGAGGATTGGAAATATGAGGTGGCAAACGGAGACACCCGCCTCGGATACCTGGAGTGGGTCGAGCACCAGCGAGACGCTAAAAAGCAGGAGCCATGACAGACACCGCATTGACATTCGCTTCCTCGGGGTCCTGTGCCGGTGGCTTCAGGAAGTGTCTTACACAAAAGACATGTCGAACCGTCTCAGATAGGTCCTTCACCAGCCATAAAGAACATCCTTTTCAGCGTGAGGAGAAAAGCTTTGGAAGTTGAGAAACCGGAATACTTGACGGAAGAACATTTACTTTACCTGGATCAGCTTCGGGAATCGGGCGTTACGAATATGTTCGGTGCCGTGCCGTTCATCCTGCTTCAATTCCCCGACCTAAGCGAGCAGCAAGCGAAGAAGGTGTTGATTTACTGGATGCAGACCTTCAGTGACAGGCACCCCAGGTAAGGAGGATGGGAACGAGGTCTTTCCCACATTGGCACCAGTGCGCTCAGGCATATCAGAATTTGCGGCAAAGAAGGGGGAACAAAGATGCTCAACCAAGAAGATTTCGATTTCTACTACCTCATAATCTGCAGCCGTGGGCCAGGCTCTGAAACCATCGTTGTGGACAATGTATCAAACCGCCGCGATGCTCTCCAATTTTACGAAGGCGCGGAGGATCAGTTCAAAAGGATTGGCGCATGTGAAGCTGGCGCGAATTTCAATGACGAGGGTCCGGTTATCGCTGTACCGGCAGGAACGAAGCCGCTGAAAGCCATGTATGCCTGGCTGAAGAATTATTGTGATGTGGTGGACGCCGAATATGCCGTTGGTACCGAATCCACAAGAAGCACTGACCCAGAAACTCTCGCCATTCTGGAGAAGTTGGACAAGAAGATGTCCGAAACCAGGAGTGCGTTTCTGAGCGCATGCATCCGTGCATTTCTGCCCAGCAAAATCGGAAGCGATGGCAACCCATGGACGAGTGTTAACGGTTGGCGGAAGCTTGAAATCGAAGTTCCCAATAGGGTCCAGTTTGAAGCCCTTATGGAAGCGACCGGCGAGACAGCGGAACAGCTCGGGAAATGGGATTGTGCAGTTCTAAAAGAAGCATCGAAACGATACCTGGAAGGAACGTTATCAGAGCGCGAATTTCCCGGTTGCTAGGGTCTGCGTAAATCTGGTGGAAGGATAAAAAGGTATGTCGAATAGGCCAAAAATCAAGAAGCTGGCACAGAAAATCAGCGAGGATGAGGAATTTCGAAAGCACATAGCTGAAATGCAGAAGTTTCTCAATGATAGGCTGGATCACGTCTCGCCTGGTGCTCACTTCGAATCCGCGGAGAAGGAAGGGGAGTTCTTTGTCTTTACACCTTCCAGAAAACTCGATCTTAAGAGCATTTCCACATTGGGCATGCTGATGGACAATCTGGCGGTAGTAGGCGAACAAGCCCTTATCAAAGCTGTTGAGCGCGCCAATAAAGTCCAAGTTCTTGTCGATAAGACCCAGGACGAAATCCCTGAGGAACAGAAAATGACCCCGGAAGAGTTCTCAGTAGCCTTGGAATCAGGATTGATAATGGACTTGCGGATGTTCCTTACCGTCCTCATGGATCTCCCTGATCCTGAAGGCCAGGTCATTGGAAATGTAACTGCGATGATGCTTCTGGATTACCTCAAGTCTTTCAACTCCAATGTTTCCGCTTCAGGCGAGCATATGAAATTGAATATGCCCGGGGAATCATACCCAATCGGGAGCCCAACCGTCTTTTGCTATGTTCTCAAGTACATTGCTCTCAAAGATAAGGAGGATGTGAAAAAGGCGTTGGCCATCACAAACCTTATAACAACTTTGCCATTGTTCCCGGAATTCAAGGGCGGCGGTATTGCTATATCCGAAAACTGATCGGTTTATGCTCGGTAAACGGCTGAACCTATCCGACTGCCTATGAGAAACCAACTTCTCGGGGGCTTCCGCTTTCGGCCCATATCAAACTTCCACTCAGGGGCTTACCGTTGAGAATTAAAGGGATAAGGCTTTGATCAGGGACAGCATTTACGTAAACAGAGCGACCACTCTTTCTCTGCGCAGCTCACGGAAAAGAGTCTTCGTGCCGGCAATGTAGAACTCTAATGGGAGAATTTCATGGATAATGAAACGAGGCGAAACAGGGCAATCACGGCACTGGAAGCATACTCGGAGGAAGACGACGACCTTGTCTCCAATATAATCGACCTGCTTACCGATCTCCTGCACCTGTGCAAACAGCAAGAAATAGATTTTCAGGCATGCTTGCTGAGCGCGGAGATAAACTTCGAGTCGGAGAAATAGAAAGATCCCTATCGCCTCTCATAGGGGCCCCTCAAGGAGTTTTTGAATGTCCCATTCTAATTTTTCATTTCTAATGGCGCTTGATGCTGACGCTTTCCTGGGCGACGAGGAGGAGCGGCGAGAGTTCATAGCAGATGAATTTTCCGAAAGATTTGGTAACCGCCTGGACGAAAATAACTATTTTCATCACTTAGCGGTTTTCTTCAAAGATGGGAGCTATTTGCTATGGCCAAAATCCGAACCCGGAGGTTTTGCTGACGTTGCGAGCGAAAATAGATACCAGGCTGTTCGCCGATATGCGTTCCAGTGCGTTGCTGTTGATTTCAGGCTCTTCGGCGCCATTAGATGGACATTTGGTGACAGCGAAAATGCTGGGAACCAGAAAATAGATGCGATGACGTTTGATGAACTTCTCTCTGAAATATACAAGCAAGTCCCTGGGTCGCTTTCGGAGCAGTATTCCTCCCTTCAGGGCAGGCCCGCCTGGTTGAGTACAATTCCCGGTGAGTCGTGGATGACGGAACATGATCGCAGAAAGAAGGTCCTGATGTTTGAGGCACTTCGCAACAGCAATCACGTTCCGTTCACAACATGGTGCATAGTCAGCCCTTATGAGTACAGAGCGTTCGATTTGACTCGGAGCGAAGAACCGAACGCGATTCTGATTACAGACATTCACACGTAGATCGGAGGGCAATGCACAGTGGGTGGCCACACCAATGATTGCCCGAGAGAGTTAAAATGAGGTATATGAATCGGGAAGAAGCATCGTGGCGACACAAAAAGAGCTTGAACTCGCCCGGAAAACTATGGAGGAGAGCAAAAATGAAGCGTCGCAATAAGCGCCTCACCCTCCCGCCTATGTCCCGCCTTTGTGAACCCGAAAGTCTCACTACCTGCTGGAGATGGTTCCGGCGGATTGTTCTCTGGTCCCGCCGCCAAAGAGTGATGTCTCAATTGCGGCAATCAAAGAAACGGGGCTTTTGGCCATAGCGAATACTTAAGGCGCGGGAACTGCCAGAACCCCACCTGTCCACCCGTGAGACAGCCCTTTCTCGGGGACTTCTACTCCGGCATATATCAATTTACCCGGTTGTTTTCGGGAAGAGGGAAAATGCAGATATGATCCAAACATTGAAAAGTTCCGAAAAGCCCACCGCATAACGCGATATAGGAGAGATACATGAACTTTTCCAAGACGGGCAAGAAAGGGCCAGTTGCCATCTCAAAAACCTCACGTCCGCGGCATCCGTCGGCTAGCTCAAAACTAAAACCTCGGGTAGGCTGGCCCGAGGTTTTCAGGATGATGCGTTAGTCGGACAGTTGAAAACGAAGTCTCGAGTGGGCAGATTTCATTACACCAGAGGCTAGCACCAGGTGGACACCCCGGGCACTATTTTTTAAGATCGGCCGCCAGCTCCTTGTATACGGCAGTCATCTTCTTGAAGTAGGCCTTGCTCTCTTCGTGGCCCATGGCCATGGGGATGGATCCCTGTTTTTTCATCTCGGTCTGGATTTCTGGCATGTTGGCCACCTGAAGCATTGTGCTTTCCAGCTTCTTTATAATGTAATCGGGTGTGCCGGGGGGCACTGCAACGCCGCGATCAACGGCCTCAGCCATGTCTATCCCTTGCTCCTTGAGGGTTGGTGCATCCGGGAAGCCAGCGAAGCGCTCTTCCGAAGCAAATCCGATGACGCGCAGCTTGTCGCGATGAATGGTCAGGTCGTCCGAGGCCGCGAAGACGGCTGTGATGCGACCACGAAGGAATGAGGTCATCTGGGGGGCGGACCCGGAGAACGGCGAATAGATGAGCGTCGCGCCAATCAGCTTCTGAAGCCTCAATGCCGCCATATGGTAGCCGGTGAAGGACCCAGAACCGCCGACTGTGACCTTGCCTGGATTATTCTTGGCGTATTCGATGAAGTCCTTCAGCGTTTTTATGGGACTCGTGTTAAGGACGGCCAACCCTAACGGCGTTCGCTGGAAGATCATGATTGGTACGATCTGCTCGGTCTGGTAGCCTACGTCCATTTGATGCAGGGGCTGCAGAATGATATGCGGAATATTGAAGCCGCCAAACGTGTAGCCGTCAGGTTTGGCGCTGACGAGTGTGCTCCACCCAAGCGCGCCGCTGCCGCCCACCAGGTATTCGATGCTCACCTTTTGGCCCAGGATCTTTTCCAGGTGCGGCTGGTAGATCCGAGCACCCCGATCAGATTGCCCCTCTGGAGCGAAGCATACAATATAGGACAGCTTCCGCGTGGGGAAAGCTTCTTCTTGGGCGCAGGCATTTTCCTGCATGAGAAACATGCCGAGGGTCATGACTACCAGCAAAACCTTTATGACTGATTTTCCCATTTCGATCCTCCATGACGATGAGTTGAGGGATTTCCAGCGGCTCACAGGTATTGGCTAATACTCGCCAACCTGCTGTGTTGAATCTAAAGCGATAGGTAAGCTCGTCAACAAATAGTCCACATTGCCAACTTGCAAACTCTTCAAATCTTTGTCCTTGCGGGCTGTGAGCGGAGATGCGACCAAGGCCGCGAGGCACAGGGTTGTGGCTGCGGGTTTGAGTGTCCTCCAGCAACCGAACTGCTTCTGTCTATATTTCTTGTCGAGTTCTGGTTTCAATCCTCCTGCGCGTCCCTTTCCGATTCGTCGTTCGACGCGTCCGGTGAGCCCGGCGGCGGATAGACCACGGTCCCACGCATCTGTCGCATTTGCTCGGTCGAGAAGTTCGGGAACGGCAAGCGGCCCTCGGCACGCCATTGGCGCACCTGGGCTTCGGCCTCTTCGGTCTTCTCGGTGTGCAATCCGCCATCGCGAGTGAAATAAAGCGTCTGGGACGGATAAGCTAAACCGGTCCCGCTCTGCTCTACGATGTCCATGACGCGCAGGAATATGTCTTCCCGGAGGCTGAAAAATTCCTCCCGGTCCGTAGTCTTCACATATGCAAACAACTCAATGTCAAGCGAGGAGGCCCCAAAACTGACGAACCTCACGCGTGCCGGGTCGGGATGAACGCGGGGATGGACCAGGAGCATCTCCCGAATCTTGACGAGCAAATAGCGCAATTGCTCCGGGCTGGTCTCGCAGCGAATGCCTAGTACAGCCTTGATCAACGTCCGGTCGCGCAGAGCGAAGTTTACGAGCGGCATCTTTGAGAGCGCAGCGTTGGGAATCGTCGTCAGGGTGCGGTCCAGGCCCCGAATCCCCGTCGAGCGGATGCCGATAGCTTCGACCGTCCCCTCATCACTCCCGTACCGGCAGAAATCGCCGACCCGAATGGGCTTGTCCGCAAATAAACTGAGACCGCCTATAAAATTCTCGATGGTCGGCTGTGCGGCCAGGGCGATGGCCAACCCGCCGACGCCCAGCCCCGCTATGATTCCATACACCGGTATTCCCAGTTGGGTGGCGCCAATGGCCAGGAATCCCCCCGCGGTGATCATCCCCAGCACTCGCGTGAAGATGCGGATGAGATGAGCATCTATGCTCTCGGGCGCAATTCGGGGTGAGGCGATGATAGCCTCAGCGACCAACGTTGCCATGCGCCACGATAGCCATGCTCCGGCAAGGAACATGACCGCTGTTGTCGCAAGCTCGATCGCGCTGAGGACGCCACCGAGCAGGTTGATCGGAATGCGCGCCAAGACATTTATGACTGGCATCGCCAGGAGAATAAACGCCGGCAGGGTCACTCGCGCCAACGCCCCCAGTACCGGATGCTGACTGCTGCCCCGGCGCGACAGGCGGTATGCCAACCGCAGAAAGAGTATGAAGAAAACAAGGACCAGCGCCAACGCGATCCACTTCCAGACTGCCTGGCCGGCCAGAGGGGCCTGGAGCCACGCCGGCATCGCTTGAATCCACGCGTAGGGAATCGGCCAACCCCCGCCCCTGACCAGGATTTCGTGTAGATTCTTAAGGGGGACCGGACGGGTATAAGGCAATCCGCGGACTCGCTCGTAGAAGCCTTCCGCTTTGGCAACGGTTTCAGTACTGAACAGAAAATCGCCGCTGTGCGGTCCACTCGTCACACGGACGAGGGCGATTTCAGTGTTCGGGATCACCCAACGGGTGGGATTGGTGCTGCCGGGCGGGTTCAACGGATCGGCATCCGGGATACTGTCAAACGATGGAAGCTCGATCCTGCTCAACGTCTCGTAGAGCTCCAGCCCAGCCGCAGCTGCGGCTTTCCTGCGAGATGCCGGCGGCAACTCACTCATGTCCAGACCTTGCATGCTGATGTCCCCCAACGAACGCAGGTGGAGCAAATTCGCGAGTGAGGGCGACGGCATGTAATCGTGGACAAGAAACGCGCCAACGGCGTCTACGGAATCGAGAAAAGTCTTTAACGCGGCGCGAGGACTGGACCGGTCGGGCGGCTTGAGAAGATGCACCGCCGATGGCAGAACCACCTGGATCTCTTCCAACCGAGCTCCGACAATTGCATTCATCGCCATGGTCAACAAGCTCTGATCGATGGCCTGCCTTATGTGCACATCAGCCTTGGAGTACCCGCGCTCCAGCGCCCAGGCCGCATCTCTCTCCATAGTGGCAATGAGGTCCTCGGTCAGGCGCAAATCAATTTCGCCGAGCGATTTGGCGCTAAAATTCGGGTCCACCTTTGCGGCTGAAAGAAGTACTTCGGGAGTGTAGCCAAGCTGTGCATCGTCGATGTACCACTGTCTGACTTTGTCGGAATGTTTGGAGAAATATTCCCACGCCTGCGCTGTGGATACGAGAAATTGGACAGCAGCCTCCGGGTGCTTGGCGATAAAATCCTCGGAGACGGCAACTACACCAAACGTCCGCGTGGAACTTAGAGTTCGAGCGAATCCCCCAAGTTCAAAAAGCGACGCGATTGGCTCCCAGACGGCAACCGCGTCTATGTTCCCCCACTTGTCACCGCCGCCCAGCAGCACATGATTGCGGATTTTAAGGATGTCCATATTCTCGTTCTTAACTTCAATATCCGCATCGAGGCCCGCTGCCTTCTGCTGGAGAATCACTTCACGGTGAGCGCTGGACTCGAAGGGAACGGCGACGGTCTTGCCTCTCAAGTCTTTGATATCCTGGATCATTGAGCTGTGAGGCACCATAACGGCTATTCTGTCGTAAAAGAGGCGCGAAACGATTTTCCATTTCCCGCCCTTTGCGACCAGGTTGATCGCCGGCTGGTCGCCAGCGAAGATGACATCGAGTTTACCCGCGAGGGCGGCCTCGATTTGCGGTCCGCCATAGCTGAACGGAACAAAATCGGCTTCGAGCCCGTGGCTCTTCAATACGTTCGTTCGCTTGAGGACCTGCACGATCTGCGCTTGCGTTGCCGCCGTGATTTGCCACCCGATGCGGACCCGGACGTCCTGTTGGACCGCTTCAGCATCTCTGCTGTATGGGGTGAGGATCACCATGAGGGCGAATACCCCCGCACATAGAACTCCGAAAACATGTCTAGACTTCATAGGCTTCTCCTCACGCCCCGAACATCGAACCGGTTTTGTATAGGATCACTCGTTCTTATCCGGACGTTGGGACCTGCATGGACGGGTGGAGTCCTCACTTGAGTATCGTCTGAGGGTCGAGAACATGCAACACCATGCCCCAAATCCGCGTCGAGTGGATTGCCGGTGGCATTGAACCCCCGATTAGCCAATTTGCCTGCAAGCTTGATGATGGCGGATTTCTTGATGTTGGTTCAATTATTTTTTTTGGCCGTTCTTTTTCTTTAGGCCGCTGTCAATTGTTCTCCTGCTCCTTGCTCGCCATTGAATTACGTTTCTGATATTGTAGAGTAAAGTGCCGCAAACACCGATAAGCATAACTGACCCAGTGAGAGGTTTGTCTAGGCGAGAACCTCGGGTAGGCTGGCCCGAGGTTCTCAGGATGATGCGTTAGTCGGACAGTCCTTTCTTAAGAACGTATTCCTTGTATGATTTCTCAGCCTCCTCGTGATCGGCGGTCTTCGTTTCCTTCAGGTCGATGGTGACTTTGTCGATCTTGCCGATGAATTTGTAGGGTGCCGGGACCCCATAGTCCTCAACAACGGGTGTCTCGTCGTCTTCACCCACGTCGGCGCCTTCGTCCGCTGAGAAAGCACAACACTGAGTGCGTTCGATTCTACCATCGGCGACATTCTTTCCGTTGACGAAGATCGTGCCCATGCCACCTTTGCCGATGCCGCCGCCGTCATAGGCGAACTCGAATCTGATGGTCGCCTTCCCAGGCGGCAGCGTCTGCTTGGCGGCCACCGTGTAGCGCTGCAAGCCCAGCCAGTTGTAAGTGTATGTCGGCTTGCCATTCTTCACATAGAAACTCCATCCACCGAAGCGACCGGCCTGGGCAAGGATTACGCCGTTCGCTCCCGTCTTCGGGATTGCCACCTCTGCAGTGATCATGTGTGACCGGTTTTTCAAGTTGATGAAGACATTCTCGGACATCCCTGTCATTCCCTCGTAAACCGTCAGCGACGTGCGGCCGGCCATCAGGTCGGGCCGCCCGACCATGGCCGCGTTCAACCGTTCCTCGAACCGGTCGTCGATTGGCAGCACTTGGTACTTGACCGCTTCCTTTAGAAATAGGTCCTGCATTTCCTTGAGCTTATCGGGTTTGTTCGCGGTCAAGTCATTCGCCAGGCTAAAGTCCGACCGCGTGTCGTAAAGTTCCCATTTGTCGTTTTCAAGCGTCGCGCGGGGCTTACGTTCCCACGGCGCCCGGTGGACGGCGCCGGCCAGCCAGCCGTCGTGATAGATGGCGCGATTGCCGAAGATCTCGAAGTACTGCGTGGTGTGCCGACTCGGAGCCTTGGGGTCGGCAAAGGTGTAGGCAAGGCTCACGCCTTCGATTGGAGTCTGAACCGTTCCGTTCACGCTCTTCGGCTCGGGCAGGCTGGCTGCTTCCAGGATCGTCGGTGCAATGTCGATAACGTGGTGCCATTGTGATCGGAGCTCACCCTTTGCCGTGATGCCCTTGGGCCAATGGACGACCATGCCGTTCCGTGTTCCGCCATAGTTAGATGCAACCTGTTTGGTCCAGGTAAACGGCGTATCCCCTGCAACAGCCCATCCCGCTGCATAGTGACCGTAGGTACTCGGGCCGCCAAGCTCATCATAATGTTTTAAGACGTCCTGGACTGTTTCCTGCACCCCGTTGAAGTAAGTCATCTCATTGAAGAGACCATTCATGCCGCCTTCAGCGCTCGCCCCATTATCCCCGACGATGTAGAAGATAAGCGTATTGTCGAGCTGCCCCATTTTTCCGATTGCGTCGACCAGCCGGCCGATCTCTGTGTCCGTGTATTCGGCGAAGCCTGCGAACACCTCCATCTGGCGAGCAAAGAGCTTCTTCTCATCGGTGGTCAACTTGTCCCAGTCCTTGATGGCTTCAGGCTTCGGCGCAAGCTTCGTACCCGCAGGCACGACGCCCAGCTTGATCTGGCGGGCGAGGGTCTCTTCCCGCAGCTTGTCCCAACCCTGGTCGAATTTGCCCTTGTACTTTTCAATCCACTCCTTCGGCACCTGGTGCGGCGCGTGGGTCGCGCCGGGTGCGAAGTAGATGAAGAAAGGCTTGTCCGGTGTGAGCGACTTTTGGTAACGCATCCAGTCGATCGCCTGATTGGTCATGTCGGTCATAAAGTGATACCCCGGGTATGTCGGCGTCTCGATCTTGTTCATGCCATCGTAGATCGCTGGCGCCCACTGGTTCGTTTCCCCGCCTATAAACCCATAGAACTTGTCGAAGCCCGAGCGAGTCGGCCAGCGGTCGGTCGGGCCGGAAGGGCTTACCTCCCAGGCCGCCGTCTCATGCGACTTGCCAAACGCCGCCGTGCTATAGCCGTTCAGACGCAACATCTCCGCCATCGGCGCAACGCTGTTGGGGCGCTGCCCGGTATTTCCGGGGAATGCGGTGGCGGTCTCCGTAATCGAGCCCATGTTGTTCATGTGATGGTTGCGGCCGCTTAGCAACGCGGTCCGCGTGGGCGAGCAGAGCGCCGTGGTGTGGAACTCGTTGTAGCGAAGCCCGGCGTTGGCCAAGCGATCCACCGTCGGCATGTGGATGGGCCCGCCGAAGGCGCTGGACTGCCCGAACCCCATGTCATCGATCAGCACGATGAGCACGTTCGGAGCGCCCGCCGGCGCCTTGACCTCGAATCGCGGCGGGGGTGTGGCATTCCGGACGTCGAGCACGGTGCTATGCGGGTACTGAGGTTCCGGGATGGGTAGAACCGTGCGGTCGGTCGGCAGCACAATGCTCGCGGATGGTGCGTTCTGAGCGGCGACGGGTGTGACCGCCGTCGTTGAAAACAGGGTCACCAGCGCGAGGCTAATGACATAGACTATCGCATTTCGTCTCATAGACCCTCCTTCTTCATCCAGGGTTCTCACAATTCATTCTTATCTGGAAGGGATGTGTAAATGTTCCCGGATGGGCTTTATGTAAGCTTCAAATCCGGTTGGCTGTTTTGCCCTGTGTCTAAATTTTAATAAGCGCTCCGGGTTGCGGTGCCCAAATGACAACCGCGACTCAGAAAGTGAGTGCAACTTTGGCCCATACGTAGTCGCCTTTGAGAGTGTAGCGGGTATCCGTTTGAGGTAACCATTTCACCTCCGCCACAACTGTATGGCCGCCGCAAAACTTGGGAGAGATATACGAAACAACCGGCCCGATGCCGCTCATCTGAGTTTCGAAGGAGCCGAGCTTTGCGCCCGAGCCGCTGTCGCCGGTAAACTGCTTCCAGTAGAAGGCATTGGCTCCGACCCCGATAATTCCGCATCCGAACAGAGGCAGATGTTCGGCAACGGTAGCATCGACGTGGAACACATCGCCGCTCTGGTATTCGGTTGCGTTGTTGTTCGTGTTAAAATCAAGACCAGCGGTAGTCGTTATTTCGAGCCCGATCTTCTTGCTTATGTAGCTAAACGACACCATCGGCTCGAAGGTCCAGTAATTGAGACCTACGTTGGCCAGTTGACCAACTGTGTAGCCGCCGGTTGGGGCGTAGACATTGAGCTGCAAGCCCCATTTAAAATCGCCCCTGTTCCAGCTAAGCCAAAAAGGCACCAGTGTGATGTCGCCAATTCCGCTGGTCGTGTCAGTGCGGGTGAATGTCCTGCCAAGCGGGCCGGTAATGGTGCCTGTCACACTCATCCAGACATAAGGGATAATCACACCGGCCGAGTACTTGCCGTCGAGAATACTGCAGGGAAATGTGTAGATTGCTCCGAGCATTTCCGCGTTACTTGTGGCGCTTAAGTTCGCCGCGAGAACTCCGCCAAATTCCAATTGTTTGCTAGCCCCGGCACTGCCGTTATAGTGGTTGTACCAATCAATTACCGCCAACCCGGATGCTGGAGCCATGTCCCCGAAATCGGCAAGCGCACCCGGTATGTAATGTCCAACCCCCTCCTCTGCAGCAAAGACACTCGAATGCTGAACGAGAAAGACACCGAAAATTACGATGACGAAAACAAAAAGCTTCTTCATGGCTACACCCTCCTCCTCGAATCACTTGCCCAATCGGGACAAGTTGGTGTTGATTTGCGCAGAAGCCGCGAGAGAGTGGCAGGGGCAATGGAAAAAGAGCCGTTGTTCCGCCACTAAAATCCGAAACCATTCGGACGATTTGCCATGGCGCGGTCTGCCTGTCATGGCGTTGCTGTCACTGGATGCCCCTATTTGCTTCTGCGCGCCCTTCTTGTAGACGCTTTTCTAATTCGTGCGAACGGGGCTCAAGCTTGATTGTCAGCTTCGTCAGCTTGCCGGTGAATCGGAACGGCACCTGGTAATCCCTGTCGTCAACCGGCGTGCGCGTATCGATGCCAACGTCGAACGTCTCGTCGGCCGTCAGCATGAACGGTACGGTGTGCGGGATCGTCCTGGTGTCGACTTCCTTGCCGTCGACCTTCAGGACGCCGGTGCCCCCCTTGGCGATGCCCGGCCCGTCATACTTAAAGTCGAACACCACGGAGTGCTTGCCCGGCGCGAGCGACGACGCGCCTTCCCAGCGGATCCTCGCCAGATCCAGGAAGTTGTATGTGAACACCGGCTTATCCTTCAGCAGGTAGAGTCCATAGCCGCCAAAGCGGCCACCCTCGGTGACCAGCATGCCTTCCGCGGCGCCTTGTGGAATCTCCAAGTCCGCCGTGATGGTGAAGGACCTCCCGACAAGGTCTGGCGCTGCGCTGATTGGGATGCCGGGCACCTCACCCGAGTAGGTAAAAATGCTCCGTCCCGCGGCAAGACTTGGCCTGGGCGTGAGGAGTCGATCGAGGACGCTGTTGTCCAGTGGAAGCACGTTGTTCCGCGCCGCCTCGACGATGAAGAGGTCCTGCATCTCACGCAGCTTGTCCGGCATCTTCGCCGCCAGATCGTTGTGCTGAGAGTAGTCCTCGGCGATATTGTACAGTTCCCACTTATAGCCGTTCAGCACGTCTGGCATCTTCGCCTTTCCCATCAGCCACGGCGGTGCCGGCGGGGTCGTGGAGGCCATCCAGCCGTCATGGTAGATTGCGCGGTTGCCAAGGATCTCGAAATACTGGGTGGTGCGGGTGGAGGGCTTGTCGGCGTTCGCCTTGTCCCACGTGTAGGCCATGCTGACACCATCCATCGGCTTCTGGGTAATGCCATTGAGCAATGCCGGGGCTGGAATTCCTGAGGCCTCGAGGATGGTAGGCACGATGTCGATCAGGTGGTGAAATTGATGCCGAATACCCCCAGCGTCTTTGATGCGACTGGGCCAGGCCATCACCATGCCCTGCCGCGTGCCGCCGAAGTGCGACGCGACCTGCTTGGTCCACTTGAACGGCGTGTCAAAGGCCCAGGACCATGCCACCGACATGTGCGGTCTGGTCAGCGCCGACCCCCAGGCGTCATAAAACTTGAGCTGATCTGCGACAGGGACTTCGATGCCCTGAAACGACGCGAGGTCGTTGAACGTGCCGATAGTCGTCCCTTCAGCGCTGGTGCCGTTGTCGCCGCTGATGTAGATGATCAAGGTGTTGTCGAGCTTGCCAGTGTCCTCTATGGCCTGGATCACGCGCCCGATTTCATAATCGGTGTAGGCGGCGTAGGCGGCAAACACTTCGGCCTGACGAGCGAACATCTTCTTCTCATCGGCGCTCAGCTTTTCCCACTGGGGCAGGTCGTCCGGCCACGGTGTAAGTTGAGTATTCGGCGGGATCACGCCGAGCCGCTTCTGGTTGGCAAAGATCTCCTCGCGCAGCTTGTTCCAACCTATGTCGAATTTGCCCTTGAACTTCTCGATCCACTCCCGGGTTGGCTGATGGGGTGAGTGGGTTGCGCCGGGCACGTAGTAGACGAAGAAAGGCTTGTCCGGCGCGGAGGCGTTAACCTGCTTCAGATACTGGATCGCGTCGTCGGCCATGCCGGTAACGAGATTGTAGCCGGGCTGTTCGAGCCACGGGAAGATCTGCGTCGTATTGCGGAAAAGATACGGCGTCCACTGATCGGTCTCGCCGCCCATAAACCCATAGAAGTATTCGAAGCCCATGCCGTTGGGCCATTGGTTGAACGGGCCCGCCGCGCTGTATTGACTGGGATCCGTATTGTGGTTTTTACCGAACCAGGAGGTGGCATAGCCGTTTTGCTTCAGGATCTCGCCGATCGTACAGTTATCGGCGCCGATCACCGCATCATAGCCAGGAAAGCCGGTGTAAGCATCCGCAATGCCGAAGCCCACGGCGTGATGGTTGCGCCCGGTGATGAGCGCGGCGCGTGAAGGCGAGCAGAGCGCTGTCGAGTGAAACTGAGTGTAGCGCAGCCCCGCCCTGGCGATCCGGTCCATTGCGGGCGTCGGAATGACGCCGCCAAAGGTGCCCGAGACACCGTAGCCCTGATCGTCAGTCATGATGAGCAGCACATTGGGCGCCCCCTTGGGCGGCACGATCTGCGGCGGCCAGTAAGGCTTCGAATCCTGTGCCCTCATGTTAATCACGCCGCCGAAAGGCGCCGGTGGATTTGGAATGAATCTTCCGTCGATAGTAGTCGTGGTGTTAGGCGATCCCGGCACGTCAGTTATCTGCTCGGCCAGCGCCAACGCCGGGGCAACAACAGCCAAGGCGACCAGCAATAAAAGCAAGATGGATCTTCGGACAACGTTCATGTGTTTCCTCCCTTTCTTGCAAGAGCCGCGGGTGCGGATCAGGTCGCACTCGCTTACGGAATGTAGTTGCAGGCAGCGTCGTAGCCACAGCCTTCATAGACGTCGTCAAACTCATCCGCCATCACATGCGCCATATGGTTGCTTTCTGCGGGTGGGACAATGATGAGGTCCTTGTCGAGCGTCTTGACCATGAACTTCCATCCCGCTGGCAAATTCTTGAGCTTACTTGCCAGATTAGGCAAATCGGCTTCGCTCAGAGTGGGATCGACCACCTTGGTGTAGGTCTGCATGACCCAGGTATGCCCATCGGGCATGACGATGAGGAAGACCTTCGTCCCTTTCAAGTACTCGTACTTCGAGACGCGTTGGATTTCAGACGGCGCATAGGCAGGAAAACGCTTTTCGCCACCGAGCGATGACAAGGCGCCTTTGATGGGAAGTGTTGCCATCCAGGTCGCTTTGACGCCATCGAAATCTCGCGTCTCGCGCCCAGTATAGAGCCACATGCGGTCCATCATCCAAAAGCGCCGAGCGTTTTTGAACACCGCATCGACATGAAGTTTTTCAGCCAACGCCTTGGGATCGATGGCCTCAAACTTATCCGGCGGACAATCACTTGCGCCGCTCGTGTTGTACACCTGAGCCGCAATGTCGGGTGGTTTTCCTTGAATTAGAAGGATTTCGCAGAAGGGATAGCCGTGGGCCTGCTCAAGGTGGACAGTATGGGTTGCAGGGGACTCCGACGTCTGACTGAACGCGGCGCCTCCATCCAGGTGGCCCAAACACCAAATGATGGCCAACGCTGCAATCAAGGGTTTCAGCACTGCATTAACTCGAACTGTCTTTCCATGGAATTTCATATGACTCTCCTGTCTTGTCGAGGAGACCGAACACATTAGAGCCCAGGTCAATAATGAAACGCGGACTACTCCATCTACAGCAAACTCATTGCACCTTCCTCACCGGCGGAAGCTTGTAGGTGCCGTCGAGGACCGCTTCCGTCGGCCAGTAGTTGCGCACCGTAAGGTTGAACGTCCCGCTAGCGGGAGCCGGCAGCCAGTTCGCTTCTTTGTCAGCGCCAGGTGAGTGCGCCTGAATGTAGAGATCGAGCGAGCCGTCGGGGTTGTACTTGAGCGGCATCCACATCGCCAGGTTGTAACGGTTGATGGCGTTCGTAACGTAGAAGCCCTGCGGGTCGTACATCGACACCGACCAAGTGGCGTTTGTTGGCGGCGTCTGACCGTTGTCGAAATGCAGGACGTAACGGTTGGCGCCATCCAGCGGCTTGCCGTCGGCGTCGATGAAGGCCGTGGGGTACACCACGTCGTGCGGCCGGATCGCCCCGAGTCCGACCAGGGCGATGCCGGCCCGCGTACTGTAGTCAACGCCGTAGTCGCCCATATTCTTCGGCATCACGATCCACCCGTTCTCCGTCTTAAGCTTCTTCACGCCCTGCTGCAGCTTCTCGAAGGCGCCCATCGCACGCCGCAGTCCCTTGGCGGTGGCCGGATCGATCTTGGCAATGTCAAAATCCTTGCCCGGCTCGATGCCGATGGTCTTAAGCTTCTCGACCATCGGGCCATCGGCTGGGGCCGGAGGGTTGTCCTTCATCAACCGTCCGAGCCGTCCGAAATAGGCGCCTGCGTCCATTTTCTGCACCTGCTCGAGCGGCGGGGTTTTGGTGTCGACGCTCGCGGCGACCGGCACATCGGCAGGCGAGACGTAGGGCCTGCCCCAGGCTGAAAGCGGCGTCAGCTTGTACTGCTTCTGCAGTGCGTTCACCACCGCGTAGTCCTGCCGCCCGTTGGCCTGCATCTGCCCGTTGACCCACACGAACCGCGTCGGAGACCGGAATGTCTGCTTGACATCGGCGGGCGGTGTGCCCTGCCAGCCAGGCCCGGCGATCAGGAAGTTCGCCGTACCGGTTCCAGTCGTTCGCTTGCCAATCGACGCGAAGACGTTGCTCCACATGTCGAAGAGAGCAATGACATAGTACCGCCCGTTCGTGTCCGGCACCGAAAGCACGAGCGGTTCCTTTTCGAGGTCCGCCCAGGCCACAGCGAACAATGTGTCGAGCCCCGTCCTCACGACCGCCCTGAAGGAGGCGTCCGGGTACTTCGTCATCACGGAGAACTGGTTGACGTGCGCGGTGAACTCTCCGGCGGTGGGCACTGCTGTCGACACCTGCTTGGTGAGATCCATCATTATCAGCGGAAAGCCGTAAATGTATGCTTGCAGGCCGTAAAGCCATGGCCGGCCCTCCCTCAGCGCCCACCAACCACCGGCTGACGCCAGCAGGGCAACCACGATGACGGCCAGCACCCACCTCTTCGCGCGTCGTGTGTAACTTCGAATGTTCGCTGTCATGTTCAATTTGCTCCTTTGAGGTCACTGCTGTCGCCGTCGAAAATGGGTCGTAATAGAAATAAGTCGACTGTCATGTGCTGCGTGATAACGCAGAGACGACGAGCCATCTACTGCACGCGTTTGACCGCCGGCGGCGTCCATGTCCCGTCGAGGATCGATGGCGGTTTTCCCTTTGGCGCGTAGATCCTCATCACCAGAACGAATTTCCCTTTCGGCGCCGGCAGCCAGTTCGCCTCCTTGTCTTTGCCCGGTGATTCCGCCTGGATATAGAGGTCCACCGAGCCGTCCGGGTTGCTGATGAATGTGTCGCGCTGGCCCAGGTCGTAGCGATTGATCGCATTCGGCACGAAGAAGAAGTCAGAATCGTACATAGTCAGCGACCAGAAGGCATCGGCTGGCGGCATCCGGCCTTTCTCGAAACGCATCACGTAGTTGTGCTTGACCCCGTTGTATTCGTCGCCGTTCGCGTCCTTTTGAGAGAGCGGATATACGGCGTCCTGCGGGCGGTTCCAGCCCGGACCGAGGAGGTTGGCCATGCCCCGCAGCAGATAGTCTGTGCCGAAATTGCCGACGCCTTCGGTGAAGTATAGCCAGCCGTCGGTCGTCTTCTGCTCTTTCAAGTGTCTCGCCATTTCAAGGAGAGCCAGCTTAGGGACTATCTTGATGACCTCCCGGTCCAGAAAACCGAGCTTGCTAAGGTCGAAGTCCTGCCCGGGGACTAATCCGATCCTGGCCATTCGCGCGACGATCGGCGCATCCTGCGCGGTCGGCGGGTTGGTTTTCATCAGTTTTGCGAGAGAGTCGAAGTAGGTATCGATGTCCATCTCGTTGACCTGCTTGCGCACGGAAGTCTTCATATCAACGCCGGCATCGACGGCGCCCGGCGGCGGCGTGTACGGCTTTCCGTATGCGCTGAGAGGAACGACCGAGAACTTGTCCTGCAGGGCATGCACCGCCTTGTAGTCCTCTGGGGTGCCGGTGCAGTAGATGCGCCCGAGGACCCAAACCATCCCGGTGGGGGACTTGACCTGCGTCACGTCCTTTGGAAGCCCGCCCGACCAGCCCGGACCCGTGATGGCGTATGTCTGGGCTTTGCCGCCCGTTGTGGGCGAGCTTGCGACGTTGAACACCTCCGACCAACCGTCGAGCATCGGTACTATGTAGTAACGATCCCCCATGTCCGGGATGCTGAGTATCCAGGGTTCCCTTGAGACGTCGAGCCAGGTCTCGGTGTAGAGGGTGTCGGCGTTGGGCGCGGCACAGCAGTGGTTATCGACCGCGGGGTATGTCCGCATCCTGATCATCTGTCCCATCGGTGCATGCTCGGCGTCGGGCGAGGCCACGTTTGTCTGCTGCCTGCGGACCATGTCGAAGGTGACCAGCGGGTAGCCGTAGATGTAGGCATCTGTGGCGATGCCGATCGCCTCCACCGCGCCTGGGGTTGAGCTTTTATCGGCGCCGGCGGCAAACGGGAATGCGGCAACGGCAATAAGGCACAGGGCCGTGGCCGCGCGTTTGATCCATTTCATCTGTCTCACCTCCAAAATCCAGGGAATGAGTCTAAGTTGGAAGTAACGGCGAAATCCCGGCTATGGCTTGTAGTTGCTGTAGGGCCCGCCTACGCGGTCGTAAGTGTTGCCGATATCGTCCTGAGTGATATGGGCCAAGCCCTTGTCAGTCATGAAGACCAGGTCTTGTTCAAGAATGGGGGAACGGAACTTCCACCCCGGGGGCAGCTTCAGGCGTGAACCCAGATCCTTCAGATCCTCGAACTTCTGGTTTGGGTCCTTGATCAGGCTGGCCGACTTCATGACAAACGTGTTGCCTTGGGGATCATCCAGGATGTAGGCGCGAGATCCCTTCCTGATGCCCATGCTGGTGTCACGCTTCGCTGTCATGACCTGGTAGGAGAGATCCTTGCCTTCGCGGATCGCGTCGGGAATGGGGAACCACATGACCCAGCGTGCCTTGAGGCCCTGGAAATCGCGCTCCTTGCCGACCTTCGCACCTATGTAGTCGACCGTCCAGAGGCGCGGTCCGTTCTTCACGGTGCTCAGAGCACCGTTGTCTTTCTTGACCTTTTCCATGTCGATCTTGTCCAGGATAGCAGCGGGGCAGCTGTCACCGCCGCCGGCGGGGTTGGCGCCGTTCAGGCCGATGGTGTTGTAGACTCCGGCCGTGAAGTTTTTGGTCACGGCATCGCCGAACACCAGCAGAATTTCGGTGTAGCGGCTGCCCATGAGGCCCTCGAACTTGAGCTCCGTGAGTTGAGCGTCATCCTTCGGCAACTTGGCGCAACCCGCGAAAAGCGAACCCGCTACCAGGAGCAATCCCAGGGGCTTCAACACGGCCTTGACGCGGCCTGTCTTTCCGACGAAGTTCATATAGTTCTCCTTTCTGGTATGGGAGCGGGCCTGAGCTCACCCAGGCCCCAGTGGACATTTCTTAATCGACTCCCCCTTCGGGGGAGGACTCAAAACCCAATCGGACGCCAGGCGTCCTGGTCCGATGGGCATCAGGCGATTCATCCAGCCTCAGCGCTGTTGCAAGTGTGGCGGGTTCCTGAGCTGCCGCGCGGGCCTCAAGGAGTGGGCACCACCGTGTAATAAACGCCGTTCGCGCCATAGGACGGCTGAAACCAAGTATCGCCGCACAGGTAGTAGGTCGTGCCTTGCACGTTGGGCGTTGCGCAGCCAGATGGAATCGTCGGGTAGATCGCGCCCATGACGTAGAAAGGGCTGGCAGCCATGCCCGCCGCGACACCAGCAGAGTAGGCGTTGGAAGTTGCTGCTGCGCCGGCCATCGTGCCGACTGCCGCTCCTGCGGCAGCTGCGCCGGCTGTAGCCCAGCCTCCGCAGTTATAGCACCCGGCTCCGTAAGAGTTCACGACGGCAGGCGGATGGTACCCAGCGTAGGCTGCAGTCGGCGGATGGTAATAGGCGCCACCGTAATGGGCGTCGCCGTAAGCCGTACCACCGTAAGCCCCGGTTTTCGACCAACCTCCTCCTGTGGCGTGCGACGCGCTTCCGCCGTACGCGTTGGTATGAGAGGTCCCCTCACCATAAGCGTGCGACGCGCTGCCTCCATACTCATTGGAATGGGAGCTGCCTTCCCCGGCTGTGTGCGATGAACTGCCGCCCCACGCGTTCTCGTGACTCGTAGACCCTTCGCTGTGCGACGTGCTGCCGCCAGCTCTGTTTCCTCTCGACCCGGCCGCTACCGGCCACCAAGTGAGCGCGGCGACAAGAAGACTCACAAAAACCACAAATATTTTTTTCATGACTGTGCCTCCTTAATTGGTTTTGCCTTTGGTTTTGGACGACTTGATCTTCGCTGGTGGCTTGGCGTATGGCGAGGATTCCGGATTCGGATGGGCAAAGGCGATAGGCTTCGCGCCGGCCGCCTTCGTTGAAGCGAAGGTGCCATCCGGGACGGCAACGTCGAGTTGCCAGTTAGAGAACTCCAACTGGTGGCGTAGGCGTGCCTTGTCAGTGCGGTATACCCCGCGTATCATCCGGGGCAGTTTGTCCTCGGCGCCTAGCCACACCTGAAGGAAGACGTTGTTATTGGCATACGCCACCATGTCCGTCGTTATTCCCCCGACTACCTTGGACTGGCCGATGTAGAAGGCGAGGATCAGCCCATCTGAGATATGCTTGTAAGGGTCCTCGGCGATCATGTTGGTGAAGGGGAAATAGATAGCCGCGGAGTCGTAGGCTGCTTTCAGCGTTTCGTCGATCGTTGGCGGAGCCTCGGCAACAGCGACCAGGTTCTCGGCCGGTGAGAAGGCCGTCATCGTTTTGCCGTCATAGTAGAACTCCGAGGCTGGACCATCGTAGGGCGTGATCACCCGGAGCTTGTCGGGCCGCTGCAGGGTGACCTCGGATTTCGTCGTGTAGGCGAGGGGAGTGCCGAGGCGGCTCGGGCTCTCGTATGTAACCACCGCCGTGAAACTCATCGAGCGGGCAGCGCCCAGGCGGCGGCTCGCGGCCTTCAAAAGTTCGATTGCCTTGGGCTCGAGTCCCATCTGGACCACGGGCGGGGCTTCCGCGCGCTTCGACTTGGCGGATTTCGAGGCCTTGGGCGCTTGCTTCGTCTCCTGTGCATACCCGTTCGTGGTCAGGAAAACACCCAGTGCGAGAGTGAGCAATAGCGCACGCCCGAAAGGTTTACTGTTGATCATGACTTTCTCCTCTTTTCAGTTATTGGAACCCTCCGGCAGCCAGCTATCGAATAGAAGCGGCCGCTCCGCGACATTCATGGAATCATGCCGCATTCGAACATCTTGTTGGCGATGGGAGCCGCTACTTTGTCGATGAAGGCCTGACGCATCTGAGGATCATTTCGCAGAAGCTGAATGACCCTTTGTTCCTGGGCTGACTTTGGCTTGCCTTTCTTCTGCCACAATTCCTGACAGCTCGACTGCTGGTACTTCTGGATGACCTTCTCTGCGACTATGTTCATTATCGGGTACTCCTGAGCGCCGGCAAGAGCCGGCAAAAGCAGCGCCGATACGATTGACACCAGTGCAAATAGATAAAAGCATCTTAACATTGCTCTTTGCTCTTTCATGATCTTCTCCTCTTCTTAATGTTTTTTCCTATTTCTCCCATTCAACAGTGATTCTCCCGAAGCCTCAAAAATCACTTCCCGGTCGAGAATCCATCGCCAGCAAAGGCCAATTGGCGTTCTCATCCCTCTACTTCGACGACGCCGCCACAACCGAGATAAGTCCAGGTTGATCTTGATTGACTTTGTCAGTGACCGCAGGCCTTCTCCCGGAGGGAATTCTTCTTATTTGCGCATCTGAGTAATCTCGGGCCCAACTTACCTCCCGTCCGAATCATAAGTAACCAGGGTAAGCCACTGTAACCTGCAAGGTATATTGCGGCTGAACGATCCTCTAGAGCTCGGTTGGCAAGAGACCCCTTCGCCACTTTTCGATTATCTCCAAGCCGGTTGTGTGTGCAATCTCGCTGAACTTGACTACCGGATATTCCATTGCCATCTCGATCACCAGCATGACCCGTCGATACAGGTCCGACCGGAGATGCCGGCCAAGGTCGGCATGGTTATTCCACCACTCCTCGAACAGGAGAACGCCGGGTTCCAGCAAATGCTCGTACACATCGCACCCTAGGCAACCCTCGCTCACTCGTGTTCGCTCCACCATTGAGCGCAAAATCTCAATGGCTTCGGGGAGCTTTTCGGGCGTGAACTTCATTCGCAGGCTGGAATGAATCATCTCTATCCTTCCATAACAGTCCGGTAAAAGCTCCAGGGCACTTTTGTTTTTGAAAAAGATCAGACAAGATAAGCCCTAGGGCGGCACACAATCGCCCCGCCCCATAAGGGTGGAGAAAACTATAGTAATCGGCGCTAATACATCAGCGGTGGCAGGATGGGGCGATGCCCCCGCCCTGCGATTGGAAAATGATCGGAATCGAATCCGCTCTGACTTATAGGTACAGCGAAATACATGCCAGAAGGTATGGGGATGTTGACTTTGTGGCTAACATATTTGGATTATTAGGTTTTGTCAAAAAAGGCGTGGTTTATGGAAACCACAGATGACCCCATAATCTGTCGCTATTTCGACACGACGTCTTATTATCGGCACTAGAGGCCAGGTCGGGTGATGCCCAGTTTCCTCATTTTCGAATACAGGGTCGATCTCTTTAGCGCAAGGGCTTCGGCGGCGCCGCCCTTGCCGCCGATCCGCCAGCCAGTTTTCTCCAGCACGCCCGCGATATGTTTGCGTTCAATATTCTCGAGGCTATGAGCAGCATCTGTTTCCGACATTCCAAATGCAGGGAGTTCAAAAAACAGGGATTTACCCTTGCTCACGATCATGGCGCGCTCGACCACATTCCTCAGTTCCCTGACGTTGCCCGGCCAGGAATAGACTTGCAGTGCTTCCATGGTTCTTTGGGAGATGTTTTCGATCTCTTTTCCCATCTTCTGTTGAAACTCATTGACAAACGCCCAGACCATAGGAGGGATATCTTCAGGGCGCTCACGGAGGGGTGGGATCACAATGGGGAACACATTGAGCCGGTAGAAAAGATCCTTCCTGAATCTGCCCCCCTTTACCTCACTTTCAAGGTCCCGGTTAGTGGCGGCGATAATGCGGACATCGACGTGCAGGGGCTTCGTTGAACCCAAGCGTTCAAAACTACCTTCTTCGACGACCCGGAGCAGCTTGCTCTGTAGCTCAACGGGAATTTCACTGATCTCGTCGAGAAAAAGAGTGGACCCATCGGCAATTTCGAAACGACCGATCATCTTCGTCAAAGCGCCTGTGTATGCCCCTCTCTCCCGGCCGAACAGCTCACTTTCGATCAGGGTCGGCGGCAGGGAGGCGCAGTTGACTGTGATCAGAGGCCGCTCTTTCCGTGAACTCAGTCGGTGGAGCTCCCGTGCCACCAGTTCTTTTCCCGTTCCGGTCTCTCCCTGGATAAGGACGGTAGAGTCTGTCCTCGCAACCTGCTCGACCTGCGCCAGAACCTTTTTCATTGCGAGGCTTTGTGCCACAATCTCCTTATGCTCGACCAGGAGTTTCACCTCCTCCTGGAGGTAAATGTTCTCGGCCTCGAGCCTTTCCTTTAACCTAATGATCTCGCAATAGGACTTCCTGATCTCCTCTTCGTCCTGTTTGCGCTTGGTGATATCTAGAGCGACACCCATCAAGCGGGCGTCTGACCCTGGCTTTGCCCCATAACGCCTACCCCGGGCGTATACCCAGCTAATGCTTCCGTCGGGCCGCACGATACGGTATTCCGCACTGTTGTCACTTCCCGACTGAATGGTCACTTCCACAGCTCGGCGAAGATTGTCGCGGTCTTCGGGATGAACAATACTGAGGAAGCTCTCAAGGCTCATATCGCTACCCGGTGCAAAACCAAAGAATTCCTTGGCCTTTTCTGTGATCCATATATGACCTGAACCCACATCCAGGTTCCAAAGCATCGCCCCAGAGGCATCAGCCGCCAGACTCAGCCGAGTCTCGCTTTCGCGCAATGCCCCGTAAGCATTTCTGTGCTCCAATGCATTGATGAAGATCTCCCCCAACAGCCGTAGCCGCGGAATGTATTCCTCGGGCCAAGAGCGATTCCGAAGAAGTGTATTGATCACGATAATGGACGAGACACTTCCTTTGAAGAACAGGGGAATGTCCAGGACGGACCGAACACCCATGGCAGTGTGAGTCGCCCTGTCCTGTAAGGCCTCAACCGGCAGTTCTTCTATACTGGCAAGACAAACCGGCTGCCCCTGCATGACGAGTTTCTCATAGCACCAGGGAAACAGCTCCACGAGGTCAATATCCACCTCCACCTGCTCGATCCCTTCGGCATAGGCGGCATGGGTTACATGAACTCGTTTCCGGTCCGGAGCAAAACCGAGCAGACCGCAGCGGTCAACCTGAAAAAAATCGAGGATCTGCTTCAGCCCACTCTCAATTGCTTCGTCAACCTGGTCAAGAGCGATGTTCACAAACCGGGCTGAGAGGTCAGAAATCAGCCTTTCAAATCGCAGAGATTCAACACGCGAATCGACTTCGCGCCTTAGCTGCTCGTTTGCAGCGGAAAGCTCGGTGGTGCGCTCCGCAACCAGATCTTTCAGTTCGCGATGAGATCTCGTCAAAACTTCCTCGGCACGCTTGAGAGATGTAATATCGCTCATGGAGGTTCTGACAAGACCCTTACCGCTTGTATCCTCAATGAAAATGCTATCGAGCCTGGCGAAAAACTCCTCTGAGTTCCGGGGATTCAGCCTCACTTCGCAGGTCTGCTTTTCGCTGGTCTTGAAGACCTCGGCCAGATGCAAACGGAATAGGTCCCTGTCGTCCTGGAGAAGGTACAAGAAAAAAGGCTTCTTGAGGAGGGCGGCTCTTCGTGTGCCTAATTGATTTGCAGCAGTGAGATTTACTTCAACTATCAGGCCTTGCTGATCGAAGGTCAGGTAGCCGACGGGAGCAAAGTCGTAGACGTCGGCATAGCGCGTGCGGGATTCTTCAAGCTCTGCTTGCGCGCTGCGCATTTCCTCGTTTTGCATCTCGAGTTCAATCTGATGAACTCGAAGCTCGTGGATCAACTTGCTCATATCTTCACCGCAGAATTCGATGGAGGAATCTTCCACCGAATTCAATGCTTCTTCGGCCTTGCTTCGAAGATCGTTGCTGGAAGGCTTTTTCTGTTTCATGAGCAAAACTACCTCGCTTCGCTTTGCATGAATACAGATCCCCTGCAACACAGATTGGGTTACTTTCGCTCGGCTTCCATTGCTTCAAGCCGGCCTTTAAGATCTTCCATGTCCATTCAGCCTCCGAGCTCTTGCAGACCTTCCGGACAAAAGAAAACAAATCAGTCTGACTTCCGCATGAGAGGCGGTCATTAACAATAACTGCACACCTACTATTGCTGGATTGATACCTTGATCAGAATTGCAGAGCCATACTGGAGAAAGAGCGAGATCGTCAACTTCGGCCTTCGACCTGACTTTCGCGCTGTTTCGAAGAACTCGAACTTCCTCCGCCTGCATGAACAAAGAATATAAAGTCGATACTAGGAAAAAGAAAGGCTCTGACACAATTCCTGGGGTAATTTGCGGGCGAGAGTGGAGAATATTGTGCGTTCACCTCGCCCCCCGCGATCAAAGTGGCTTATTAGGGTAAATCGAAATGGAAAATAGAACTGAAGATTGCTTGCCAAAAACGGTACCGGGCAACCGCCTCGATTCCCGGTCACTAATGAAAAGGATTCTTAAATTTAAACCAGCACGCCGCCTGGCGGCAGAATTTCGAATCCGTCATAGGAGTCAAACTAGTGAAACTTGATCATGCAACCAGCGTCTACCTTGAGTATCACCAGACAAACTCAGAGGAAAAATACAATCGAGTCATATAGTGCCACCCTTTCCAAATTTCTCGACCACATTGGCAAGGATTGTCAACTTGATGGGATCAGCTCGGAAGAAGTGCTATCCTTCCTGAACAAAATAACTGAGGAAGGAAAGCAACAAACAAAACACGGCCGTTACTCCCACCTGAAAGCCTTCTTCAAATTTATCAAGATCAACTTCGATTCAACTCTCCAAAATCCCTGTGATACACCGATGCTGAGGAAACTCTATCGGCCGGGAAAGCCCAACCACTGGAACATTGTTGAGAAGGAAACGCTAGACGAGATCATCTCTTTTTTCATGCCTCCGCATCGAATGTGTCTTTTGTGACTCCTACGGATTTCAATTCACCCTTCTTGATTCGAAAGGTCTCGGTCCGGGGGAAGTCATCGACCATACGGAGGTATCGGGGGATGGCAAACTTGGCGAGCTTGTCCTGCAGGAAATCCCACAGCTCTTTGCCGGCCAGTTTTTCCCCCTCTACCAGTTTAACCGAGGCCATGATCTCGTCCTCTGTCATCTCAGATGGGACCGGATACACTGCGGCTTCGAGCACTGACGGATGCTTGAGGATCGCCTGCTCTACGTCATAAGCCGACACGTTCTCCCCCCTGCGACGCATGGAATCAGTGCTTCTGCCCACAAAATAGATGTAGCCCTGCTCGTCCTGGTACATGAGGTCGCCGGTGTACTCCCACTCACCTCGTGTCTTCTCCCCCGTAGCATCGGAGTTTTTGTAGTATTCAACCGTGCTCTTCCGGTCCGGATCGACGTGGAAAAGGAGTTCACCGGTTACGCCTGTTGATACTTCATTGCCTTTCTCGTCAACCAGCTTGATGACCGATCCCATGGGCTTACCGATGGAACCCTTGGGTCCGTCGCCGAAATTGGTGATCATCCCGGAGCCGTCAATAGCGGCATATGCCTCCCATATCTTGACGCCGAACCTTTTCTCGAATGGCTCCCACAATTCTGCAGGACATCCTGCGGACAGGACCTTCGCAGTTTCGTGATTTTTTTCAAAGCGACTTTCCGGCTGCTTCATGAGGATTGGAATGATGGCGCCGATAGTGTTGAATACCGTCGCCTTGGACCCGGATATCTCTTCCCAGAACCTGCCGGCCGAGAATCGTTTGGACAGGGCCATCGTACACCCCATGATCAAAGAAGAGGTGGTCGTGACATAGAGCGCGTTGCCGTGGAATAGCTGGAGCGCGGTATAATATACGGAGTCGTGGGTGAGTAGAATGCCGGCGATCATCCTGATTCGCTCGATTATGTTCTTGTTGTACCGCATGACCACACCCTTAGGCAGTCCTGTAGTTCCGGATGTGTACATGATCATGAGAATGGATGTCTCATCGAATTTCAGTATTGGCTTCGAGTTGGGGATATCAATATGGTATGCATCCTTCAGGTCGACCATGCCCCTGGGAACCTTGAACCCCGAAGGCGCCTCCAACGTATTCACAATCACGTGCTCCACCTTGGGCGCCCTGTCACAAATACTCTGGTAAATATCGAGAAGGTCGTAATCCACCACCAGATATTTCGCATCGCTGTTGTCGATGATGTAGGCGAGTTGGTCGCCGCGTAACGAGGTGTTAACCGTGTTCACATACATCCCGATCTTCTGGATGCCAAAGAAGATATCCAGAAATTCTGAAGAGTTGTTCATCAACGTAGCGATACCGAATCCCGGGACTGCTCCCAGGCCCAGAAGAAAATTCGCGACCCTGTTGGCGTTCAGGTCCATATCGGCATAACTGACGTATCTGTCCTGGTAAACTATGTATAAAAACGGTTTGTCCTTGAGCTTGGCTGCCTGCTCTTCGAGCAGAGTCGCCCAACTGGTTGCCGGCACGGCCATATCGTTCTCCTTTCCTTCGGAGGTATTATCGTCCTGTTTGCGCTACCTTAATCTCGGCATCTTCAGATCGCTGTGATCGATAGTCTTGAAACGTTTCGAGAACACGTAACTCGACTTAACTCGGATGGCTTCGTTCGGGCAGATGGCCATACAGTCGCCGCAAGCCATGCATTGAGCCTCGGCTGGCATCATGGGCTTCTTGTCCCTCATCTCAATGGAGCTGGCAGGACAGATACGGTCGCAGTTACCGCATCCGTTGCACTTTCCATAGTCAAAAGAGACCTCTCCCCATTGGGTCTGCAACGGGTCTTTATAATTGGGGACAGAAAACCTTTCTCCAACGCTGATGTTCGAATCTCTCCCGCTCGGATCGACGACAGTCTTTATCCCGTTCTCAAACCAGGCCACACTGTGGGCAGGCCTCTCCACAAACCCGTCAGGTTTGCCCATGGGCCGGCCTATGGCCAGGCTGCTGATAAACTTATATGGGTACTTGATGCCGAAGAACCGGTTCCACTTGAATCCAAGGTAATCGAAGGCCACACTCGTAAAACTTACCCAGCATGTTCCCAGGCCCATACTGTGGGCCGCCAGGGCCATATTCTGACCTGCTATTCCACAGTCGAGGTCTGGGTTGGTTACGCCTCGAACGTCCTTGAATATCAGGATGACCGAGGGCGCGCCGTGGAAAAGCCCAAGTTTTCTGTCCGCTATGAGCGTGATAGCGCTGAATGGTACGGGATGCAGTTTTTTTGGCATGAGGTTTATATATAGCTTTGCTATCGGGAACTTCCAGAAATTGCCCGGAGTGCGGTATTCAAGAATCGCTTTGAAAAATTTACAGATCTTTACTACGCTATTCGTTAGTTCGTCTATGATTTTGGGCTCCCTGATCACCACGAACTTCCAAGGCTGGCAATTACCCGCAGACGGCGCAAACCTTCCCGCCTGGAGAATCCGCTTCACCATGAATTCGGGGACCTGTTCCTTCTTGTACCACCGGGTGCTTCTACGACTTAAAATAACCTTTTCCGTTTCAGTGAAATTCTCCTCCAGTCCCTTCAAGATCTCGTTTTTATCTTGCTTTGCTTCTATCGGCACAATTGACATGTTGCTACCCTGCCTTTCTTCTCTCAATTATCTTTTTATTCATCTTCCTTTCATCCGTTCAAGAATGTGAACGGTCATGGATGCCTCTTCAAAGGCCAGGTTGCCGCCGCCGTTTTCCCCGAGCGCAAACCTGCACCCTTCCACCTGCCTGGGGCCTGCCTCATGCCTGAGCTGCGTGACCAGTTCGTGGATCATCCCGAGCCCGGAAGCACCCACCGGGTGCCCGCGTGACTCGAGCCCGCCCGAGGTGTTCATGGGGATCTTCCCGCCCAGTTTCGTGGCGCCGGTTTCTGCAAAGGGGCCGCCTTCTCCGAATTTACAAAAGCCAAGGGACTCACACTGGTGCAGTTCGCCGTATGCTGTGGCATCGTGAACCTCAGCCACATGAATGTCCTCCGGGCCTACCCCGGCAATATCATATGCTTGCCTGGAAAGCCGAACCGCGATATCTATGTCCGCCTGGTCATGCCTCCGGTTGGTTCCGGAACCCAGCACGGATGCCAGGATCTTCACCGGCCGGGTGGACTTGAGCTTCGTGAGGAAATCACCCGAGCACACGATTGCAGCAGCAGCGCCGTCACCAACCGGCGCGCACATGGGCACGGTCAGAGGCCAGATGACAGGTCGGCTCTGCAGAACCTCGTCCACGGACATGGCATTCTGGAACTGGGCATTGGGATTCAAGGAGCTGTGGAAGTGATTCTTTGATGCAATAACTGCCAGTTGACGCTGGGTTGTTCCGAAGGTTGCCATATGCCACCTGACCAAGCTGGCATATACGTCCATGAAGGCGCTCCTGGTCTTTCCCGCTCCGGCCCCACCGTCATCTATCGGGACGTCCTGTTTCATTCCGTCCATTATGCCCCTCAAAGCCTTCATTTGTCCTTTCATGTTGGAGACATCTATCCCGGCATTGAAGGCCAGCATGGTCTTCGCCTTGTCCTCGTTGTAGAGTTTCTCCATACCGATGGCCAAAGAGCACTCGTACATGCCGCTCGCCACATCCTTGTATGCACAGTGGAGCGCAGTGGATGCGCAGGCGCAGGCATTCTCAACATTGGTGATGGGGATGCCCTCGATACCCAGTGGCCGTAGCGCCACCTGTCCTTTGATGGAATGCTGCATGTTGAAAAACCCCCAGGCAGTATTGGAAAAGAACGCAGACTGGATATCTGTGATCTTAACCTCAGGGATGTCATTCATGGTTTTGGCAAAGGCCTCGGCGACAAGTTCCTTTTCCGTGCGGTCCAGGTGCTTGCCAAATCGTGTCATACCCACTGCTATTATATACACGTCACGCATCTTCTTTTATCTCCTTGCATCTCTTTGCAGGGCTTTTATTTGATGCTTAATCCTTCTAATGGCTTTGTTGAAAAATACATGGTTCAGCAAACAGATCTTTATAGATTGAACGTTTTATCTGCCTGCAATGGCGCTATTGTCTTCTTAGCCGGGCGGCCCGGATCCAGCCCACTGCCAGGAAAAGAAGAAGGAAGGTTCCCCCGATGATCAACCGCATATCAGGAATCAATGCGCTAGCCGTGTTTGGTATGAGATTAATCTGAGTTGCCATTAGCTTGTACGGCATAATCGGAGCATATTGGGGATCAGCCACAAGGCTCAAAAAAGCGCGGCGGTCGCGATAGCGCACAAGCAAGACCTCACTCCAGTCATTCAGGGCAGGTTCGAATCCCAGAATGTTCTTTCCCTGCGGCCTTCCGATAAACATTGGATAACTGCCTCGCATGATTAGAAAAGGTACTGCTTTTTCTTCATAGATCTTGTTGGATTGTTCCGGGGTTCCTTGGAAGTCCGGTGTGCCGGCATAATGATGCAGCTGATCGTAGTTACGCAAGAGATTGATCATATACACGGATTTGCCGTCATCCATCTCGGCCCATGCGCGAAGACGGGCCAGGGTCTCCGTCTTCTCAGCCGGGGGGAAAGCATTTTTTTCGATGGCCGCGAGGTAGTGGTTGATTTCCTCCTGGGTGAGTTTCCCCGTTACCGGGGAATGCCAGAACCAGAAGCAAAGAAATAGACCTACGAGAACTGCTCCGAAAATTATTTCGAACTTATGACGTTTCATAACTCCCCCTAAACGAAGGCTTCATGGGATAATCCTACTTCTCTTGTCTATTCATATAGAAAACATGAATGTGTCACCCAGGAAGGATACTGTTGGATGATCACTCGTGTTTTCTAGGTCCGCTTGAGTATGAAGCTTACCAGCTGCTTGGCCTGGTATATGGACAAGGTCCGGCTCAGTTTATGGGTGAGGTCCCCCATATAGGTCTCGGGACAGACGAGCAGGACAGCAGTGTTTCTTTTCACCGCTTTCACGATTTTTTTAGCCACCCTGTCCGGGGAATAGTTACGCTTCGCATAGAACCCATCGAGCTTTTTCATGAATTCATTTGATCCGGTGTGAGCGGTTGATGAGAACATCTTCCCGGTGACTGTGATATTGGTTTTGACAATACCCGGACACACGGAGGTGACGCCAATGCCGTGGAGGGCCGCTTCGGCCCTGAGTGTTTCGGAAAACCCTTCCACCGCAAACTTGGTACAGCAGTATGCGCTCATCATGGGCAACGGCGCCAGTCCTGCGCCCGACGCAGTGTTCACGATATGCCCGCCGCCGCCTTGTTTGATCATGCGGGGATAGAAATAGTGACAGCCATAGATGACGCTCCAGAGGTTTACCGCAATAATCTTCTCCCAGTCTTCGAGCGGCCAGTCCTCGAATTTGCCTGCCCAGCCAACTCCGGCGTTGTTGCACAGGACATCGACCCTGCCCATCTTCTCGTAGAGTTTGTCGCAGAAGTCCTCAACCTGTTCTTTCCTGGTCACATCCACCGCCTGGGTGTAGACCGCGCGGCCGGATGCCTGGAGTTCCCTCCTCACCTCTTCGAGCCCCAGTTCGTTGATGTCTGCAAGGGCCAGTTTCGCACCCTCACGCGCGAATGCACGAGCCATCTCGAGACCGATGCCGCTCGCCGCCCCTGTAATCGCAACCACCTTGTGCCTTAGATCTTTCATGGTAACGTACTCCTTGCCGCAACTCCTGCACAGAGCTGCCGGTTTACTTCGTCCTTTTATATGCCCACTGTTCCGTTGCCCATTACAGTTCCATGAGAGCGTGACCATACGACTCAGCTATGGCTCTGTTTGGAGTCGAACTGGCCATGCTTGAGGCGAATGTGCCCCTTTGCTTCACGGTCTCTGTAGTCAGTTCATCAAGTTTCGGCATCAATTTGATGTTATCCCTGCAGGCCAGGCGCGTACGCAGAAGCATGCGGAATCTGGAGAGCCATCTAATCCATCCGGGTGAAAAGGCCCTCCGTTTCCGGCCATGCACTGCCTTGACGATTGCGTCGGCGGCAGACTCGTTGGAAATCAGCTTGTTTATCGGCCAGAGCTGGTTTTCATGCATATATTTAAAAGCTGGAATATACTTGTCCGCACTCTCGACCATTTCACCCTTTACAAAAGTGAAGTAAGCAACGCCTACATCAACACCGAGGGGAGCCAGTTCGATAGAGAGGACATCTAGCAGCATCTCCAGTCCGGCCTTGCTTGCACAATAGGGGCCGAGTACGGGTGTAGGGGCGAACGCTGCAGCTGAAGACACGCCGAGTATGTATCCTCGCCTCTCGATAATGTGCGGCAGGCAGGCCCATATGATTCGCCAGTTGCCGGTGACGTTTACATCGAGCTGTGCCGAGATGGCATCAGGATCGATGAGACGAAGCGAACCACCCACGCCGATGGCTGCAGACGAGACAATGACATCGATCCTGCCCGTCTGCCTGACAATTTCTGCCACGGCGGCATCCACCTGGTCCCTCTTCGTTATGTCACAAACCACTGATATTGCATCGGGGCTGCAAGAAGCAGCAGCTTGCGGGAGTTGATCGGCCTGAATATCGAGAAGTACAACTCGGTGCGTGGTAGAAAGCCGCCTTGCCGCCAGGAGCCCTATCCCCCGTGCTGCGCCGGTGATCAATGCAACGGGTTTATTGTTCTGATTCTTTGAGTTATTTTCTCTTTTCGGTCCTTTCATTTGATCCTCCAGTTCCTTGGGTGCCGAATCATACTTCTGGCTTTTGTATTGCCGCTTCCAGACCATTTCAAAGAACTTCTGCCCTAAATGATCAAAGGCTTTTGGCGGCCTGAGTCCAAATAGTCCATGCACAAAACTCGCCAGGAAGAGAGTCTCAATGGTGAATCCTTCATTGTCTCTGCCGTACATGACGGCAGCCAGCTTGCCAACGTAATGGGGTTTCGGGTTGTGCGGCTTCAGCCATTTTTCTTCTGTAACTTTATTGAACATGGTCTTGAAATCGGAAACTGTTTCGGCACCAAATCCAATATGGCTTATGCCGATATCTGTCAGAAGGTGACCATTTCGACGCGGATGAGGTCTCGGACTGCTGTATTGAGAAAGTTCGAGCCAGACATTCTCCCCATCAACGACAACGACCTTGCGTTTTGCCCCTTCAAGGCCCAGAAGGGAATCGATGTTTGCATGCTTATCCTGGGAAAGCTTTTGTGAGAACCCGTCAGTATACTGTTTCACGGTCCTTTCAAGATCGCTAACCGACATAGCGACTCCCGCAATCCGGGACTTCCGCCCGTTGGGCAGCCCCTTCGGCGCTTCGATAAGCTCCGCCACTATCCCGTCAGGGTCTTTCATTACTACGTGCCCTCTTCCATCGATCGTCAGCGGTCCCGCGATGGATTTTGCGCCGTGTCTGCGTGCGGCTTCAAGGGCTTCACCCATATCCGCAACCTCAAACACAACGCGGGTTAAACCGATGTCGCAGGGCTTCCTTTCTGCCGGGATAGGGTAGATAGGCGGATAGGAAAATTCAAAGAACTCCAGTTGAAATTTCCTGCGGCCATCCTGCAACCAATGCGCATTAGACACTATTCCCTTGATACCTTGGACATAGTCTGCATCACGTCCGCAAAAACCTATCCCTCCCGAGTCTTCAAGATCGAAAACATTACGGTAAAATTCTATGGATCTCGGTAGACTTGAAACACTAAATGCGATCTGACAAATATACGGCTTCATTTCCCACCTCCTGCCCTGTGGAGATTGATAAAGAATTCAAAAGGCGCTCAGGCTCGTGCCTCAGTGTCATGGTTGCTTCTCCCACTATTTATGAATGTGCACCGGCGTCTGTTATTATCCAGGTTGCCGCCCGAGATACTCGATCAGCAACCCGTTCAGGCGCTCGGGTGCATCAAGCTGCATCCAATGGCTCGTATTTTCGATGCGCTCATATCGCCATGGAGCGTCCACGTAGAGGGCGCTCAGCTTCATCTGCCGCTCCGACAGAAAACAGTCACCGCTGCTCCATATGCCGAACGCCGGCACCCTGGCATTACGGTTGATGCCGAATAGCAAGCGTATGATGTTTGCACGGTACCAGTTCATGCCCGCGGTGAGCCTTCCAGGCCGTGACTTGTCTTCGATCCAGCGACTCACTTCCGGATGATTCTGCGAAAGGACACGCAAGAGCAGCCAGTTTAAAGCCCGTGTAGCGGTTTCCGTAATGACCGGGACTTGAAATGCGTAGACATACCAGGAGCGAAGCTTCTGCTCGATCCCACCCTTTTTGAAAGCTGAGGGGTGGCCCACGGACATGGCTACATAGCGCTCCACGCGCTCGGGATGCTCGATAGCGACGAACCAGCCCAGGATCGCGCCCCAGTCGTGTCCGATCAATGGCGCTCTGGCGATGCCAAGGCTATCCATCATTCCCGTGACGTCTTTGATGAGGATATCTAAAGTGTAGTTTGCCTTGCCCACAGGGGCATCTGTCCCGCCGCATCCCCTCAGGTCAGGTGCGACAACCCGGTATCCTGCCTGTATCAGGGCAGGGATCTGGTTGCGCCAGACATACGCCGAGTCCGGGAACCCATGCAGGAGGATCACATAAGGACCGTCGCCCTCAATAATTACATTGATCTTGATACCGTTCACTTCAATAGTCTGTCCCTTGAGAATCATAGTCCCGCCTTGCATCGGAGTGCGACTTTCAGAGATGCCCCAGGCCTGTTATGGCAAGCGCTCAGGCCCTCATCGACACCTTTAAGCTGCCTTGCCAACCCTCTTCTTGTACGATTCCATCATCTCGACAAAACCATCGATCCTCGTGTTGATAGGCCCCTCTGCATACGCTCTGGGGTCGCAGTGATCGTTATTCAGCATCAGTACCGGTATACCCCACTTCTCTGAGAGGACGTCACGCAAGTCCTGCAGCCCGGTGCTCTGGGGTCTGCAACTCTGGTTGGCGAGCATGATGATGCCGTCAAGGTCGTAATCGATGATTAACTTGTCGAAATACTTGATCCTTTCATCGATATTAAGCGTGTACGGAACTATCATCATTTCTCTGGCTATCTGGCGCAGGGTTGCCTTTACGGTGGGCTCTGCCGGTTTTTTCCGTAAAGGGAAAGAATCGGTGTACGACTCCGCAACGACCCTGGCTCCCCTTTCAGCCAGCACCTTCCTGTACAGGTCGACTTTGTACCAGATGGTAATGCCTTCCCATGCGACCCGGTATTTCTCCCTGCCTGACTCTATGACCTTGCTGTCGCCGTAGCGCTTCTTGGCCATCTTCAGGTGTTTCTTATAGAATTTCACTGCACCTTTTTCATTCCACTGGCACACCAGGGGCAGCATATATAACCTCACCCATTCGAAATAGCGGTTCGCCGGAAATCTTTTCCGGTAATCATAGACATCCGTGAACAACCGGCTTATCTCAGCGGACCGGTCAATGGTTTTCCGGAATTTCTTCTCGTTGAACTTCTTTCCGGTGTGCTTTTCGAGGAACCTGATCAGGTCCCACAACTGCTCTTCGACATAGTCGATGTATTCTTCAAACCGTTCCTCACCCTCTCCAGAAACGAAACTCGGGACGTCCAGGCCGAAATGGGGCTTCCCAAAGATCTTTGCATCGTTTTCCATCCATTTCATATGAGTGTCGCACACGGGATTGGCAGAGAAATACATATCCGTCGGTTCATTGCCGCCGAAGTCCTCGGGCCATTTCATACGGCAGGCCCCAATGCTCGTCTTCATATAGCTGCACAGATCCTTGCTCAAACCGATACTCTCGGCATGTTCAATGGAGGGAAGCGTACATTCTGCAGCTCCGGTCAGTGCCGCATATGCTTCGGGGTAATATGGAAACACATTGAAGGCTCGGGCAAATTCAACCGGGAAACCGGCGGTGAAGGTCCCGGTTTTTACCCAGGGAAACAGTTTCATTATTTTCGTTCGGTTGATATACTGCATGATGACCTGGAACATCCGGGCGGTTAATGGCTGTTTCATATATCCGTTGAATCCCTGGACGAGCATTTTCGGGTTCTTGACGGCGAAGCGGGTTAGATTGATCATGACAGTTCTCCCTGGTTAGATAATCTCTCTAAAGGTTTCCAGGCGGCTGAGGACCTGCTGGTCGATGGTCGGAGTATACTCGCGCTCGATGGTAATCACCTTGTACCCAGCCTTCTTGATCTGGTCCACCATGTATGGCAGATCAAGGAGGTGGGGCTCGCAGAACTTGAGCGTCTGGTAAATCACTCCCTTGACCGGAGTTTCTGCGAGGCATTTGAACAGATAGTCTAGCCTCGCCTCGAACGGCAGTCGGGTAGGCGGTTGAGGTATCTTTGAATTGTAATCGACAAGGGCCTCGATAGGATCGCCTTCTTCCGGGATCGTTTCTGCAAAATACCTCTCCCCCAGCGACATGTCGTCTCGTACGACTCGCAAGCCTGCATTCTCGAGCAACTCCATCCATTCTGAGTAAGTGATGTCTGATCCGGTCACCAGCACCGGGACGCTGTCTTTTGGAAAATCCGGCCGCTTCTTCCAATCCTTTAGAGTTTCCTCCAACTTTTGGATCAACTCCTCCTTCCGCTCCTGGACGCACTTCCTTGCAATTGCATGATATTCGGTGTTGGGGATGTCCTTACTCGCCCGCAGCGAGGCAAGCTGCCGCATAAGGTGCTTTACCCTGTTCGAGGTTTTGATGGCCTCCTTCAGCTTTTCCTCGGATATCGTGGCGTTGAATTTTTTCTCCAGGTGATCGATGAACCGCTTCAGTTCACGCACATGGAATGCTCTTGCCGTCCTGTTGTTATTGGCCGGGGTGTTGATCCAGTATAGGAAGTCGGTCTTCACATGACGCTTCCAGATATCATACTGGTTGTTGGTGGTGTCGCATCCATGGCAGAACGCTATCCCTGCCCACTGATCCGAATGTGCCATTCCCTCGGTCAGCGCACTGCGCGAGAACGGGCATATATAGTTATGGATGTAGCGGTCGGCAGGGTCGGTGGGTTCGTTAACGTCTCCGAGGATCTTGTACGGTGTGAACCCCGCAGCCATGACGATCTCCTCAGGGAACTCGTGGCCGGTGTCATAATAGGCAAATCGCTCCATAGGCTCTCCTTCTTCTTCGTTATGAATTGCGGCCGTAGCAGAACTCTCGATGACCGCAAAAAAGCAAATTGGCCGGTTTCAGGTAATTTTTTGACCGAAGGCGGTCTTCCCCGGGGGGACAGGGCGTATATGGCGTTGAGCGGCTCTACACCAACCTGCTTACGTGGCTGGGACCACTCCGAAGGCTCTGAAAAGCTTCATAAGAATATGGCAGGAATAAATCAGCTTCCAATCGATTCGAACTGCATCTATGCCGCACGGCATAAATCCGTAGATACCAGCGGGAGCTTTGATTTGCCCAAAAACAGGTTCGACAGTGTGGCTCCTCAGTTTGTATTTCGCTTTGCGCCGCCCAGTGTTGAGTCTCCTTTCCATGCGCTCACGGGAACTCGCATTCGTAGACATTCTTGCCGGTATTGCTTCTCATCAAGGTTTTGCAACCGGCTCAATTATTACAAATTAGATCCATTCAGGTTTTGAGCCAGGATCGCCGCACCTATGGCGCCGTTGACCTGGGCGGTAAGGGGGACATCGAGCTTCAGGCCCAGTCTCTTCTCGAGAGCAATCCTGATGCCGACATTTTTTGCCACCCCGCCAGTCATTACTACAGGTTTCAGCACTCCTTTTCCGCCCATCATGGAGACCATGCGCGATGCTATGGAGTCGTGGATGCCTGCAATGATGTTCTCCCGGGACTCGCCCTTGCTTATGAGCGAGATTACCTCGGATTCGGCAAAGACCGTGCACATGCTGCTAATCCGTACCGTGTTCTTAGCCCTGCCGGCCATGGTTCCGAACTCATCAAGCGGGACCTCCAAGGCCCTGGCCATCACCTCAAGGAAGCGACCCGTCCCCGCAGAGCACTTGTCGTTCATGACAAAGTCCGCGACTCCCCCGTTTTCATCCATGCGTATGAACTTGCTGTCCTGGCCCCCGATGTCGATGACACAGCGCACCTTTGGCAGGAAATTCCTGGCGCCCTCGGCATGGCAGAGAATCTCGGTGATCTTCTTGTGCGATATGCTCACGTTGTTCCGGCCGTAGCCTGTTGACACGATACGTTCCACGGATGATTCCTTAAGGCCAAGCCTCGAGAGCATCTTCTCGAAGATATCCTTCCAGGCCTTCTCAGGGTTGTAGCCCGTAAAGGCGACATCGGTACCCAGAATCTTTTTGTCTTCCATGACGGCGATCTTGGTGGTGATGGAACCGATGTCCAATCCTACTGAAAGCATGGTGCGTTTTCCTTTCGATCAGATCTATGGCGCAAACAAAAAACCTAATCCGTACCCTTTCTATTCAAATGTCGTGCCAGGAGCTTTCTGATGTAATATCAATCAGTTGCAGATTGCTTTGATCTTTGGCGTCAAATATGATAGATTTGCGTTTCGCATATTGACCAACATGTCAAATATGACCCTCGAGGCGGTGTTCTCATTGTGCGTGAACGTATAAACCTCATAGACAAAAAGGCCATTGACACCTTCACCCAACGTGTTTTCTCCAGCAGGGACGTGGAGTCCTCCATCAATGAAGTCTATAAATTCCTAAGAAAGATCTTCCCGCTGAATTTTATGAACATACCCATCTACGACTCACAGCGTGGGACGCTTTGGTACAGGTCCTTTGTGACGGATAACGGGGTGATCCTTGCCGATGAAACGGTCAGACTGTCGGAGATCGCTCAGGCAGAAGCACTGAAGATGGTTAAGCAGAAAACAACTTTGGTCGGCAATGTACAGGAGCATCCGGTAACAAGGGAGGTCGGCGTCCATCTTGGCATCGAAGACGTCGGTTCCACCGTAATCCTCAACATGGGGATCGGAGCGGAACGGTATGGTGTCCTCGGTCTGGTGGCCTTTGGCGAAGATCGTTATAAGGGGGCGCACCTCAAGTTGCTGGAAGACCTGTTTGAACCGGTCGCGGGTGCTGTGCGTCATATATTGTCCCAGTTGGAGATCGCAAGCCTCAGGGAGCGCCTCATCGTAGAAAACCAGGAAATCAGGGACCGGCTGGCATACCGAATCATCGGGGCAGAGGCGGGGCTAAAGGAGGTCATGTCCCTGGTCGATCAGGCTGCTCCGCTCGATGTACCAGTGCTCCTCATGGGGGAAACCGGTACCGGCAAGGAGGTGATTGCCATTGCCATCCATCATCGCTCAAGCCGTTCCGACGGATCGCTCATCAGTGTAAACTGCGGAGCGATACCTGAGACACTGCTGGACAGCGAACTCTTCGGTTATGAAAAAGGAGCCTTTACCGGCGCAACCAGCTTGAAAAAGGGATATTTCGAGCAGGCGGACAGGGGAACCATCTTCCTGGACGAGATCGGTGAGCTTTCCCTGCAGGCCCAGGTTAAGCTGCTCAGGGTGATCCAGACCATGGCCTTCCAGCGGGTTGGCGGCAGCAGGAGCATATCCATTGATGTGCGTGTCGTCACGGCCACCAACCGGGATCTGGCAAGCATGGTTGAGAACCGGCAGTTCAGAAGCGATCTGTGGTTTCGGCTCAATGTATTTCCCATACATATCCCGCCTTTGAGGGACCGCAGGGTCGACATACCTGCCCTGGCCGAGTATTTTGCCCGGCGGAAATCCGTCGAGATGAACCTTCCCTATACATACCGTTTCCTGCCAGGCGCCATAGAGCAGCTCCAGAGATACGACTGGCCGGGTAATGTGCGGGAAGTTCAAAATGTAATAGAACGCGCCTTGATCATCAGTGGAGGGGAGCCTCTGTCATTCGAGAACCTGTCAGTTGCCCCCCCCACCCAGCCGGCTAAAGAATTCCCTGCCCAGCCCGAACATTACCTTACCATGGATGAGATGACAGACCGGTACATAAGAGAAACCCTCACATTGACAAAAGGTCGTATCGCAGGCAAAGGAGGGGCGGCAGAGCTCCTGGCTTTGAACTCATCAACCCTGAGGGGAAAAATGAGAAAGTTCGGCATTCAGATAAAACGGTTACCTGGGAAAGGATAACTTTCGTTTCCTTGTCATGAGCGGTTGGGAAGGTTCATATAGTAATGCATTAACTTACATCTTCTTGCCAAAGGTGAAATTCCGATGTGGCCGGAGTGCACAACGAAAATGATTTGAATATGTTAACTGGCGTTTCTGAAAGAACAGGAACATGTCGATCTCCGCGTCGAGCAATCTCCACCCTGCTCACGATACGTTCCCCCACCTTAATCCTCGATGATTTTCACTTGCCTGACTTGCCTGGCAGTAGAACCCCGCCAAATCCGAGCGGTTTTTTCCTGAGTGAACCCGCCGTTACTTGTGCTTTCCACACTTCATATTTAAAACACCATTCCTTTGTCTAGGAGAATACGAAGAATCAGACAATTGTTCTCACTTAACCGGAATCGATTATTTATCCCTTTATGGATATCTAAAATTCCATCCTTTCCGGTTAATTTTCCGGACCGGCCATCTCTGCCTAATCTTTCCAAACCAACGCCCAGAGCCAATTTTCCGCTTTGTCTCTCACATAATGGATGTTATAAACATAATGCGAACTCAATAGATAACTCACGGAATCTATTCAGTTTTAGGGAATCGGCGGTGACAAAGTCTTTCGCTTCTGTCCCAAATAAGGATGAAAACTCAATAGAAAAGTATATGGAGGGGAAAAAATGGAAAAGAAAGCCGGCAAGGTCGTTCAGTTTCCAGGTAGTCGGCAAAATCCCAGTCGAGAGCAAATCCGCGAGATTCAGAACATCGACGGGATCAAATATTTCAATCAGCAACAAATCAAGCTTCTCCGTCGCACCGTTCGAGATCAGGCCGCTCTTGACCTGGAGCGCGCCCAAGTCACTGCCATACGAGAGTGGATGGCTATCGATTTGCTCACTTCCACCGGGCTACGGGTGTCCGAGGCTGCTGACGTACGTTGCGGTGATCTTAAAGCCGGTTATGGCGAATCCGCATTATTTGTGAGGAACGGCAAAGGCAATAAGTCTCGCGCGGTTCAAATTCCGGATGCGTTGAAAAAACACCTTAGGCATTTCATCACATGGAAATCCAGCCGTGGCGAGCCGACCGGTTCGGACGACCACCTGTTAATCGGGCAAAGAGGACCCTGGACGGCTCAGGCTGTTCAACAGCTTACCAAAAAGTACTTGAAGGCGCTCGGACTCTATGAGAACGAAAAGTCGGTCCATGCTTTGCGGCATTCTTATGCTGTGGAATTCTATCGGCAGGAAAAGGATCTTCGGGCTTTACAGAAGCAGTTGGGCCACAGTTCGGTACAAACCACCCAAATCTATGCGGACGTGACTGTTCAGGACATTCAAAAACAGATCAGGGGGCTTTGGGGGTAAGGGAAGAGTTCACTGAACTGCTGTTAAATGACTTCCTGGCGGAGGAAAAGAAGCGGCAGGCTATGGCGGCCATTTGCGGAAAGCTGAGGAGTAGTAGGGATGTAATACCATCCGAGGTGAGGAGGGAATTGGACAGCTTTCTTGAACAATACTTCGATAATCATAGACCTTTGACGGTGTAGACTTACGGGAAGGCCGCGCAGAGGGTTCTTTCCATTATGGAGAACGCATAGAGGCTGAACATGAAAAAACCTAGAGCAAGGCCGAAAGTGGAGCAGGACCTCAAGGCCCTCCAGGACGGCATAATCAAAGTGGCCAAGGCAAACCTGGAACGGGACGGGAAGCTGGCTCCGGTTTTATTCATAGTTACAGAGCAAGAGGGGCTAATACCGGTAATGATAGAGAACTGGGACAGGGAGCGGTTCCCTACGGTGGCCAAGGCCCTGGTTGACCGCTTCCACGGCAAGTCGGTGATGTTCCTCACCGAATCCTGGGTCGGCGTGAAGGCCCTCAAGCCCGCAGAGCTTCCCAAAGACTACCTGCCGAGCGAGGACCCTGAGCGCACGGAGGCCATAAACCTGTACTGGGCGGAAAGGGGCGGCAGGATGGGGGTACGGCTGATAAGCTTCCAGCGGTACCCCTGGAGGTTTACAGAGATGAACGTATCCATCGCGACGCTCGGGGTGATGTTCGCCGAGGCATTCGCCCACCTCTGGCCGGAAGAGGCGGCTGGACATGCCTAAGCATTTAAGAGGACGGAAGATCGGGACGAATACAGAAAAGTACCTAGCAAAGCCATTGCCATCAAGGGAGGCTGGTCCATCAACTGTGGGATCGAGTCCAAGGTCGTTTTATACATGCTCGGAATGTTCTCAGAGGTCGAGCGCGACCTTATCAGCCACAGGACAAAAGAAGCTTTGGCTGCGAGAAAAGCTTCCGGCGTGCGACTTGGGCGTAAACCTGGCGCAGGGAAGAGCCGATTAGATAAATACCGCCCGAAGATCGAGGCTCTATTGAAGAACGGGTCCCGGAAGAATTTCATTGCAAGGCGTCACGGGGTGGCGGAGCCGGCGCTTTACAATTGGTTTCAGAAAAATTCGATCGATGTAACCCCGAGAGCGGAGAGGGGGTTGGCGTGACACAAAAAGCAGCAGGCTATATTCGCGTCAGCAGTGACAGTGGAGAGAAGACGAGTTTAGAAGATCAAGCGAAGGCAATTAAGGCTTACGCCAAGGATAAATACAACCTCGTCAAAATCTATAATGAAGGTGTCTATAGTGGTGCCGATGGAACTCGCCCTCAATTCAATCAGCTTCTCAAAGATGCGGAACGTAAGCAATTCCAAGCCGTGATCGTATGGAACCTTAGTAGATTTGGACGCGAAGTTGCTGATGTTATTCCTGCTCGAAAGGGATTGAAATCACAGGGAATAGAATTGATATCTATACAGCAGAGTTTCGATGATTCTCCTTATGGGGAAGCGATGTTCCAGATGGTAGTGACTTTTGATGAATTGGAGAGAAAAATAATCAAAGACCGGACGCATCGAAAGCGAACTCAACTGTGGAAAGAAAATAAGAGATGGATTGGAAAACTCCCATTTGGTTTGGCATGGAATGATAAAACAAAAGAAGTTGAAATTGTAGAAAAAGAGGCTAACATAATTCGCAGGATTGTTGAGTTATATCTTGAAAAAGTCTCATTTAGTTTCCATGATGTATGCATCATTCTCAATAAAGAGCATATAAAAACGCAGCAAGGTCGATATTGGAATACAGCGCATATGTCAGCTCTGCTAAAGAAAACTATCTACTATGGATATGTGGTTGTAAATACTAAACGCACTAATGCTAAGCGAGAAGTAATTGGAGATAAACCACTTGAAGAGCATATTGTTTGGGATGATATACCACCCATAATTACAAAAAGTCAGTGGGAACAAGTTCATAAGAAAGCACAAAGTGGAGCATGGCGCAGAGGTAGACGCATTAAGTATGCAGATACTTTCTTGCTTCAAGGGCTGCTAAAATGTGGATTATGTGGTTCCATGATTTATCCGACCATGGCAGAAGGACGGCGATATTATAAATGTCGACTCTATGCGGCTGGTCCTAAAGAATTAACAATTATGGGCAAGCATAAGTGTTCTTTGCCTTCTATCCCTGCACAACCTATTGAAGAGTGGGTATGGGACCATTTGGAAGTTAAATTTGGGGTGAATAGGCAAGGAGTATATTCGCCCTTACTTAATAACGAACATTATGAAACACGAATCGTAGAGTTGAAAGTTAAGATTGCTAATATCGAATTAGAAATAGTTAAAAAAACTCGCGCAATCAAACGGATGGACGATCAATTGTTGATGGCCGACGAAGAATATAATCCCACCGAATTCAAGTTCAAACGACGTGAATTTGCTAATGATATAAAACATCTCAATCTAGAATTAACCAGTGTAAAGACTGAATGTGGGGATGTTGAAAAGTTACAATCCGAACAAAAGGAATTGGAAGAATTGATCGGTAATGAACAACTCCTATGGGATATTCACCAAAAGGTCGGAAAGTTAGATTTTGAAGGTAAGCGGAGATTGTTGGTGGGATTAATGGCGGAACCAATGACAGTATACCCTGCAACTACGAACCATCCTTTCGATCCTGCTCGGACTAAGCCTAAATTTCACTTAAATTCTAAACTGTTAGCAGAAGTGTTGGACTTAACAAAATACCTTGAGACATCTTCATGACCCCGGCAATGCGGCAGGGAGAGCAGATATTCGCCAGGCGGTCGTGCATGCTCTTTTTCCTGTGGGACCATATTCTCGAGGCGCCCCCTTCTGCGCGGGAAGCCGTGGAGTTCGGTCTTGCCCGGTACGGGGTGGGTCTCGATGAGATCCGCCGCAACGCGGCGCGCCTCGGGGACCTACTGGAGCGGATCGCCGGGCGGGAACTCGAGACCTGGGTCTACCACGAAATCGGGGAAGTGTTAGAGACCGGCTTCGACGGCGGCCTCTGGAAGGAAATGGTCTCTGCCTACGCGAACAGCCCGGTCGAAATCTTTGCCCGAGTGCTGAAAGACGTTCTTGCGGACACCCACTCGGAAGGGCTGCTCGGCCACATCGTGCAAAACCGCGTCGAATCCTCGCTCGGATTCTACGTCGCTTTCCAGAGCGCCATCTCGCGGGCGGTTTTCCCTGAAATCCGGGAAGCCTTCTTCCGATTCCGGCAAACCGGCGACTGGAAGCTGATCGATGCGGCCCGAGAATCCGGGCGGCGAAACATGTACCGGCATGCGGCCGCCCTGTCGCGGCTCCACCGCGAAGCGGAAGCCTCAGGGACCGACAGGGCGAGGGTTCGTATCATATCGGAAATCCTCGAACCCCTGGGGATCGCCAGAGGCCGTGGCGAGAAAGACCTGCTGGAGGGCTGATACGTGAATCGGTGGATCGGTGAGAAGGGGAACGAAGCATGCCGGCCTTAATCGAATTACGCCTTGTCTCGAAAAGTTCATTTCGGACAGGCTTCAGCGTCTCGACAGCATCAAAATCCCCCCTGCCCCCCTTTAGAAAAGGGGGGTTATCGGCGCTCCTTTTCATGGTTTCCGAGTGTCCCGCAAGGACGTGAGGAAGTGTCTCGAAAAGTTCATCACGGGCATGGCCCCGCTCCTACTGAAAAGGCTACGGGACTTTTCAGCGTGTCGGGTGTCCCAACGGGACATGAATTGCTGCGGTGGATTCAGCGGTCAAAGTTTCCCGGCGGTCAGGCAGCTTTGGGCACTTTCCAGCGATCTGCGTTCCTCCGCGCGAATTCCCTAAACGAAATGGGGGCTTTTCGCGTCAATTCGAGGACCGTATTGGTTATCTCACCCATAAGACCTTTGCGCGTATAAGCGAAGAGTTGACCGATGTATTGAATCGCGCTTTCGGGCATCCCCTGTTCCCGGGCGTCCTTCATCATTTCCGTTTCGGAGATGGGATTGTAGGTCACCGTCCTTCCGCAGACGTCTGATATCATCCGCGCTGCCTCTCCATAACCAAGCGCCTCGGGGCCCGTCAGGTTGTATTGTGCTCCGGAGTGCTTTTCCAGAAGACAGTCAGCGGTCACCCGGGCGATGTCCAAGACCGAAATGAAGCTGGTCTTGGCGTCACCTGCGGGCAGCCGGATCTCCCCATTCGCGATCATCTGAGCGAACCAGCCAGAGGAGAAATTTTCCATGAAGAAGTTGGGGCGAAGGATTACGCAATCGAGTCCCGACTTTTTAAGAAGGTGTTGCTCGACGATCCTGAGAGGATTTTGCTCATTTGAGTCAGCTTTCAGCACCGAATTGAGCACTACATGCCTGACCCCCATCTCCCTGGCTTTGTCAATGAAAGGGATCAGTTTTGCCGGAGCTTGAGCATCCAGGGGCGGAGCCACCAGAAAAACGCCCGATACTCCGTCGAGTGCAGCTTTGTAAAGACCCCGGTCCTCGTAGTCGAAGACCACGGGCTGAACCAGCCCTGTCCATTTGATTTTCGTTGTCTGCCTCGTAGCGGCCCTCACGTTTATCCCCCTTTCAACCAGGGCCTCTACCAATGCGTTGCCTAACCTTCCGGATGCACCGGTTACCAGAATTGTGTCCATCGTTACCTCCCTTGGCAATTTTGCGACCGATGCGCGTTCGAATGGCGCATCCCAAAATTGCGCGATATCAACGGTGCGTTATCATTCGACAATTCATATTATTCGGTGATCTATGGCATATTAATTATGGTAGGTATCCAGGGAGCAGGAAGCAAGGAGCAGGGAGCAGGAAGCAGGAAGCAAGAAGCAAGAAGCTTCTCGCTACCCGCTTCTCGCTCCTTTTTCTGTTCCTGTTCCTCTTGACACCGGTTGGAGCGGATAGAGATTAATTAAAGGGACTCAAACGGGTAATGTGAAAGGGGACAGAAATGGAAAAAGAGGTCAATGTGTACGTACGTCCCACATCTCCGGACAATGGCAAGATCAAGGAATTCCTTACGGGCAAAGGGATTGATTTCAAGGTCTATGATATTCACGATGATGTGAAGGCTCATAAACGCATGCTTGAAGCGACCCGAGGCGCATGCAGTGCGCCTGTGATCGAAATTGGGAATCGGATTGTATGTGGACTTGATAAAGAGCGGTTGGAAGAAACGATAAAAAGCGAACTTCACTGATCGAACGGCGGCCGGAGCGCCTCGCGGAGCGTAGAAAAAACTTTTCACCGCGGCGCGGAGGAGAGCGAGGGACGACAGGGAGACGCGATGACGCGGCGAGGGTCTTGTGTGCATGTCCTCCCCTCTCCACGTCTGGTTTTACCTATGCGTCCTCTGGGTCTCTGTTACGAAAAGTTGCGTGGTCCTCTTGGCGCTACGCGCCCCGGATAACGAGTTATCCGGGCCACCCCAGTGAGAGGCTCAACCTTTTCATCGTTTCAGGGTGCCCCGAAGGGGCGTGAGCAACTGCTTCGAAAAGGCGTGATGGGTTACGCTTCGAGACTGTGTCGCAATTCAGAAATGCTCGGTAAAGCCCAATGGGGAAAGGCTCCACTTCCCTCTTTTGAAAAGGGGATAGAGGGGGATTGCAAATGCTTATGTGGTATCGGATAATGAAAATCCCCCCTGCCCCCCTTTATAAAAGGGGGGAAATACGAAAAACATTACAATTGCGACACAGTCTCTTCGCTCCACCCATCCGCGTCTTTTCATTGTTTCGGATGTCGCACGGGACATGAGGGACTGCGGTGAACCTACCGCCCCGGAAAAGGATGAAGCATAAAATCGGCCAACACCAGCAGGGTCATGGCTTCCAAGACCGGAATGATCCTTGGAATGGCCGAAATATCGTGGCGGCCTTTTACGCTGATATGGGCGGGTTTGCCATCTGCGTCCACCGTGTGCTGGGGCTTGGAGATCGACGGGATCGGCTTTACTGCGGCCCTTATTATGATGTCCATGCCCGTGGAGATACCGCCCAGGATTCC